>JAVHVD010000227.1:0-7608 GCA_032160745.1 Pseudonocardiales bacterium
ACCGGATGGAAGCCGCCGTGGACGATGAACATGACCGCGTAGATGGCGAGAAACGGCAGGGGCGCGGTGCCGGCAGCCACGGCGCCGATGACGGCAGGCGGCGCTTCGCGCACCTCGTCGTCGTCCCGCATGCGAAAACCCTACGCTTCAGCGGACCGCTATCCCCTGCGCGCGCAGATCCGCCTTGACGTCCCCGACGGTCAACTCGCCGAAATGGAAGACGCTGGCCGCGAGGACCGCATCGGCGCCGGCCGCGATGGCGGGAGCGAAGTGCTCGACCGCCCCAGCACCGCCGCTCGCGATGACCGGCACGTGGACCGCGGCCCGCACGAGCCGGATCAGCTCGAGGTCGTAACCGTCCTTGGTGCCGTCGGCGTCCATGGAGTTGAGCAGGATCTCACCGGCGCCGAGGTCTGCGGCGTGACGGACCCAGTCGACCGCGTCGATGCCGGTCCCGCGCCGCCCACCGTGCGTCGTCACCTCGAAGCCGCTCGCGGTGGGGACGTCGCCGTCCTGGACCCGCCGGGCATCCGCGGACAGCACGAGCACCTGGTTACCGAAGCGGCGCGCGATCTCGGCGATCAGTTCCGGGCGAGCGATGGCGGCGGTGTTGACGCCCACCTTGTCCGCACCCGCCCGCAGCAAAGCGTCGACGTCGTCGACCGTGCGGACCCCGCCGCCAACGGTGAGCGGGATGAACACCTGCTCTGCGGTTCGCCGCACCACCTCGTAGGTTGTCTCCCGGCCGGCCGAGGAGGCGGTGATGTCGAGGAACGTCAGCTCGTCGGCGCCCTGCTCGTCGTAGCGGCGGGCCAGCTCGACGGGGTCGCCGGCGTCGCGCAGCCCGGCGAAGTTGACGCCCTTGACGACCCGGCCGGCGTCGACGTCGAGGCAGGGGATGACCCGTACGGCGAGGGACACGTCAGCGGACCGCCGCGAGCGCCTCGGGCAAGGTGAACTCGCCCGCATACAGCGCCTTGCCGACGATCGCACCCTCGACGCCGACGTCGCCGAGTGCGGCGATCGCGCGGAGGTCGTCGAGTGACGACACTCCCCCGCTGGCGATGACCGGCGCGTCGGTGCGGGCACAGACGTCGCGCAGCAGGTGCAGGTTCGGCCCGGTGAGCGTGCCGTCCTTGTGGACGTCGGTGACCACGTAGCGGGGGCAGCCGTCCGCGTCGAGGCGGGCCAGCGTCTCCCAGATGTCGCCGCCCTCCTGCGTCCAGCCGCGAGCGGCGAGCGTCGTGCCGCGCACATCGAGCCCGACGGCGATCTTGTCCCCGTGCCGGGCGATCGCCGCGCGCACCCAGTCGGGCGACTCGAGCGCCGCGGTGCCCAGATTCACCCGGGCCGCGCCGGTCGCGAGGGCGGCCTCGAGGGACGTGTCGTCGCGGATTCCCCCGGACAGCTCGACGGCGACGTCGAGCTGTTTGACGACGGATGCGAGCAGCTCACGGTTGTCCCCGCGCCCGAACGCGGCGTCCAGATCGACCAGATGCACCCACTCGGCGCCGTCGCGCTGCCAGGCGAGCGCGGCGTCGAGCGGATCGCCGTAGGACGTCTCGGTGCCTGCGGCGCCCTGGACCAGCCGCACCGCCGCGCCGTCAGCGACATCGACGGCGGGGAGCAGTACCAGTGGGCTCATTTGCGACTCCGATCGAAGAACAGCAGCACCAGGACGGGGGCGCCGACCACGAAGATCAACGCGGTGCCGAGGACCGCGCCCCACGAGCGGCTCAGCAGGTACACCAGCAGCAGCGACAGCAGCACGAGCGTGGCCAGTGCACCCCAGGTCTCCCGCCGCCGACGGAAACTCGGGCCGTGCTGCCAGAGACGCACGCGCCGCCAGGTGAGGGCCCGCCGTTCCCGTCGGCTCCGGGCCACCGCCGCCTTCTCCTGCTCGGCCTGCCGGGCCGCGGCCCGCTCGGCCATCTCGCGCTGCCGCTCGGCGCGGGCGAGCTGCCGCGCCTTGCTCATGCCTGCCCTCGCTCCGCTCGGGGAGTGACTCCGTCGGCACTGTGCTGTCGATTCGCTCCGCAAGCGTCGCTCATACGGTGTGTAACCAGTTCTCGAGCAGCGCCGCGCCGGCGTCGCCGGACTTCTCCGGGTGGAACTGGGTGGCGCTGACCGACCCGCGCTCGACCGCGGCGACGAACGGCTCCCCGTGCTCGGCTGAGGTGACCAAGCCGTCGGTCTCGTGCACGGCGTAGGAGTGCACGAAGTAGAACCGGGTGTCGGCGCCCAGGCCGGCGAACAGCTGCGAGCCGTCCGGCGCGGAGACCGTGTTCCAGCCCATGTGCGGCAGGATCGGCGCGACCAGCCGCTCGACCCGTCCGGGCAGGACGCCGAGACCCTCGGACTCGACGCCGTGCTCGATCCCGCTGTCGAACAGCACCTGCATCCCGACGCAGATGCCCAGCACCGGGCGGTCGGCCGCCACCCGCTCGTCCACCGCCGACTTGGCATCGACTGCGGCCAGGCCGGCCATGCAGGCGGCGAAGGCGCCGACTCCGGGCACGACGAGCCCGTCGGCCTCGGCGGCGGCTGTGGCGTCGGCGGTAACGGTGACGTCCGCGCCGACCCGCTCCAACGCGCGTTGGGCGGAGCGCAGGTTGCCCGAGCCGTAGTCGAGGACGACGACTCGCTTCACAAAACGCCCTTCGTGGACGGCACACCCTGCACGCGCGGGTCCAGCTCCACCGCGGCGCGCAGCGCCCGGGCGACGGCCTTGTACTGCGCCTCGGTGACGTGGTGCCAGTCGCGACCGGCGTGCACGGTGACGTGCAGCGCGATGGCGGCGTGATACACGAACGATTCGAAGACGTGCCGGGTGAGCGTCGGCGCGTAGTCGGGTCCGATGGTGGGCGGAGCACCGGTCGGCTCGTTGTGCACGAGGTACGGACGCCCGGACAGGTCGACCGCGGCCTGCACCAGGCACTCGTCCATCGGGATCATCGCATCGCCGAAGCGCCGGGTGCCGGCCTTGTCACCGGCCGCCTGCGCGAACGCCTGGCCGAGCGCGATGGCGGTGTCCTCGACGGTGTGGTGGGCGTCGATGTGCAGGTCGCCGGCCACTTGGACGGTGAGGTCGAACAGGCCGTGCTTGCCGAACGAGCTGAGCATGTGGTCGTAGAAGCCGACGCCGGTCGAGACGTCGGTGCGTCCGGTGCCGTCGAGATCGATCTCGACGAGCACCTTCGTCTCGTTCGTCTGGCGCTCAACCCGGCCGGTTCGGCTCATGGTCGTACCTCTTCCAGTGCTCGGCGGAACGCCGCCATCTCGTCGGGCGTGCCGATGGACACGCGCAGCCAGCCGTCCGGGCCAGTTTCCCGGATGAGGATCCCGCGATCGAGGAGGCGCTGCCACACGGCGTGCCGATCGGGAAACGTCCCGAACAGGACGAAGTTCGCGTCGGAGTCGGCCGCCTGCAGCCCGATCCCGCGCAGCCAGGCGACGGTGCGGTCGCGCTCCGCGCGCAGCTCGTCCACCGCGGCGAGCAGCTCGCCGGCGTTGGCCAGGGCCACCCGCGCCACGGCCTGGGTGACCGCCGAGAGGTGATAGGGCAGCCGGACGATGCGCACCGCGTCCACGACCGCGGGTGACGCGGCGAGGTAGCCGAGCCGGCCGCCGGCCAGGGCGAAGGCCTTGGACATCGTCCGGGTGACCACGAGCCGCGGCGAGGACGGCAGCAGGCGGAGCGCGCTGGGCACGCCGCTGCGGCGGAACTCGCCGTAGGCCTCGTCCACGACAACCACGCCCGGGGCGGCGGCGACAATTGCCTCGACGTCGGCCAGCGGCAGCGCGGTGCCGGTGGGGTTGTTCGGTGAGGCCAGGAGGACCACCGACGGTCGGTGCTCCTCGAGCACCGCACGGACGTGGCCCAGGTCGAGGGCGAAGTCGTCGGTACGGCGCCCGACCACCCACTCCGTGTGCGTGTCTCGCGCGTACTCGGGATACATCGAATACGTGGGAGCGAACGACACCGCCGTACGGCCGGGCCCGCCGAACGCCTGCAGCAGCTGCAGCATGATCTCGTTCGAGCCGTTGGCCGCCCAGACCCGGTCGACGTCCAGCTCGACGCCGCCGTCGGCGGACAGGTAGGTGGCGAGGTCGGCGCGGAGCGCGACGGCGTCCCGATCGGGATAGCGGTTGAGCGAGCGCGCCGCGTCGGCGGCGGCCGCGGCGATCTGCGCGACGACCTGCTCGCTCGGCGGGTACGGGTTCTCGTTGACGTTGAGCGCGACCGGCACGTCGAGCTGAGGAGCGCCGTACGGCGACTGCCCGCGCAGCTCGTCGCGCAGCGGCAGCGCGTCCAGCGTCCAGTCGTGGCCGTCCTGCGGCGCGTGGCCCGGCGTGTTGCGCCGCTGCAGGGCCACGTTCGGGTCGACGCTCACCGGACCCGGGCGGCGACGGCCGCACCGTGGGCCGGCAGGTCCTCGGCCTCGGCCAGGGCGATGACGTGCGGCGCGACCTCGGCCAGCGCGTCGGCGCTGTACTCGACCAGGTGCACACCCTTGAGGAACGTCTGCACCGACAGCCCGGACGCGTGCCGCGCCGTGCCGCCGGTGGGCAGGACGTGATTGGAACCCGCGCAGTAGTCACCCAGCGACACCGGTGCGTGCGGCCCCACGAAGATGCAGCCGGCATTGCGCACCCGCTCGGCCCAGCGGCGCGCGTCGGCGGTGATCACCTCGAGGTGTTCGGCGGCGTACGCGTCGACCACAACGAGGCCCTGCTCCAGGTCGCGGACGATCACGGTGGCCGACTGGTCACCGGACAGCGCGGTCCGCACCCGATCGGTGTGCTTGGTCAGCGCGACCTGCCGCTCGACCTCGAGATCGACCGCGTCGGCCAGCGCGACCGAGTCGGTGACCAGCACGGACGCGGCGAGGGTGTCGTGCTCGGCCTGGCTGATCAGATCGGCCGCCACGTGCACCGGGTCGGCGGTCGCGTCGGCGAGCACGGCGATCTCGGTCGGGCCGGCCTCGGCATCGATGCCGACCAGACCGCGCACCAGCCGTTTGGCCGCCGCGACGTAGACATTCCCCGGGCCGGTGATCACGTCGACCGGGTCGACCGAGGCCGCGGCATCGCCGTACGCGGCCAGCGCGATCGCCTGCGCACCGCCCACCGCGTACACCTCGTCCACGCCCAGGAGCGCGCAGGCGGCCAGGATCGTCGGGTGCGGCTGACCGCCGAACTCCTTCTGCGCCGGCGAGAAGACCGCGATCGACTCGACCCCCGCGACCTGGGCCGGCACGACGTTCATCACGACGCTGGACGGGTAGACCGCGAGCCCGCCGGGCACGTACAGACCAACTCGGTGCACGGCGATCCACCGCTCGGTGACGGTGCCGCCGGGCACCACCTGCACGTCGACGGTGTCCCGCCGCTGCTGCTCGTGCACGATGCGCGCGCGGCGGATCGATTCGCCCAGCGCGGCCCGGACGGCAGGGTCGAGGCGGTCGAGTGCGTCCTGCAGCGCGCCGGCGGGGACGCGCGGATCCGGTACGTCGACGCCGTCGAAACGCAGCGTGGCCTCGCGAACGGCCGGGTAGCCGCGGGCGGCGACGTCCTCGACCAACGGGGTCACGACCTCCAGTGCGGCATGCACGTCGACCCGGGCGCGGGGCAGGACCCGGCGCAGGTCGGCGGACGCGGCGGTGAGATCGAGACGGCGCAGCACGGGGCCGAGTTTACGGGGGTCCCGCACAGCGGTGCTTCGCCGCGGCACCGACGCGGCCGGACGCGGGCCGGGCGCGGCTACGGTGGGCCCCGTGGCCGAGGTGATCCCGCTGTTTCCCCTCAGCCATGTGCTGTTGCCCGGCATGCCACTGCCACTGCACGTCTTCGAGCAGCGGTACCGGGATCTGCTGACTGACCTCGACGAGGCTGACGGCACCCCGTCCTTCGGCGTCGTGGCGCTGCGGTCGGGCACGGAGACGCAGGCGACGTCCGGATCGCCCGGCGTTCCCGAGGTCGAGGAGATCGGGACGATCGCCGAGATCATCGAGGTCGAGACCGCCGATGACGGGACCTCGGACCTGCTGTCGGTGGGCAGCCGCCGCTTCCGGATCGAGTCAATGCTGCCGGACGGGAAGGAGTACCTGCGGGCCGAGGTCACCTATCTCGACGAGGACGACGGGGCGCTCACCATCGAGCAGGAGACCCGCGCGCGGGAATTGATCGAGGTCTACGACGCGATGCTCATGCGGCTGGCCGGCCGGGCGACCGGGGCGGAGCTGCCCGACGACGCGAACCAGCTGTCGTACCAGATCGCGGCCCGCCTGCCGCTGCCACCGGACGAGCGGCAGGACCTCCTGACCGACCCGACGACGGCCGAACGGCTGGTCCGGCTGGCGCGGTTACTGCGACGGGAGATCGCGCTGCTGCAGGGCACCCGCAGCATCGCCGTATCCCCCGCCGTCCTGCGCATCATCACCGGCACGAACTGAGACGCGCGCCCGGATCGGGTCCTCGCGCCCCAGGTCGTCGCGCGCGGCGAAGGCCACGAACAGGCCGTAGACCAGCGCCGCAACCGCCGGCTCGACGAAGACGAGTCCGCGCATGTGCAGCGAGAGCGGCAGATGAGCGATGGTGGTGCCCGTCTTGCCGTGGAGGCTGCCACCACCGACGAGGTGCCCGATCCACGCGGTGAGGATCGCCCCTACGAAGCCGCCGACGCACAACGCCAGCAGGACGAGCGGTCCCCGATTGCCGGCCCGGACCGCCCAGGCCAGCAGCGAAGCCACCAGCCCGGTCGCCGCGACGATCACCAGGTACCGGCCGTCGGCGGCCGCCATCGTTTCGACCTCGTCGAACGGGTAGAGCTTGCCCGGGCCGATGACGTACGCCCGCTGCTGGGGACCGCTCCAGACCTCCCACAGCAGCCCGAGCAGCGCACCGAGCGCAATGAGCACCAGCACGATCAACCCGGCCAACCGGGTGTCGGCCCGCGTGCTGTCCGCGGCACCTGACGGCGCGGAACCGTCCACGGTCTCGGTGGACTGTGTGCCGACCGGCGCCTGCCATCCGGAATAGGCAGGAGGATCGAACCGCGTCATGCCGTCCACTGTGCCAGGCGGGCCCGGCAGCTCAGCGGGAGCCCAGGCCCCGGCTCAGCAGCATGTGCAACTCGTCCAGCCGCGCCTTGGGCACCGCATGGTCGATGTTGAAGCCGCGCAGCCGAGCCAGCGTCGCCTTGCGCCGCCTGCCGACGAGGCGGAAGGCAAGCAGCGGCAGCGTCCAGGTGTGGGACGGCAGGCCGACGCGGCGCAGCTCCTTCAGCACGTCGCCCTTCGTGTCGGACACCAGCGCGCGCAGCCGCTCCTCGATGGGCCCGTACCGATCCGTAGCGGTGAGTCGCCGCAGGATGGCGCGCAGAGCGGCCCGGACGACCAGCACCAGGAGCGCGAGGATCACGAACACGACCGCGAGGAAGGTCGAGTCGAGTACCCACTCGCTGACCGCGGCCAAGGCGAGGATGGCGGTGGCGACGAGCAGCAGGGTGTTGCCCACCGATTCGCCGATCGAGCGACCGACGAGGTAGCGGGCGAGCGCCCAGCGGCTCATCGGCGACCCTTGTGCGAACTCGCCGACGTCGTCGGC
>JAVHVD010000228.1:0-5643 GCA_032160745.1 Pseudonocardiales bacterium
TCTTGAACACCCACCCCGCGCCGGTCTCGGTATTGCAGAGGAACTCCGACGCCCCGACGTTGGTCTCGAACTGGATGGTCGGATACGTGTGCCCGTGTCGGGTGACGGGTCCGGTGTACTCGAACGCTGTGGGATGGCCCTTGCTCCCGTCCGGCCAGCCGTGCTTGTACGAGGTGCCATCGAAGTCCAGGTCACCGTTTTGGAAGACGTTTTCCAAACAGCCGGCGATCGGCCACCGGTAGACGACGTGTTGGCCGTTCGCAGTGGCGTTCCGGGCACCGGCCGGCATACAGGCGGCGTCCGAGAACTCGCAGTTGGCGTTACTCGCGAACGCGTTGGTCGGGCAGGGCGCGCCGTTCTGCGTGGTCGCGTTCTGGCAGAGGCCGGTCGTGAGGTCGCACGGTCCCTCTCCCGACGAACCGGGTTCGAGGCCGCCGACGCAGGTCTGGAAGACGCGCGGGTCGGAGAACGATGAACCGTCCGGGAATGTCAGGTCGACGGGGAAGTCGTTGGTGACGGACGAACACGGCTCGAAGTGTCCGATCTCGGTCTGCATCAGGACGCCGCCCTCGAGCGCCGCCCACGGCACCTGGTTTTCCTGCCGGGCGCCGCTGTACTCGGGGTGGAAGCTGAACGGCGTGCCCGAACAGTCCGACATGTTGGTGTTCATGAAGCCGTTCCGGGCGCTGGCGACCGTGTACCCGGTCTGACCTGGGGAGAGATCGTCGACCCTCGTGAGGAAACCGCCGCCTGTGTCATGCATCCTCACGACCAACTGGTCGCCGGGGTTCATCATCAGCGTCTGCCGGTTCGGCGTGAATGTGGCCAGATCGGATAGCTGCGGGCTCGGCGGCCCGGCGGGCACACCGTTGCGCTGCAGGAACGCGAAGTTGACCGGCTCGATGCAGTTGTTGTTGCACGTACCGGTGCTGTCGCACTCGAGGCTGTCGATGGTCAAGGCGGCGCAATACTTCTTCTGGTCGCAGCTCGGCGCGTCCACGAAGGGCGTGAATCCGGGCGCGTAGAACTGCAACTCCATGAACGCCGAGCCGGCGACGTTCGGATCGTTCGCGTCGCTGTCCGGCTCACAGGGATTGATCGGGGACGACTTGGGGTCGCACATCGGCAGGCCGAACCACGGCGCGACGCTGAGCTCGGCGTACTTGGTGACGCGCTGCCGCCGAGCGGGCGCTCAGCGCGCCGTTCGCGATCAGTGGGCTACGCATCTCCGAAAGCCCTCGCCGCCGACATCGACGCCCTCGGTATCGAGCAAGCGCACCCTGACCGTGCTGCGCAGGGCGGCAAGATCGTCACAATCCAACTCGCAACCCGCCCCGCGAAGGGACAATCGACCTCGCGGTCGGCGACCGAGTGAACGGGTCAGCGCACCCACATCTGATCGAAGAGCACCCCGAGAGCGGGCGTCCGCTTGAAGTTGTGCACTCGTTCCGACAGGACGTCCACCGAGAAGGGGTTGACGAGCGGTATCCATGGCGCGGCTTCGACAAGGCGCCGGTCCACCGTCGCCCAGATATCGTCCGCCCGGGCGAGCGAGTTCGCCTGAGCCACTTCGGCCTGATGCATCAGCCGGTCCGTAGCTGGGTCGCAGAATTCCGCCGGGTTCTGGTTGTTCGCGCCTCCCGGCACGTACGCCTCGCACCGGTAGACACCGAACAGGTTCGCGGCGCTCGCATCGTAGGTGAGCCAGCCCATGAAGCCGGCTTGGACGCGGTTACGCGAGTCCAGCACGTAGGAGAAATAGTCGTAGCTCTCGTCCGGCCACACCTGCAACCGCACCCGGAAGTGCAGATCGTGCAGTGCGTCGACGACGTGCTGGATACCGGCTTGGGCGCTCGGGTGCGTCCACACGGTCACCGGCGTGTTTTCCGGGTGCAGACTCTTGACCAGTTCCAGCGCCTTCGAGACATCCGGCGCCTGCCACAAGCCCGTGCCCGGCTGTGCCGTATACGGACAATAAGGCCGGTAGCCGGGGTAGTCGGGCGGGACGAACTGACAGGCGACCGCGGCGGGGGCGAACCAGTCGTCCACGACTGCCTTGCGGTTGATCGCGAAAGCGAGCGCCTGGCGCAGCTTCGGTTCGTCGAACGGCGGAATCCGGGTGTTGAGAAATAGCCCGTACATGAACTGGGTCGGCGTGAGATGCAGCCGGCGGCCGAACCGGGTTAGCAAGGAGTCGAGGGTGTACGCCTCCAGGCCGGTGCCGCCCTCGAGTGCGTCGGTCCACTCAGCGTGCCCGGCCGCGACATCGTCGATCGCAGCCTTGGAATGGCCCGCCGCCACGACGCGGTACTCGATCCTTTGCGGGAAGCCGAACGGCTGTGCGGCGGCCGACCACTCGCGGAAGTAGCTGTTGCGGGTGAGCACGATGCTCTTGTGCGGCGCGAAACTCGCTACTTGGTAGGGCCCGGTCGCCGGGATCGGACGGTTCGTCGCGGTGAGCGGCGTGCCGGGCGGGACGGCAAAGGCGCCGCTCGCGAGCAGATCGAGCAGATTCCCGCTGGGACGGACGAGCTTGATCGTCACGGTGCGCGCGGCGGCATCGACGCTGATGCCGGAGATGTCACAGTGGCTCGGTCGGCAATCGCGCGCGCCGACCAGCAGCGTCTGCAACCCGTCACCCGGAACCGCGGCGACCCGCTCGATCCCGCGGCGCACATCGGCCACGGTGACCCACCGCCCGGTGGAGAACCGGATGCCGCGCCGCAGCTGGAACGTGTAGGTGCGGCCGCCGTCGGACGGCTCGGGAATCGCCGTCGCGAGATCCGGCACAATGGTCAGACCGTCGGCCCCACTCTGGTGCCGGAACGCCACCAGGCCGTCGTAGCTGCCTGCCAACAGCGAGATCGCTTCCACACTGCCTACGAAGGCTGGGTCAATCGAGTCGACCTGGCCGACGAGGTGCAGCGTGCCGTCGCGATGCGCGCTCGGGTCGCTCGTGGTCGTCACCCAGAGCTTCCCACCCGCGCCAGCGATGCCGCCCGGGACCGGCCCGGAGGGCACGGTGCGGACCACTCGGTCGACGGCGGGATCGATCTCGACCACTGCCCCGCTGCCCTGCCGGGTGGCCCAGACGTGGCCGCCGGCCGCGGCGATCTGGTCCGGGTGTCCTCCGACCGGTACGAGGCTGGTGACGGACGTGCCGCTCGTCGCGATCCGCGCGATCTTGTCGCCGCCGTTGTACGAGACCCAGACGCTGTCGCCGACCACGGCGATGCCCCGCGGATCGTCACCCACGTGGATGCGCTGAGTGAACGCAGGGTACCGCCCGTCGATCTTGGTTACCGTGTTCGAGGCCGAGTTCGCCACCCAGATGTCCCGGCCCGCCGCGATGTCGCTCGGGCCGGAATCGACAGCGATTCGCTGCACCTCCTTATTCAGCGACGGGTCGATGCGCGACACCGTTCCGTCCGCAGCATTGGTGACCCAGACAGATCCGTGCGCGACGACGACCCCACTCGGCGCGACGCCCACCCGGATCATCCGCGGCTCGCCGGTCGTTGGGTCGATCCGCGCGACGGTCCCCCCGCCGCTATTGGTCACCCATACCGAGTCGGAGCCTGTGGCGATCGCCGACGGCGCGACACCCACTCTGATCGTGTCGATAACCTGCAGACTCGACGGGTCGACCCGCGACACGGAGCCGTCGTCGATGTTGGCGGTCCAAATCGAGTCAAACCCGGCGGCGACCGCCGTTGGTCCAACGTCGGTGCTGACGTGCCCGATCACCCGGCCCGTGGCGGGGTCAACGATGCCGAGCGAGTTCTCGGCAAACGCGAGCGAACGGTGGCCGCCGTCGGCGCGGACCAGAACGATGCCGGTGACGGCCCCGGCAGCCAGTACGAGCACGCTGGCGACGCGCATCCAGCGCCTGCGCGGACGCAGTCGCACGCGGCTGGCCTCGCGCCGACTGGTCGGCTGTGCGTGCGGTTGCCCGGCCGAGGCGAGGTCCTGCGCTGCTGCGGCCATGAGTAGCTCGCCGCTACGGGAGGTCGCGGGTGCAGGTCGAAGTCCGGCGTCGTGGGCAAGGATGTCCTGCATCAGCTGCTGCAACTCGGGCGAGGGTTCGACACCGAGCTCGTCGGCGAGCAGCTCACGCGTTTGGCGGTAGACCTCAAGCGCGCGGGCCTGTCGCCCGCTGCGATACAGCGCCACCATGAGCAGCCGACGAAGCCGCTCACGCAAGGGATGTGCCGCGGCAAGCCCTTCGAGCTCCGCCACCACCTCGGCCGCCGCACCTGCGGCCAGTTGCGCCTCGATGCGCGTCTCGATCGCCGAAAGACGCAACTCGTCCAGCCGGACGATCGCCGGTTGGGCGAACGCCTCATTTGCGAAATCCGCCAACGGCGCGCCGCGCCACAATGCCTCGGCCGAGCGGAAGGTCGTCGCCGCGGCCCCGGCCTCCTGTGCCGCGAGTTGCCGATGCCCGTCGGCGACCAGCTGTTCGAAATTTCTCACATCCAGCTCGTGAGCGTCCAGGCAGAGCCGGTACCCGCCCGCCTCGGTAAGGATTCGCACATTCTCGCCGGCACTGCCACGCAGCGCGGCACGCAGCTTCGACGCCTGAACGTGCAAGCCGTGCAGCGCACCTGGCGGCGGGTTCTCGTCCCAGAGCGCGTCCGTCAGCCGCTCCGTCGACACAACCTCATCCGCCTGCAACAACAGCGCGCACAACAATGCGCGCGTCTGGTGGCCGGCAATCCGTACAGGCCGGCCGTCACGACGCACATCGAGCGGTCCGAGGAGCCGGAACTGCATCGCATCCCCCTGCGACGGGATGCCACGACCGTACTGCCAAACAAGGCGCAAAGGCAGGGCAACCGCCCCCGCAATGACCGGCCCGTGAGCCGGCGATGAGCCCTCCAGAGACCTCGTGAGCGGCCGGCGACCGCCCGATGAGCGCAGTCGCATCCACTTCACTCGCCGGAGCGGCAAGCCCGTACCGGACGTCCTCGGACCATCCGAGGCAGTACACCAAGGAGCCTGACATGAGCACCACATCCGCACCTGGTTGGCACGTCATCGCCCGCCACAAGATCGTCGCCCTGCTCGTCGCCGTCGCAGCTGGCCTCGCCCTGACCATTGCCCTGGTCCTCGCGCTCGGCAGCGAGCCCGCGGCTAGCCAGGTCAACCCGACATCGACCACGCGCGAGACGGTCGCCCCGGGGTATCAGTTCGACTGCCACCCCCGACTCGTCGTGTCCTACTGCTGAGCCGACGTTCGGTTGACTGCGGCGGCGTGAGTCGGAGTTGGTCGGCCAGTGGTGGTTATAGCCCGCACGCTAACTGCGGCGTCGGAGGCGATGACGTCGTGACCCAGCAGCGCGCTAATCTCCCACAGCGAGCGAACACGACGAAGGCCCGCAAACGCGGGCCTTCGTATTGCGCGCCCGGCAGGACTCGAACCTGCAACCTCTTGATCCGTAGTCAAGTGCTCTATCCGTTGAGCTACGGGCGCTGAAATGTACCGACCGGCGAGTCTACCGGGTGGCGTGGTGCCGCCCGACTGGGTTGTCGAGGGCGAGCAGCGGAGGCTCCGGGATTCGAACCCGGGATGGGCTTGTGACCCAAACCGCATTAGCAGTGCGGCGCCATAGACCAGACTAGGCGAAGCCTCCTGGGGCC
>JAVHVD010000229.1:0-6480 GCA_032160745.1 Pseudonocardiales bacterium
AGCCGGACGGTGCCCGCGACCCCGGACGTTCCGACCGGCCCTGCCGCGTCCCGGGCTGCGGCCACCTGGAGCGCAAGATCGCGGTCGGCGTTCGACTGGCCGACAAGTCGGCTCAGGGCGAAGACGATGACGATCGCGAACACCGTGACCGCCGCGAGCAGCCCGATCAGCGACAGTGGTCCTCGCGACAGCACGGCGCGCTGGATGAAGGTCGCGTTCGCGAGTGCCTCGCGCTCGGCGCGCGCCGGAGCCCGCTCGGGGGGCGGCCCGGCGAAGAAGCCGTCCGCTGGGTCCTCGTCGAGGTACACGGCGAGCATCCGCACCGTCGGTGACCCGGTCAGATGCCGGCGCGCGCGGGCACGCATGTCGACGATCGCGTGCTCGCCCGGTGAGAGGTCGATTCGCTCCGGTTCGAAATCGAACTCCACCTGCCCCTCGGCGTCATCGCCTGCGAGACATGCGGCGATCAGCGTGTTGCCGGTGTTCTCGACGACCAGGCTGAAATTCGCCTTCTTGCCCGCCGTGACCGCGAGCGGATCGGCGCGCAGCTGGACCGACTTCGCCGAGGGGACCGTCAGGTCGATCTCGGTGATGCTGCTGGCCTCGGGCGGGGTCAGTTCGCGCACCTGGACCGCGATCCGCCGCGACCCGGCCGGGATGCCGCGCGGGGCGGTCACGTTGGCGATGATCGTCCGGGTCTCGTCCGGGAACAGCGAGATCTCATCCGCCTCGATCGTCACCCAGGTCGGATCGGCTCCCAGCAGGCGCACCGAGTAGCCGCCGATCACGCTCGACGTGTTGGTGATCGTGATCGCGATCGGCTGGGCCTGGCCCGGGACGATGGCCGCCTGCTGAGGCGTGACGAGGACGCGCATCTCAGCCGCCCACACGCAGGTCGAGCCTCGCGTTGCGGCCGGCCTGAACCGTGACGATGCCGGTCTGCTGGCTCAGTCCGTCGGCGGTGACGGTCACGCTGTACGTGCCGGGCTGCAGCCCGGTGATGAGGTAGCCGCCCTTGCTGAGCGCTCCGCCCGGGGCACTCGACGTCGCCGTCCAGGTCTGGGCGCCGTTCATGGCAGTCACGGTGGCGCCGACGAACGCGGTGTCCGATGGCGGACCGGCCTGATACTGGGTGACGGTTCCGGTGATCCCCCCCAGCTGATTCGACAAACTCACCTCGACGGTCGGCGGCGCGGCGTTTGCAGCCAGCTTTACCGGCACGGTCGCAGGCGCGTACCCGTCGAGGGTGAAGGTCAGCGTGTAAGAGCCGGGCGAGGCGAGCCCGTTGATCGCGAAGTTGCCGCGACCGGCGGCGGAGGTGAGCGTCGTCGTGGTGGGCGCGGTGTTGCCGGACACTCCGCCCACCGTCACGGTCGCGCCGCCGAGCCCGTTGCCGTTGTCGTCGGTGAGCCGGCCCGCCACGCTCCCGGTGCCGCCCGCCAGGTCGACGTCGAGGCCCGGATGGCTCTGCCCGGCGCCGAGATCGACGATCTCGGTGGTCGAGCCGTGTCCCGGCGCGGAGAAGGTGACCACGTAGGTGGCCGGCGTCGTGAGGTTGCCGAGCGCGAACGCACCGACCTGGCCGGTCGTGGGCGTCGCGACGGTAAGGGGCTTGCCGCTGACCGTGGTCGTCACCGTCGCGCCCCCGAGGGGTACGCCGTTCTCGCTGACCGTCCCCGCGATCTGCCCTATGCCGGCACCGAGCGTTACCGTCGGCTCGAGGCGGGAGTCCCCGCCGCCGACGAAGTCGACCAGCGTGCTCGGCCGGTAGCCGCCGGTGGTGAAGGTGAGTTCGTAGCTACCTGGAGCCGCGAGCCCGGTCAGTGCGTACCGGCCGTTCGCGGTGGTCACGGACGTGACCTTCGGCGTGGTGCCGCTGGCGCTCACCAGCGGACGCGCCGCGACGGTCGTAGTGACCGGCGTCAGCCGGTCGCCGGGATCGATCGTGCCGGAGATGCTCGCCGGGAGGCCGGTGATCACCGTGTCGACGCCGGTGGTGCTGCCTTGGGCGATGGCGCTGACGAACCGGGCTCCCGCCTGTGATGGCGACGAGGGATACCAGACGTCGCGGTAGCCCGCCGCGCTGAACTCGAGGTAGTAGCTCGTCGGGAAGAGCCCGGCCACGGCGTACGTGCCGTCGGCCTGCGTCGCGGCCGAGCTGACCAGCTCCAGGCGGTCGCGACCCTGGCGCCAGGCCTGGACGAGGATCCGCCCGACCGGCTGCTTGTCGCTGGTCGCGATGACCGTTCCGGTGATTTCGCCGCCGACGCCCGGCGGCAGCTGTCCGGACTTGGGCAGTGCACCGGCCGGCGCCGCGCCGGCCCCGTCGCCTGAACCCGGAGCCGAACGGTTGTTGTTGGCCGCAGCGAAGAACGAGGCCGGAGCCGCCTTGGTCATCGGATCTCCGGAGAAGACTTTGGTGATGCCGAGCAGGAAGACTCCCGCCCACAGCGCGATGACGCTCGCCAGGATGAGGGCGGTGAGCATGCCGCGGCTGATGAGCGGACGCTGCCGCAGCCGGACCGTCGTCTCGAGGTTGCCGGGTGCATCCACCGGCGCCGGCGCAGCGGCCGGTTCGGTGTCGGCACGCGCGGCGTCGGCGTGCACCATCACCGTGCGGTCGACCTCGCCGCCGCTGAACATCCTCGGCCCGCGCACGTACAGCAGGACCGGCGCCACCGCCCCCGCCTCGATGCGCAGCGCGGACGGCGTGAATTCGGCTGTGGTCGACCGCTCGGCATCGACGGCCCGGAGGTTGACGTTCAGCGGGACGTTGCCCGCGTTCGTCAGCTCGAGCACGAACCTCGCCGAACGCCGGGCCCGGATGACGCGCGGCGCGGCGACCAGCCGCAGGCCCGGTCGCGCTGCGACCTGGAGATCGACGTCAAGGAAGTGCGGCGCCATGTCGGCGCCGTGCGACATGACCTCGACGGTGAGCGGATGGCGGCCGGCCGGATGGCTCGTCGGGACAGTGAGGGACAGCGAGATCTGACCGCTGGTGTCCGGGAACAGCGGGAGCAACGCCGGCCGTGCTGTTACATACTCATCGGCCAGGCCGATGACCCGGGCGGTGACGCCGTCGATCACCTGCCCGTTGTTGACGACATCGACGACGACCGCTGTGGTGGATCCGGGATCCACCTCCAGCAGCCTCGAGTCGGTCGCGGCCCGCACGAGGAGCTAACCCATCTCGCACACGTGTGCATACGAACGGGGTGCGGTGTGCAGTCGCGAGGCCGGGTCCGGTTCGGGCGTTCGCCGGTGTGTGGACATTCGCGCTCCTGAGCACGTCGATAGCGTCGCCGAAGGCGCACGGGCAAGGAGCGTCAAAGACAGATGATCGCCCGGATCATGATCGTCCTTGTGCGCCCACTTGTCTATAACTGCGGGGCCCCATTCTTGATCTTTTTTGGCTTCCGACTGGATCGATCAGCCTCGTCCGCCCGGCATCGGTGGCACCAGCGCCTCGACGCTGCGCACCAGTGGGGCGGCGGCCTGCCAGTCGTGCGCGTCGGCGGCCACGCTCGCCTGCAAGGTGAAGGACGCCTTTAGATGCCCGCCGGCGGCCGACCAGATGTCGCGCAGCCGGTTCTGCTCGTCGACGCAGATCCCTAGATACACCGACGACGAAAGTTCACCGGTGATGTGCTCGGGCGGCATCGTCGGATGGCCGCACAGTCGGCTGACGAGGTCGCCCAGGAGCTGGTGCTCATCACGCGCCGTTCCGGCCCATGCGCTCACCAGGTAGCTGAGCTGGATCAATGGTTGTGGTGCCCGCCGCTCGGCCGTCCCATCCTCCATGACCCGCCGGATCGGCGTGCGCGACGGATGACCGCTCATAGCCACGTCGTAGAGGAACAGATTGACAGTGATGCGCGACAGCTGGGCCGACCAGTTGCTCGTCGGGGCGTCGAACGCGACGTCGCCGAGGTCGTCGCCCATGGCCAATTCGGTGCGGATGAGGCGCTCGAGACTCTCGTCGACGATTCGGATGAACATCCTTGTCCCTTCCCCCGGCCGCCCAACGTTCGCCGTCGGAGATGGATCTTGCGAGTGGTGTCGCCATGATCGCACTTCAGGGCTATCGTGACCTCACCGTCGACACTCCGTCCGCCGTCCCGGTGGCGGTGGACGCGCGGCTGGACCGAGAGCAGAGCGATGTCCGGAACCGAGTTCGCCGAGCCGACGCACCGCGAGAAGCGGGACGAGACGATCATGCCGTCGACCCCTGCGGCTGCGAGCCTCACCGTCGGGGCTGCCTTCGACCCGGCCGAGCGCGAGGCCGACCGCGTCGCCGACGCGGTGCTGGCCCGGCTGCGCGGCGACACCGGTACCAAGCACCATGCAGCTGCGGAGGGAGCCCTCCAGCGGGCCGCCTCGCCGACTCCCGGTTCCGGTGAGCCCGTCGTCGGGATGGAAGGTGGCGCCCTGCCGCCGGAGCTCGCGCAACGGATCGAGCGCCGCCGGGGCACAGGGCAACAGCTCGGCCCGGATGTGCGGGACCGCATGGAGGGCGCGTTCGGCTCCAGCCTGGCCGGCGTGCGCATTCACGCCGACGCCGAGGCGGCGACGCTGAGCCGGTCCATCTCGGCGCGCGCGTTCACAAGAGGCAGAGACATCTTCTTCGGCGCCGGCGAGTACCGGCCGGACACTCCCGAAGGCGAGCACATGCTCGCGCACGAACTTGCGCACACGCGCCAGCAGGCCGGCCTGCGCCGCATCCATCGCACCTGGGACGTCAAATCCGGCAAGGCGTTCGAGTGGAACAAGACCGCCGAGGTCAAGACGCTAGAAGAGCGCCGGGTCTGGTTCTTCAAGGACAAGTCCGGCGACACAATGGTCGTCAAGCCCGAGGACCAGCCGGTCGGCCTCGGCGACATCGTCGGCGTCATGCAGAAGAAGGTTGCCGACGTGCGATCGGTGACCCAGCGGAAGCTGAACAGTAGCGATCAGAACTGGGTGAAGATCTGGATCTCCCGCGAGACCATGACTGGCACATCTCCCTCGTGGCTCAAGCGCGGCAAGTTCCTCAATACCAAAGGCGCCCTCAAACTAACCACCGGGATGGAGCTCTACGACGCTGCCGAGCAGGACGCTCACGACAGCATGCACGAGGCAGGCATGACCGTGATCGCCATGAGCCTGGCGGAGGGCGAGTCGACGCTGGCACTCGCGGGGCAGAACGTCGCACCCAACGGTCCGGGCGTCGTGTCGAAGATGCGCGAGGTCATGGACCGCGCAGGTCACGTCCGGCAACTCGGTGAGCTGACCGCCGTGGACGCATTTCTCGGCAACCAGGACCGCGTTCTCGCCGCCAACCTCGGCAACTGGTTCTACAACCCGGCTGGGGTTATCACGCTTCTCGATCAGGTCGACGGCAAGAGCGGGATGTCGAGCGACTTCGTGAACGGCAAGTGGAATACCGAGCAGGAGCTTGCCGACCTCCCGGCGCTGTCGAAGAAAGCGATGGACTGGCTGCTGCGCATGCTCGTTGTCGAGGTAGACGCCGCGACGCAGGACAAGGGTATGAAGGCCTGGGCGGACACCGAGATCAAGCCGGGGCTGACGCGCCGGGCGCATTACCATGCGGAATTTGCCGTCGGACTCAAAGCGGGTCTGCGCCGGATCAAGAAAACCTTCTCGACCACGAGGAAGGACGTCTTCCAGCGGGACAAGCACAAGGCGAAGAAGGCGATCCGTGCGACGGCGAACGCCGCCAGCGCCGGCGACAGCGGGCACGACAAGTTCGGCGGGGCGAACGTCGACTACTACCAGGTGCTGAAGGCGCGTGCGGCGAAGCTCACGGTGTGACCCGCCGGAAGCCAGCGCCGTCGCTCCTCCCGCCCAGGCCACACCGTGGTGGCAGTTCGCACAAGCCGCACTTCTGGCCCGCCTCCTCGCGAAGCGTGACGACGGTCCGGCCGAGGACCTCGAGGTCGCCGACGATGCAGCCGCCATGGCGCTACAGGCGTTCGCCGAGGAGGTGTCGGCCGGCGAGGGCACCTTCGGTCAACTCGCCGCGGCATGTGACCTCGACGATGTCGACGTCGCCGTGCTGGCCGTGCTCGTCGCGTGTGAGTTCGATGCGGATTGCAGCGCCCTCGCCAGCGCTCTCGGCGGAACTGCCAACGGGCACACGACGTTCGCGCTCGTCCAGGAAGTGTTGGGCGTCCAAGGTCTCGACGCCCTCGCCCCGGGCGCTCCGCTGGACCGGGCCGGGCTCGTCGAGGTCGCCGACGCCGGCCGACTGCTCGACGCAGCCGTCGCCGTGCCTCGTCCGGTGTCGTGGCGCGTGCTCGACGCTCCGCCGAACGCCGGCGAGCTGCAAGATGCGCGGCTGCTCCGGGCTCCCCTCGAAGTAGGCATGACGCTCGGCGCGGCGACACGCGTCCTGGTGAGCGGCGCGGATCGGGTCCGTCGATACCAGGCTGCGCTCCGGCACGCGGCCGCGCTGGTCGCCTGGGTCGCCCCACCGCCGTC
>JAVHVD010000230.1:0-5014 GCA_032160745.1 Pseudonocardiales bacterium
GGCAACGCCTGGCGTTGGTCGCCCGCGACGGCGGCTGCACCTTCCCCGGCTGTTCGCGGCCCGCCGCGTGGACCCAGACCCATCACATCCACGAATGGGACGACGGCGGCGACACCGACCTGGACAACATGTGTCTGCTCTGCCGCTACCACCACCGCGAATTCGCCAAACGCGGCTGGCACGTCGACATGGCCAACGGCACCCCCCAATGGATACCGCCACCCTGGATCGACCCCGAGCGAAAACCCATCCGCAATACCGCACACCACCGACAAGACCTGCAATTCGCTACCTAGGAAACCGGCGACTCAACGCGCCTTCGCGGCGAGGTAGGGCAAGTTCCGTCAGAACCAGCTTCCACGACGCTCGCTCAATGGCGGGGTAGCCTGTCGGCGCCGGTGCAACGGCTTGACCCGGCACCGAGGCGGCGTCAGGGAATCGGGGCATGGATGCGTACTGCCAGTAGCAGTCGCATCGCCTGGTACGCCGCCGGTATTGCGATCGTGGTCGCAGGCGCGGCTGCGGTGGTCATATGGCTGATGACGCGATCGGACGCCACGACGGGCGGCACCGGCCACCGAACAACGCCCACATCGACGTCGAGCCGGACAGCGCAGGTACCACCGCTCACCCGGGCACGCGCCGCGCAGCTCAGCGCCGAACTAGCAGGCGGAACCGACGCCGGCCTGCGCGCCGCGTTGGTGATGCCCGCCGACCAGAAGCTCGACCCCGCAGCGGCACGTGCACTCAGCGCGGTCAGCCCCATCACCTTCGACGTGGCGTCGTTTCGCAGCACCAGCCGGACGAGCGCAACGGTGTCCGGCAGCGTCGCGCACCCCACGTCAGGATCGGATGCGCGTTGGCAATTCACACTGATGCGAGTGGCGAATGTATGGAAGATCGCTGACGCGGAGCCGTCGCCGTGATGCGTTTCGTTCGTGCGTTGATCAGTGTGGCGGCCGCGGCGGTGACGGCGATCAGCCCACCCGTTGCCGCTGCGCATGCTGCGACGGACCGACGCGTAGTTCAATTCGTCCTGGCGGGCCAGGAGGTGTGCGCCGAAGTGACCGGGGCACCGGCAACCACTCCCGCCACCCACGCTCAGAGTCCGTCGCGCCGACCGGTGATCTTCGTCCACGGCTGGACCGCCGATGGCAACGCGTTGCGCTGCACGGGGGAGGTACTCACCCGTCAGCTCAACAGTCGAATCGTGCCCTTCTACTTCGACTACCACCAGAACGCCACTATCTGGGCCGGCAATAGTGCGGTCTCCGGACGGCTTGCGTCCTACATCAAGGACGTCTCCGCGGCGTATCGCCGCGCGGGAGGCGACGGAAAGGTGCTTCTCGTCGGGCATTCGATGGGCGGTCTGGCCGCGCTGTATGCATCGTCAAGCGCCGGTGCAGACATCGGTGGTGTGGTCACGTTCGACACCCCCTATCTCGGGTCGCCATTCGGGAACACGAGCATTGCGGGATCGCTACAGGGTCTGCAACAGCACGGCGTGAACGTGCCGTTGCCCGGTGACGATGCCCAGGTCTGCCTTGCGCCGCACGAGAATGGGGCACCGCTCGCGGGTGGCTGCCACTACAGCCTGCCGCCGTACCTTCCCGCCAACGTCCCCATCACGCAGATCGGCGGTTCGATCACCGTCCGACGCACGTTCCTTGGCATCCACATGTACGACCTACCGTTCGACTCTGACGGCATTGTCAGCTTGCCGTCCAGCCAGGGTTACCTCGAAATCGGCAAGAGGGCCGCGCGACCGCACGGCCAACCGATCGACACGGCAACAGACAACTGCACGATCACCAGTGACAGTGTCAGCAATGCTGTGAAGGCCGCCGGGTGGACTGGGAACCTGCTCGTCGGCTTCGCTGCGGGCGCGGGACAATTCTTTGCCGACAACAGCGCCCTCGACGGGTTGAACTCCGGTCACCTAACCGCCGGCTTGATCGCGTATCTTGGCGCGATCACGCTGGCGGCTCCGTGCTCCCATACGCACGTCTACACCGACCAGAGCGCCCTGAATCAAGCTACCGAGGCACTGAACGCCGACCTAGGACGGCTCGCTCCGTCGACCGCGGTCATCAACCTGGCGCCGGTCGACAAGGCGGGATCTCCCACTTCAGGGTGGTCGGTCGACAACTCGCAACTGACGCCCGGCTACGCGATGTCGTGCCAGTTCGGGAACATGGAATCGATTCCTGCGCCCGATGCGGTTACCGGAAACATCTACAGCTGTGGTGCCACAGCCGACTCCGCGGACACGTGCTGGCCATCGTCATCCCCGGACTCCGTCCTGTGCCTGCGTGATCCGTGGTCACATCAGCTGAGCGCTTTACGGATCGCCGACCAGTTGACCGGCTCTGTTGCTCCGCGACGCGATCCGCAACCGATAGGACTCGAACTGTCCGACGGCGAGCACTGCCGTCTGCGGTACGGCGGCGCGTGGGATCGACCGACGCAGCATCCGGATTGGGTCGGGTACTACAGCTGCGACAAGACGGAAGCCATCTGGGGACCGCCTAGTCGTGGCATCGACAAGGCCACTAAGCAATGGACCGTCTACGCCGGCAACTACGACAAGGCGATGACCAAGCTGCGCGTAATTAGGGCCTATTTCGTCACCACCGCCCCGTGAACGGAGTCAGCTGGCCCCGCCGGCTCAGCCGGTGCGCGCGATGACGATCTCGGTGAGGGTGGCGAATGCACCCCGGGCCGGCACGTCGGGCAGCGCGCCGAGCGTCTCGCGCGCCCTGGCGGCGTAGCTGCGCAGCGTCTGCCGCGCCTGTTCCATGGCCGCCGATGCGCGAAGCAGGCGCAGCGCCTCGGCGTGCTCGGCGTCGTCCGGCAGAGGGCGGGCGACGAGTTCGCGAAGCCGCTGATCGGCGCCGTCCGTGCCACGCAGCGCGTACAGCGCCGGCAGGGTGGCGATGCCTTCGCGCAGATCGGTGCCTGGCGTCTTGCCCGACTCGGCGGACTCCGACGCGACGTCGAGGATGTCGTCACTCAACTGGAAGGCCACGCCGATCTGCTCACCGAAGGTCCGCAGGCTCTCGACGACCTCCGGTCCGGTGCCGGCGTAGTGGGCGCCGAACTCGGCGGCGGTGGCGATGAGCGAGCCGGTCTTGTCGGCCAGGACGGCGAGATAGTGGTCGATCGGATCGACGCCCGGACGCGGCCCCACCGTCTCGCGGATCTGCCCGGTGACCAAGCGCTCGAACGTCCTTGCCTGCAACCGCACGGCGAACGGCCCGAGGTCGGCGAGGATCTTGGACGCCCGAGAGAAGAGGAAGTCGCCGGTCAGGATCGCCACGGTGTTGTCCCACCGAGCGTTGGCCGACTCGGCGCCGCGGCGGACCGGGGCCTCGTCCATGACGTCGTCGTGATAGAGCGTGGCCAGGTGGGTCAGTTCGCAGACGACGGCGGACGGGACGATCTCCGGCCGCGCCGGGTCGCCGAACTGGGCGGCCAGCATCGTCACCATCGGCCGGAACCGCTTGCCACCCGCGTACACGAGATGACGGGCGGCGCCGGCCACGAACTCGTCCTCCGAGTCGACGGCGGTGCGCAGCTGCGTCTCGATCGCGTCGAGACCCGCGCGCACCGAGCGCTCGAGGACCGGATCGTCGAACTCGACCCCGAGCGCGATCGGACTCACGGCCGAGCCTCGCTTCGCTCGTTCGGCCGGCAAAGCCTGCACCCGATGGTTCGCTCGCAAGCGTCGCTCACGGGCCGAGCCCGCTCGGTCATGTCGTGAAGTGTGCGGCCTTGGCCGCGAGATCGAGAATCGGCTGCGGAAAGATGCCGAGGACGATGGTGACGACGACCCCGAAGGTGAGTGCGATCGTCGTCGACCAGCCGGGGATCGCGATGGTGGGCGAGTTCTCGGGCGGCTCGGCGAAGTACATCAGCACGACGATGCGCAGGTAGAAGAACGCCGCGATCGCCGAGCAGATGAGCGCGATGACGACCAACGGCCCCGCGGTGTGGATCGCCGCGCGGAACACGAAGAACTTGCCGGTGAAGCCGGACGTCAACGGGATGCCGGCCATCGACATCAGCAGGATCGTCATGACCGCGGCGACGATCGGGCTCTTCTTGGCCAGCCCCGACCACTGCGACAGGTGCGTCGCCTCGCCATCGGCGTCCCGAACGATCATCAGTAGCCCGAACGCGGCGAGCGTCGTGAAGCCGTAGGTCAGCAGATAGAACAGCACGCTGGAGATGCTGTCCTTGCTGTTGATGTCGACCAGGCCGACGAGGATGAAACCGGCGTGCGCGATCGACGAGTACGCAAGGATGCGCTTGATGTCGGTCTGCGTCAGGCCGAACACCGCGCCGACGACCATGGATGCGATGGCGACGATCCAGATGATGGGTCGCCAGTCACTGGACGTGGTGCTGAACGCGACATAGAGCACGCGCAGGATCGCGCCGAACGCGGCGACCTTGGTGCAGGCCGCCATGAACGCGGTGACCGGCGTCGGCGCGCCCTGGTAGACGTCTGGCGTCCAGCTGTGGAACGGCGCGATGCCGGCCTTGAACAGCAGGCCGACCAGCAGCAGGGCCAGCCCGACGTAGAGCAGCACGTCGGACTTGGTCGACGTGTTGGTGGCGGTGCGGATGTTGTCGAGGTCGACCGAGCCGGCGTAGCCGTAGAGCAGGGCGAGGCCGTAGAGGAAGAACGCCGACGCGAACGCGCCGAGCAGGAAGTACTTGACCGCCGCCTCCTGCGAGAGCAACCGGCGACGGCGCGACATGCCGGCCATCAGGTACAGCGGGAGAGACAGCACTTCGAGCGCGACGAACATCAGCAGCAGGTTGTTCGAGATCGGGAAGATCAGCATGCCGCTGACGGCGAACAGCATCAGCGGGAAGATCTCGGTCTGCACCCGGTTGCTGGCTGCTTGACGCCGATCCTCCGCAGATCCGACGATCACCGCCGACGACGCGACGATCGGACTGCCGATGTCGACGGTGCGCTCGGCGATGAGCAGCGCGGACATCA
>JAVHVD010000231.1:0-14266 GCA_032160745.1 Pseudonocardiales bacterium
AGGTGGCGTCGGCGAACTCCGGGTCGGTCATGATCGTCGCCGGGTTGGAGTTCACCAGGCTGACCCGGAACCCCTCGGCGCGCAGCACCCGGCAGGCCTGCGTGCCGGAGTAGTCGAACTCCGACGCTTGGCCGATGATGATCGGCCCGGAGCCGATGACCAGGATGTGCTCGATATCCGTCCGTCTGGGCACTAGTTGGTCCCCTCGAGCAGGTCGACGAAGCGGTCGAAGAGGTAGGCCGCATCGTGCGGTCCGGCCGCGGCCTCGGGGTGGTACTGCACGCTGAAGGCTCGGGTGTCGCGGGCCCGCAGGCCCTCGACGACGTCGTCGTTGAGGCAGACGTGGCTGACCTCGACCGCGCCGAAGTCGGTGTCGGCCGCCCGGCCGAGGGGCGCGTCGACCGCGAAGCCGTGGTTGTGCGCGGTGATCTCGACCTTGCCGGTCACCCGGTCCTGCACCGGCTGGTTGATACCCCGGTGGCCGTAGCCGAGCTTGTACGTGCCGAAGCCGAACGCCCGGCCGAGCACCTGGTTGCCGAAGCAGATGCCGAAGATCGGTACATCGCGGCGCAGCAGTTCCCGCACCGTCTCGACCGCCGCGTCGGCCGCGGCCGGGTCACCCGGGCCGTTGGCCAGGAACACCGCGTCCGCCCCCGTCGCCATGATCTCGTCCGCCTCGGCGGTCGACGGCAGGACGTGTGAGGTTATGCCCCGCTCGGCCATCCGGTGCGGCGTCATCGCCTTGATGCCGTAGTCGAGAGCGGCAACCGAGAAGCGCTGCTCCCCCACGGCGTCCACCCGGTACGGCTCGGGCGTCGTGACCTCAGCGGACAGGTCGGCGCCGACCATCGACGGCGAGGTGTGCACCTTGGCCAGCATCGAGTCAGGATCGAGATCGAGACTCGACACGCCGCAGCGCATTGCGCCGCGCTCGCGCAGGTGCCGAGTGAGCGCGCGGGTGTCGATGCCGCTGATCCCGACAATGCGCTGCTCGCCCAGCTCGTCGTCGAGCGAGCGCAGCGAGCGCCAGTTGGACGGACGGCGCGCGGGATCGCGCACCACGTAGCCGGCGACCCAGATGCGCCGCGACTCGCGATCCTCGTCGTTCATGCCGGTGTTGCCGATGTGCGGCGCCGTCTGCACCACCACCTGCCGGTGATAGGACGGATCGGTCAACGTCTCCTGGTAACCGGTCATCCCGGTCGAGAAGACCGCCTCGCCGAATGTTTCGCCGACCGCTCCGTAGGACTCGCCGGTGAACGTCCGGCCGTCCTCGAGGACGAGGATCGCGTCAGTCACGCAAGCACCTTTCCGTTGATCGCCCGCACCCAGGCGGGGTAGGTCGTCTTGTCGTCGGCGCGGAACCCGGTGTCGACCTGAGTGGTCCCCAGACGCCAGCGCAGCACCAGCAGGCCGCCCTCGCCCATGACCTTGCCGGCGAGCGCCGGAGCCAGCCGGGCCTCGACCCAGTCCGTCCGTGGCACGAAGATCTCGTTGCTGCCCTGCCGGTCGATGACGAGGCCGGCGGCGTACAGCGACGCGACGGCGTCGGCCCGCTCGCCCAGCGTGGCGTGCAGGACGCGGTCCTGCCAGCTCACGGCGAACGTCGTGCCCACGTAGACGCCGGTGCTCGACAGACGCGGCTCGCCGAGCTCGGCCGGGACGACGGCCAGCGGGGGCAGCGCTCCTTGCCCGCGCAGCCGGTTGTGCCAGCCGCGCCGCATCCCCGCCAGCGCCAGCGCGACGAGAGCGGCGCAGAGCAGAACCAGGACCACGCGCGTCATGCCGGCACCGGTTCCACGATGGCGCCGCCGGAGACGGTCAGCCGCCCGCGCAGCAGGGTGGCGGCGACGCGGGCCGGCAGGGTCAGTCCGGCGAACGGCGTGTTGCGCGACTTGGACGCCAGCCCAGCCGGGTCGACCGTCCACGACGTGGACGGATCGACCAGGGTCAGGTTCGCCGGTGCGCCGGCCTCGATGGCGCCCCCGTGCGCTCGGAGCCGTCCGATCGCCGCCGGGCGCACGGACATCCGGTCGGCCACGCCGGCCCAGTCGAGCAGCCCGGTCGTGACCATCGCCTGCGCCACCACACCCAGCGCCGTCTGCAGCCCGAGCATGCCGAACGCGGCGTCGCCGAAGGCGTGGTCCTTGTCGTGCGCGGCGTGCGGCGCATGGTCCGTGGCGACGGCGTCGATGATTCCCTCGGCCAGCCCCGCGCGCAGCGCCTCGATGTCCTCGGCCGGACGCAGTGGCGGGTTCACCTTGTAGATCGGGTCGTAGTCCTCGAGCAGGTCGCACGTGAGCAACAGGTGGTGCGGCGTGACCTCGGCGGTGACGGAGATGCCCCGCGCCTTGGCCCACCGCAGCACCTCGACCGTCCCCGCGGTGGACACGTGGCAGACGTGCAGCCGGGAACCCGTGTGCTCGGCGAGCATCACATCCCGGGCGACGATCGACTCCTCGGCCACCGCGGGCCAGCCCGGCAGCCCGAGCCGGCCGGACAGCGCGCCCTCATGGGCGCACGCTGTCGAATCGGCCAATCGCGGATCCTGCGCGTGCTGCGCGATCACCGCATCGAACGGCTTGACGTACTCGAGCGCGCGCCGCATCAACCGCGAGTCGTGCACGCAGCGCCCGTCGTCGCTGAAGATCCGGACCGCCGCCGAGGAGCGCGCCATGTTGCCGATCTCGGCGAGCGTCTCGCCGGCGAGCCCCTTGGACACCGCGCCGACGGGGCGGACGTCCACCAGACCGGCCTCGATCCCCCGGCGGTGAACCTGCTCGACGATCTCTGCGGTGTCCGCGACCGGATCGGTGTTGGCCATCGCGTGCACCGCGGTGAACCCGCCGAGCGCCGCCGCGGCCGAGCCGGTGGCGATCGTCTCGGTGTCCTCGCGTCCGGGTTCGCGCAGGTGGGTGTGCAGGTCGACGAGTCCGGGCAGCAGCACCAGGCCGCCGGCGTCGAGAACTGTGTCGCCACTCAGCCGGGAGCCGATGTCGGCGATGACGTCGCCCTCGATGAGCACGTCGACCGGTCGGCCGCCCAGCGGCGCCACGCCCTTCAGCACCACACTCATACCGACACCTCCCCCGGACCGGCCAGCAGCCGGTAGAGCACGGCCATCCGCACCGACACCCCGGCCTGCACCTGGCCGAGTACCACCGAGCGCAGCCCGTCGGCGGCGGCCGACGAGATCTCCAGCCCGCGGTTCATCGGACCGGGGTGCAGGATCGGCACCTGCTCGCCCAGCACGTCCACCCGTTCCGGCGAGAGGCCGTAACTGATCGCGTACTCCCGCTCGGTCGGGAAGTAGCCGCCGCTCATCCGCTCGCGTTGGACGCGCAGCATCATCACCGCGTCCACGTCGCCATGGGCCTTGCCCGACAGGACCGCATCGAGGTCCCAGCTCGTCTCGCACGGCCAGCTCGAGACGCCCGAGGGCATCAGGGTCGGTGGCGCGACGATGGTGACCCGCGCACCCAGGGTGCGCAGCAGCAGTACGTTCGAGCGGGCGACCCGGCTGTGGGTGATGTCTCCGACGATGGCGATGTGCCGGTCGGCGAAGTCGCCCAACCGGCCGCGCAGCGTGTACGCGTCGAGCAGCGCCTGCGTCGGGTGCTCGTGGGTGCCGTCGCCGGCGTTGACCACCGGGCACGACACCCACTGGGCGATCCGGGCAACGGCGCCCGAGGCGTTGTGCCGGACCACCAGCGCGTCGACGCCCATCGCCTCGACGGTGAGCACGGTGTCGCGCAGGCTCTCGCCCTTGCTGACGCTCGAGCCCTTGGCGCTGACGTTGATGACGTCGGCCGAGAGCCACTTGCCGGCGATCTCGAACGACGAGCGGGTGCGCGTCGAGTCCTCGAAGAACAGGTTGACGACGGTGCGACCACGCAGCGGAGGGAGCTTCTTGACCTCGCGCGTCTGGACGGCATGCATGCGCTCGGCCGTGTCGAGGATCGCCAGCGCCTCGTCCTGGCTCAGGTCGGCGGCCGACAGCAGCGATCTCATTGGTCCTCCAACAGAACCGCGTCGGAGCCGTCGACCTCGGTCATCAGCACCCGTACCTTCTGCGTCGGCGAGCTGGGGAGGTTCTTGCCGACGTAGTCGGCGCGGATCGGCAGCTCACGGTGCCCGCGGTCGACGAGTGCCGCCAACTGGACGATGCGCGGGCGGCCGAGCCCGGTGAGCGCGTCCAGCGCGGCCCGGGAGGAGCGACCGGAGAACAGCACGTCATCGACCAGGATCACGGTCCGGCCGTCGATGCCGCCCTCGGGCATCACGGTCTCCCCGAGCGGCCGGACCCCGCGCATCCGCAGGTCGTCGCGGTAGAGGGTGATGTCGAGCGACCCGACCGGCAGCGCCACCCCGGAGAACACCTCGATACGGGCGGCCAGGCGTTGGGCGAGCGGAACCCCGCGGGTCGGGATGCCGAGCAGCACCGCATCGAAGTCGCTCTTGGCGATCGTCTCGATGATCTGGTGCGCCATCCGGTCGGTGATGCGCGCGACGTCGGCGGCGGAGAGGACGACTGAGGCGCTCAGCGGGTCGTCGGGGGACGATCCGGCTGGAACCCGGGCAGGCCGGGAATCACCGTTCACAACGCCTCCTTGTCCGCCTCACGGGACGGTCCTTTAAAGGAGTGATTTCCTGTCAGCCTAGCAGCGCTGGCACGAAGGTTCGGCCGCCACGTTCGGGCGGGTTGGTGCCTTTGACGTGACTTGGCCGTGGCTTTGACAGGGCTAACCGGCGAAGTTACGGTCAGGGCCGCCTTCGCGGACGACGTGGACGGCATAGACGTCCGGACCGGGCGAATACGGGGCAATCATGGCTGAGGGATCGAGCGACCCTTCCGTCGCGAACGAGGGCTACGCCAAGGCTCTCGGCGCTCGGCTACGCGCCGTCCGCATGCAGCAGCACCTGTCCCTGCACGGCGTCGAGCGCAAGTCCGCCGGCCGATGGAAGGCCGTGGTCGTCGGTTCCTACGAGCGCGGTGACCGCGCCATATCCGTGCAGCGACTGGCCGAACTCGCCGGCTTCTACGGCCTGCCGGTCACCGAGTTGCTCCCGCCGGAGGACAACCCGTTCGCCGGCAGTGGCGGGCGTGGCGCGACCCCGCTCACTCGGATCATTCTGAACCTCGACCGGGTCGCAAGCCTGACCGACGCCCACGCCGACATCCTGCGCCGCTTCACGTCGTCGATCCAGCGCCAGCGCGGCGAGGTCGGCACGCGTGAGCTTCCCGTCCGGCACGACGATCTCCGCGTCCTTGCGCTGATGTATGACACCACGATCGAAGCGCTGACCGAGCGGCTGCTGCGCTGGCAGGTGCTCGCCCCCGACTCGGTGATCGTCGACGCTCCGCCGCCCAACCGGACCTAACTGCTGTAAGGCGTTCCGGCGTCAGAGTCCTGGTCCGTGGGTTTTTCTACGCTTCCAGGCGCTTCGTCGGTGGCTGGCTGGTCTTTGAGGATGCGGCCGAGGACTCCGTTGACGAAGCGCGGCGACTCATCGGTCGACAGGGTCTTCGCCAGCTCGACTGCCTCGTCGATCGCGACCGCGTCCGGGACGTCGTCGCGCCACAGCAGCTCGAAGACGCCGAGCCGCAGCACGGCGCGGTCGACGTCGGGCATCCGCTCGACCGCCCAGCCCTCGGCGTACTCGGCCAGGATCTCGTCGATGCGGTCCCGGTGGGCCTGCACACCCTGGACCAGCTCGATCGTGTAGTCGTTCACCGGCGGCTCGGCCATCGACACCCGGTCGGCCAGCGTGCCGAGCGCGTCGACGCCGCGTACGTCGGCCTCGTAGAGGACGTCCAGCGCTCGTTTTCGGGCCTTGCTCCGTGCCGCCACCGGTAGCTGTCTCAGCCGCTGATGCGGCCGAGGTACCGGCCATCGCGGGTGTCGACCTTGACCTTCTCGCCGGTGGTGACGAACAGCGGTACCTGGATCTCGGCGCCGGTCTCGAGGGTCGCCGGCTTCGTGCCGCCCGTGGAGCGGTCGCCCTGGACGCCGGGGTCGGTGTGGCTGATGACGAGTTCGACGCTTGTCGGCAGCTCGAGGTAGAGCGGCGTGCCGTCGTGGACTGCGACGGCCACTTCGGCGTTGTCGAGCAGGTAGTCGGCATTCTGGCCGACGGTCTCGGACGGGACGTGGACCTGGTCGTAGGTGTCACTGTCCATGAAGACGAAGTCGGTGCCTTCCTTGTACAGGTAGGTCATCGCTCGTTTGTCGACGTTGGCGGTCTCGACCTTCGTACCGGCGTTGAACGTGCGGTCGACCACCTTGCCGGACAGGACGTTCTTCAGCGTGGTGCGGACGAAGGCGCCGCCCTTGCCCGGCTTGACGTGCTGGAACTCGACGACAGTCCAGAGCTGGCCGTCGATGTTGAGGACCAGGCCGTTCTTGAGGTCGTTGGTGGTTGCCACGACGGTGTTGTCTCCTCGTACTGCGGATTGCGGGCGTCCCTGACGCGGGCCAGCGGTCGAGTCTAGTCGCCGTACTCTCGGGCCATGACCGACCGTGTGCTGCTGGACGTCCGTGACGGCATCGCCCACGTCACCCTGAACCGCGCCGACAAGTACAACGGGCTCGACCTGGCGATGCTGCGCGGGCTCGTCGAGGTCGCCGGCCGGATCGCGCCGGACACCTCGGTGCGGGCGGTTGTGCTGGCCGGCGCCGGCGACGCGTTCTGCGCGGGGCTGGACTTCGCGTCCGTCACCAAGGAACCGCCCCTCGCCAAGGCGCGCGCCGCCCTCAAGCCGCCCGGCCGCAAGACGAACCTCTTCCAGGAAGCGTGCTGGGTGTGGCGGGAGCTGCCGGTTCCGGTGATCGCGGTGCTGCACGGCCATTGCTTCGGCGGGGGCATGCAGCTCGCGCTGGCCGCGGACTTCCGGTTCGCGACGCCGGACTGCGAGCTGTCGATCATGGAGGGCCGATGGGGGTTGATCCCGGACATGACCGGCTCGGTCACCCTGCGCGAGCTCGTCCCGATGGACGTCGCGAAGCGGCTCACGATGACGGCCGAGATCTTCGACGGTCGCCAGGCACTCGAGTACGGCCTCGTGAGCGGTGTCTCGGACGATCCGCGCAAAGAGGCGGAGGCGCTGGCCGGGCAGCTCATGACGCGCTCCCCCGACGCCGTTGCCCTCACCAAGCGGCTGCTGCACCGGACCTGGACGAAGTCCCCACGGTGGGCGTTCTGGACCGAGACCGTGCTGCAGGCGCGGCTCATCCGGGGCGCGAACCATCGCATCGCGCGCAGCGCCAACCGGGCGAAGGAGGTGCCGGCGTTCGTCAGCCGGCGACTGCGCTGAGTGAGCGCTCGCGCCGCTTCTCGCTGACGTGCAGCCGGATGACCCCGCGCACCACGACGGTGCCGTCGGCGCGGGTGGCCTGCACCCGGACACCGATCTCCCCCGGCTGTGTCCAGTCGGCCGGGTCGGTGTCGGCGATGGCCAGGATCGTCGAGTCGGCCATCGCGAGGTACTCGAGCTCCATCCCCTTCGGGATCCAACGCAGGTGGCCGGGAATGGTCGCCTCGGCCAGCGCGCCCATGGCCAGCTCCAGCCCGTTCGCCACAGCGATGACGTGCACCGTGCCGATGTGGTTGTGCACGCCCCACCACTTGCGGATGCGAACGGCTGCGTGGTTCGGGCGCAGCTCGACGACCGTCGGGGCGATGGTGAGGAAGTAGGGGGCCTTCAGCCCGAAGGCGAGCGAGAACGCGCCGCGGCCGACGAGCGGCACCTTGGTCGCGCGCTCGTAGAGATCGAGCACCTTCATCGCGGGCCGCCCTTCGGGTGCTACGGGTGTTGTTACCGATGAGCAACAAGCACGCTAACCCGTATTCGGTGGTGCGGCAGCAGTAACGTGGTCGGCGTCGCATCCCCTACGTCGGAGGCCGTTCGGTGGAGTTCTGAGGTCTGACACCCCTGTGGTGTCGCGATGTCCCGCATCGGCACCCCTTCCGGGAGACCTCCATGACTGCGCCCTCATCCGTCGTCTGCACCGACCTCAGCTTCGCCTGGCCCGACGGCTCCCCCGTCCTCGACGGCCTGGATCTCACCTTCGGCACCGGTCGCACCGGTCTCGTCGGCCGCAACGGCGGCGGTAAATCCACGCTTCTCCGCCTCGTCGCGGGCGACCTGGCGCCCTCCGGCGGCGCGGTCTCCACCTCCGGCGACGTCGCCTATCTCCCGCAGCAACTGCCACTGTTCACCGGCCGGACGGTCGCCGACCTGCTCGGCATCAGCACCAAACGCGCTGCCCTCGCTGCGATCGTCAGCGGCGACGGGGACCCCGTGCACTTCGCCGTCCTCGACGACGACTGGGAGGTCGAGGCGCGCGCGGTCGAGACGCTCGAGCGGCTCGGCGTGCTGCGCGGGGCCGACCGCGTCCTCGATCGGCCGGTGGGCACGCTGTCAGGCGGCGAGGCGGTGCTCACGGGCGTCGCCGGCCTGCTGCTGCGGCGCGCCGCCATCAGCCTGATGGACGAGCCGACGAACAACCTCGACCGGCGGGCCCGCAAGTTGCTCTACCGGGCCGTCGAAAGCTGGCCCGGGGTGCTCATCATGGTGAGCCATGACCGCGAACTGCTCGAACGGGTGGACGAGATCGTCGAGCTGCGCGAGGGGGTGGCCCGGACCTTCGGCGGACCGTTCTCCTCCTACGCCGACATCGTCGCCGCCGAGCAGGCCACAGCCGCCCGCTCGGTGCGGGCGGCCGAGGGCGAGGTCGCCCGCGAGAAGCGGCAGTACATCGAGACCCAGGTGAAGATGGCCCGCCGGCTGCGGACGGCCAAGAGGGCCGAGCGGGAGAAGCGGGTGCCGAAGATCGTCGCGAACAGCCTGAAGCGCACGGCCCAGGTGTCCGCGGGCAAGTACCGGGCCGTCCAGGCCAGCCGGCTCGACGACGCCCGGGAAGCGCTCACCGACGCCGAGCAGGCGATCCGCGACGACCCCCGGATCCGGGTCGATCTACCGGCCACCGCCGTGCCGGCCGGCCGAAACGTGCTGCAGGTGGGCGACCTCGTCGTCCGGGGCCCCGAGCGGATCGCCGTCGTCGGGCCCAATGGATCGGGCAAGACCACCCTGCTGGAGGCGATCGTCGGGCGGCGCGACCACCCGCAGCCCGGCGTCCGGGAACCGGCGGTACCGACGGCCTATCTGCCTCAGCGGTTGGACGTCCTGGACGACGCCAAGACAGTGCTCGACAACGTCCGCACGGCCGCGCCGAGCGCGACACCGCACGACGTGCGCGCCCAGCTCGCCCGGTTCCTGGTGCGCGGCGATCGCGTCGACCGGCCGGCCGGCACGCTGTCCGGCGGCGAGCGGTTCCGGGTCAGCCTGGCCTGCCTGCTGCTCGCCGAGCCGGCCCCGCGGCTGCTGCTGCTGGACGAGCCGACCAACAACCTCGACCTCGACAGCGTCGAGCAGCTGACCGACGCGCTCTCCGGCTATCGGGGCGCGCTGATCGTGGCCAGCCACGACCTGGCCTTCCTCGAGGACATCGGCGTGTCCCGCTATTGGGAGGTCGAAGAAATTTCGTTGCCGCGGGAGGCGGTCCTCCCGGCATGATCGGTCCGTGCCGATCGCCACTCGCCAGAACTTGATCTTCGACGCCGACGACACGTTGTGGGAGAACAACGTCATCTTCGAGCGGGTGGTCGACGACTACATCGCGTGGCTGGCCCACCCGACGCTCGACCGCAGCGAGATCCGGACGATCCTGGCCGACATCGAAGAGGCCAACATCGTCACGCACGGCTACGGCAGCCAGGTCTTCCTGCGCTCGCTGACCGACTGCTTCACGCACCTCATGCAGCGGCCGGTGGGCCTGGTGGAGCGGGCCCGGTTCGACGACTTCGCCGCCGCGTTCACGTCCGGCAAGATCGAGTTGCTTCCAGCGGTCGAAGACGTCCTGGCCGAGCTGGCGACGCGTCACGATCTCTACCTGATGACCAAGGGTGCGCGGGACGAGCAGGAGCGCAAGATCGAGGCGTCCGGACTGGCCGACCGGTTCCTCGGGGTGGACATCGTGCCCACCAAGCAACCGGAGACCTACTGCCGCATCGTGGCCGAGCGCGGCCTCGAGGCCGGCCGGACCTGGATGATCGGCAACTCGCCGAAGTCCGACGTCCTCGCTGCCCGGGCGGCGGGTCTGCGGGCGGTCTTCGTGCCGCACCCCAACACCTGGGAGCACGAGCACGCGGAGCTGGACCCGAGCGACGACGGCATCCTCGAGGTGCGGTCGCTGGCCGAGCTACTGCACCACTTCTGAGCGCGACGCGCTGACCTTCTCGCGGGCCGGCACAGCCGAGAAGCCGTGCGCCCTGCGCAGCACCATCCAGATCGGACCGGCGAGCACCACCAGCACGACCAGCACCACCGCGGTGAGGGTGGTGGATGCGCCCAGCAGCTTCAGCGCCGACGCGAGCAGCACGAAGGCCAGCGCGCGGCGAATGAGCGCCCCGGGCAGGCGGGACGACAGCTGGGCGCCGATGTAGGCGCCGGGGATCGAGCCGACCAGCAGCGCGCCGGTCACCGAGAGCTGCAGGTCGCCGAAGATGATGTGCCCGATCGCGGCGGAGGCGACCAGCGGAACGGCCTGCACCAGGTCGGTGCCGACCAGGGCGCTCGCCCGCAGCGTCGGGTAGAGCATCATCAACGCGATGATGATCAGGGACCCGCTGCCGACCGAGGTCATCCCGACGACCACGCCGCCGACCACGCCGACGATCACGGTCGGGAGCGGTCGGACGACGACATCCGGTGGCCCGGCCGGATCTGCGGAGCGGTGCCCGTCGCGGCTCCGGGCCCGCTCCGCCAGTCGCAGGTAGGCCCGGGCGAACAGCCCGGCCGCGGCGATGATCAGGGCGATACCCAGCGCCGTCTGGATCAGATCTTCGACGTTGGCGCTGTGGCCGAGCGCCCGGGCGATCAAGACGCCCCCGAACGCCGCCGGGACGGACCCGATGCACAACCAGCGGACGAGATCCATCCGCACGGTTCCGTTGCGGAGGTGGACGAACGAGCCGACCGGCTTCATCACCGCGCTCGCCACCAGGTCGCTGGACACGGCAGCAAGAGGCGGGACGTTGAAGAACAGGACCAGGACCGGCGTCATCAAGGCGCCGCCGCCCATGCCGGTGAGCCCCACGACGATGCCGATGCCCAGCGCAGCGAGGGCGAGCGTCCAGTCCACGTCAGCCTCGTCGTCTCGGGATCACGCTGTCTCGGGTCATCGAACTCTATCGAGATGCGATGAAAGCACGGATCTGCGGACGGAGCAGTGGCGAGCGGCGCAGCGTCTCGACCCGCTCGACCTCGAGACCGGCCGCCTCGAGCAGCGCGGCGATGTCCCCGGCGCCCCGGCGGCCGTTGACCCGGTCGACGACGACGACCTTGCCGTGATCGGACACGACGCGCGCGAGTTCGGCACATCCGGCTCGCGGGTCGGCCCAGTACGCGAGTGACCGGACGGCGACCACAAGGTCGAAGGACGCGCTGTCGAAGGGCAACGCCTCAGCGGCCGAGCGGATCAGGCTGACGCGGAGGTCGGCGGTCTGCCGAGCCGTCGCGAGAACGGCGGCAAGCGGATCGACGCCGGCGTGCACCTCGGCGTACGGCACACGCAGGACCAGTTCGTCGAGCAGCCAGCCGTCACCACATCCGACGTCGAGGACACGCAGGGGCATCGGCAGCACGGACACGGCGAGATCCGCCGCCCGTTCGGTCAGCTTGTGGTGGCTGCGTTCCCGCTCGCCCTGGTCGTACTGAGCGCGCGGTGAGCGAGGTGGCGGCAGCACGAGCGGAGCGCGCTCGGCCGGCACGGCCGGTTGGCGCGGCGGCGCCGCGGCCGGCGGTTCGGGACGTGCCGACCCGACGCGGGCCGGTCTCAGCGGCGGCGGCTCAACGGGCGCCGGCTCGGGTCGGGACAGCGACGGCGGCGACCAGTCCGGGTCGGGCCCGGGCTCGGGCTCGGGTACTGGCTCGGGCGCTGGTTCCGGTTCGGGCGCTGGTTCCGGTTCGGGCGCCGGCTCGGGCTCCAGCCGCGGCTGGGGCGGGGGTTCGGCGTGATGCCGGCCGCCTCCCGCGATCGGCGGTCGGGGCCGGGGCGGCGGAGCGGAGAGGTAGGACGGCCACGTCGGCGCGGGGCCGGTCCCGCCCGCCGGTTCGGAGAACCGGGTGAAGCCGCCCGGGTCCGAAGGGTCAGCCTCGGCTGGAAGCTCAGGCGTCATCGGCGTCGGACCCGAGCGAGGCCAGCCGCGCGGCCAACCAGGACAGCGCGAGCACGTAGCCCTCGACGCCCAACCCGACGATAACGCCGGTCGCGTGCGCCGAGACGTAGCTGGCGTGCCGGTAGGTCTCGCGGGCGAAGACGTTGCTGATGTGCACCTCGACGAGCGGCGCGGTGAGCATCGCGCAGGCGTCGCCGAGGGCGACCGAGGTGTGCGTGGACGCACCGGCATTGAGCACGACCGGAACCTGTCCGTCCGCTGCGTCGTGCAGCCAGCCGAGCAGCTCGCCCTCATGATCGCTCTGCCGTACCTCCACAGCGAGGCCCAGCTCGGCGCCGCCTCCGACGCACAGCGCAACCAGCTGCTCATAGGTGGTCGAGCCGTAGATCGCCGGCTCCCGGGTGCCCAGCCGGCCGAGGTTCGGACCGTTGAGCACGAGAACCGGCTGGGGCGATGTCATGAGACCTCCGAGTAGGCGGCGGCCAGGACGGCCGGGTCGGGATCGTCCACGGCGACGGGCCGGGCCAGCCCGTCCAGAACTATGAAACGCAAGCGGTTGCCGCGCGCTTTCTTGTCGACCCGCATCGTCTCGAGCAGCGTGGGAAAGGCGTCCGCGGCGTACCCGGTGGGCAGGCCGAGTGATTCCAGCACTGTCCGGTGCCGGTCCGCGGTCGCGTCGTCGAGCCGGCCCAGCAGCCGCCCCAGCGCGGCGGCGTAGACCAGTCCGATGGACACGGCCGCTCCGTGCCGCCAGCGGTACCGCTCGGCCCGCTCGATCGCGTGCCCGAGCGTGTGGCCGTAGTTGAGGATCTCGCGCCGGCCCTGCTCGGTGAGATCCTCGCTGACGACACCGGCCTTCACCCGCACCGAGCGTTCGACGAGCTCCCGTTCAACGCTGCTGCCCGCCTTCGCCGCGGCGCTCGGGTCCGACTCGACCAGGTCGAGGATGGCCGGGTCGGCGATGAAGCCGCACTTGACCACCTCCGCGAGTCCGGAGAGGTAGTCGTTGGGGGGCAGCGTCTCCAGTGTCGCGAGATCGCAGATGACGCCGGCCGGTGGATGGAACGCGCCGACGAGGTTCTTGCCCCGAGCGGTGTTGATGCCGGTCTTGCCACCGATCGCCGCGTCCACCATGCCGGCCAGCGTCGTGGCGACCTGCACCACCTTCACACCGCGCAGCCACGCCGCCGCGACCCAGCCGGCCAGGTCGGTGGTAGCGCCACCGCCCAGCCCGACGATGGCGTCCGAACGGGTGAAGCCGATCTGGCCGAGGACGTCCCAGCAGAAGCCGGCCACCTCGAGCTTCTTCGCATCCTCGCCGTCGGGGATCTCGATGACGTGCGCGTCGAAGCCCGAGGCGAGCAGGTCGTCGCGGACGGCCTCGGCGGTGACCAGCAGCGTCGGGGGATGGACGATCGCGACGCGGGTCGCCGACCCGAGCAACGGTCCCAACTCGCCCAGCAGCCCGTGCCCGATCAGCACCGGGTAGGGCGTCGGCCCGCCGACCTCGACACGCGTCACGCGGCCGGCGCTCACCTGCGCACCTCGCGCTCGTGCAGCCGGGCCGCGACGGTGGCCGCCACCTGCCCGGGAGTCTTGCCGTCGGTGTCGATGACGAACGTCGCGACCTCCTCGTAGGTCGCGCTGCGTTCGGCGGCCAGCACGGCGAGCCGGACCGCGGGGTCGTCGGCCAGCAGCGGACGGGTGCGGGCATCGCCGACGCGCTGGCCGAGCGTCTCGAGGCGGGCCCGGAGTTGCACCACCGGAACCCCCGACCGGCGCACAGCCGCCCGCGCGTCGGGGTTGCCGAGCGCTCCGCCACCGAGGGACAGCACTCCGGCGGCGTCGGCCAGCGCCCGCACGACCACTGCGCACTCAGCGGCGCGGAAGCCCGACTCGCCCAGCTCGGCGAAGATCTCCGCGACCGCCCGTCCCGCGTCGCGCTCGATGAGGTCATCGGTGTCGGCGAAGGGCACCGCGAGGATCTTCGCGAGCCGCCGCCCGGTTGTGCTCTTGCCCGCCCCGG
>JAVHVD010000232.1:0-7826 GCA_032160745.1 Pseudonocardiales bacterium
GCGAGCCCGGCCTTCACCGTGATCGTCGTCAGGGAATGGCCGAGCAGGTCGTGCAGGTCGCGGGCGATCCGTGATCGCTCGTTCTCGGCCGCGAGTCGGGCCACCTCGGCCCGGGCCGCGGCCAGCGCGTTGTTCGACTGGACGATCTTGAAGAATCCGAACATTGCGATGGACACCAGCAGGACGCTCAGGGCGGTATTCCACTCGATCACGCCGCCCCACCCCGGCACCAGCCGGGGAATGACGGCGGTCGCGACCGCCAACAGGGCGGCCACCGCGAGGCTCCAGCGGACCCGGGCCGCGACGGTCAGCACGGCGATGTAGACGCAGAAGACGAGTGCGTCGGAGTGCGCGAAGAACAACTCGGCCGCGGTGAGTGCCAGGGCCAGCGCGTAGAGCCACCAGAAAAGGCGGATGCGCCCTGGCCAGATGAGGTTGAGCGCCACGAGGTACACGGCGGCGAACGCGACGACGAGCGCGTAGCCGACAACGGCCGCCGCGCCGGACGAATGCTTGGACACGCCGTCGACCGCCTGGCCGAGGTACACCAGCCAGAACGCGGGAAAGAAGTACCGCCGCCAGCCGCCGCCCCACATCCGCGCCATCTCGTCGATGGACGGCGCCGTCGTCGTGCCGGCTGCGGGATGCGGTGCGGTCATGGAGCCCTCCAACGGGACGTCGGCTCAGGTCCTGCGAGTGTCGCGCCGGTAGGCCCATACCGCCAGCGCGCCGGCGAGGGCGGACCACACGGCGAGCACCAGCCAGGCCTCGGCGGTCCAGGGGTTGTCCGCGCCGAGACCGACGTGTCCGGCCTCGACGAGCCAGTAGGACGGCAACAGCTGGCACAGGTCGACGAACAGGCCACCACCGGTGATCGGGAACCAGGTACCGCCGAGGAAGGCGAACAGCGATGCCCCGATGCCCAAGGCGGCGCCGGCCGCGTCGTCGTTCAGCAGATGGCCGAAGGCGATGCCCAGCGCGGCGAACGGGACGAGCGCGATGAGCACCAGCGCCGTCATCTCGATCCAGTCCAGGAAGGGCAGACGCACACCCAGCGCGATGCCGGCCACGTAGAGCAGGGCGATGGTGACCGCGGCCAGCAGGTAGCCGGTGACCAGCTTCGTCCGCAGGTACGCGCCGGCCGAGAGCGGCGTCAGGCGCAGTTGGCGGTTCCAGCCGATCGTCCGTTCAGCCGCGATCCGGGCGCCGGACGACATGACCGCGACCATCGCACCGAAGGCAAGCAGTCCCACCATGTAGTACTGCGGCGCGAACAGGCCGGTGTGCCTGGTTTCGGACCCGCCGAAGTTGTGATCGTTCTTGTTCGGCGCGGCGAGCAGGAAGTACATGATGACCGGGAAGGCGACGGAGAAGATCATCGACTGCCGGTTGCGGACCGTGCGCAGGACCTCCATGCGCGTGTAGGCGACGGTGTTCACGCGGTCACCCCCGCCGCGGTGTCGGCATCGCCGGTGAGCTGCATGAACGCCTCTTCGAGCCCAGCGCCGCGCACCTCGATGTCGCGGGCGGACGGGAAGGTGGCGAGCAGGGCACGCAGGGCGCTGTCGGAATCGGCGCAGTTCAGGATGATCCCCTCGCCCCGGGTCTCGACGTTCGTCACGCCGGGCAGCGCCTCCAATGTCGCGACGTCGGCACCGGGCAACGTGGCCCGGATCGTGCGCAGCCCGACGGTCGCCTTGATCTCGGTGGCCGGCCCGTCGGCGACGACCGTGCCGTGGGCCATCAGGATGATCCGGTCGGCGTAGGCGTCGGCCTCTTCGAGGTAGTGCGTCGCGAAGACGACGGTCTTGCCCCGCTCGGTGAAGGCGCGCATCGTCGTCCAGAAATCCCGGCGGGCCTCGACGTCCAGGGCGACGGTCGGCTCGTCGAGCACGAGCAGGTCGGGGTTGCTCACCAGGGCGATGGCGAAGCGCAGCCGCTGGGTCTGGCCGCCGGACAGCTTCGTCGTCTTGCGCCCGGCCAGGTCGGTTATCCCGGTGAGCTCGATGACCTCGTCCACGTCCAGCGGCTTCGGATAGAGGCTCGCGACCATTGTCAGCAGCTCGCGGACGGACAGGTACTGGATCACCCCGCCGGTCTGCAGCATCGCGCCAACCGCTCCGGCAGCGATCGCGCGCGCAGGCGGCATCCCGAACAGCTCGACGGTTCCGGCGTCCGGCTCGAGCAGCCCCAGCAGCATGTCGATGGTGGTCGACTTTCCGGCCCCGTTCGGACCGAGCAGCGCGACCGTTTCGCCGGCGTTGATCGAGATGTTCACCCCGCGGACGGCGTGCACCGGCCCCTGCGGGCTCTTGAACGACTTGGTCAGATCGGTGAGGCGCAGTCCGGTCGTGGGCGGGCTGGCGATATCGGTGTTCACGACGAGCACCCTGCCGCATGCCCGATCCGTCCAGTACTGCATTCTCGGGGGGAATGCGCCGTGACATTCGTCAGCTGACCGGCCGATAGGCTCGTTCATCATGACTGGTGAGCAGGCCGACGACGCAGCGGAGGATCTTCCCGAGCAGATGCGGGTACGGCGCGAGAAGTACGACCGGCTGATCACTGATCCGCAGCGTGCGCCCTTCCCGGTCGGTGTGGCGCGGACATCATCGCTCGCCGAGGTCCGGACCAAGTACCCCGACCTCGCGGCCGGGACGGAGACCGGTGATGCCCTCGGGGTCACCGGCCGAGTGATCTTCATCCGCAACACCGGCAAGCTGTGCTTCGCCATGCTGCGCGAGGGGGACGCCGAACTGCAGGTGATGCTCTCCCTCGACCGGGTGGGTGAGCAGTCCCTTGCGGCCTGGAAGGCCGATGTCGACCTGGGCGATCTCGTGTACGTCCACGGCGAGGTCATCTCGTCCAAACGCGGTGAACTGTCGGTGCTCGCAGACGATTGGCGAATCGCTGCAAAAGCGTTGCGCCCGCTGCCGGTCGCGCACAAGCCGCTCTCCGACGAGACGCGGGTGCGGCAGCGTTATGTCGACCTGATCATGCGCCCGGATGCGCGACGGATGGTTTACACGCGCGCCGAAGTGCTTCGTTCGCTGAGATCGACCTTCCATGCCGCCGGGTATGTCGAGGTGGAGACCCCGGTTCTGCAGGTGGTGCACGGCGGAGCGGCCGCGCGGCCGTTCCACACACACCTCAATGCGTTCGACCTCGACATGTCACTTCGTATTGCCACCGAGTTGTACCTGAAACGGTGCATCGTGGGCGGCATCGAAAAGGTGTACGAGATCGGTCCGGCATTCCGCAATGAGGGCGTCGATTCGAGTCACTCACCGGAGTACACGCTGTTGGAGGCGTACGAGTCCTACGGCGATTACAACACGATGGCCGAGTTGACCCGGCGGCTGGTGCTCGACGCCGCGGAGGCGGTGGGCGTCGAGACCGGGACGGGGCTCGACGGCACAGAGATCGACCTGGCCGGCGAGTGGGCCACGGTGACCGTCCACGGCGCGGTCTCCGCGGCCGTCGGCGAGGAAATCACCCCGGATACGCCGGCTGACACGCTGCGGATCCATGCCGAACGGCTGCACGTCCCCGTCAAACCGGGCTGGACGGCCGGGGAGATCGTCCTGGAGCTGTACGAGAAGCTGGTCGAGCACACGCTCGTCCAACCGACCTTCGTGCGCGATTACCCGGTCGATGTTCGGCCGCTCGCCCGCCCGCACCGCGACGACCCGCGGCTCGCCGAGGCCTGGGACCTGATCATCGGTGGCGTCGAGATCGCTCCGGCGTATTCGGAGCTCGTCGATCCGGTCGAACAACGGCGCCGCCTGATCGAGCAGTCGCTGGCCGCGGCGAAGGGCGATCCCGAAGCAATGGAGTTGGACGAGGATTTCCTGCGCGCGCTCGAGTACGGCATGCCACCCACCGGCGGAATGGGGTTGGGCGTCGACCGATTGGTGATGATCCTGACCGGTAAGGGAATACGCGAGACGATCCTGTTCCCGCTGCTCAAACCGCTCTGAATCCACACAGTCGGCGCTGGATAATGTGCGTACTCTGAAAATTTTTCGCAGAGTAGGCCCGCCTCATTGGTCTCGGGAACGGTCACCTCGGTAAGGTCGAGAGCGACCGGACCTATACTTTGAACAGAATGGCTTTCCAATGGCACAGAAGACGATCGTCCAGTTGATCGACGACATCGATCAGGGCGCCGCCGAAGAGACCGTCAGTTTCGGCCTGGACGGCACCAACTACGAAATCGATCTCTCCGCGAAGAACGCGGCCAAATTGCGCGATTCGCTGGCGACCTACGTCGCAAATGCTCGTCGCTCGAGCCGATCGGCCGGCCGGCCGGGCGGCGGCGGCTCACGACGCGGCCGCGGAGCCCGCGGCGATCGCGAGCAGACCCAGGCGATTCGTGAGTGGGCCCGCAAGAACGGCCACAAGGTCGGCGAGAAGGGGCGCATCCCCGCGCACATCCTCGAGGCCTACAACTCGCAATCTTAATCCGCCGTAGGCGGATCTCCTCAAGAACCGCTCGCTCCGCTCGGGTTCATCGTCGATCCGCGCGCAAGCTCACTTCGTTCGCGCGCCGGGCGGCTCTTCGCGCGAGCGCTCATCGCGTTGTGTGGTCGCCTGTCTGGTCGCTTAGGTGGTCGTTGAAGAAGACTTCGATGCGCTTCCAGGCGTCGGCGGCGGCCTCCGGGTCCGGGCCGACGTGCAGGATTCGTTGCAGCGCGTGCGTCGGCGCCGGGCCGAAATACTCGTCGTTCAGGAACGCGTGCCCCGCGGTCGGGTACGTCTTCACGTCGTTCTCCACACCAAGTTTGTCGAGCGTGCGGGCGAGCTTGGGCCCCGCGCCGCGCAGGGTGGCGTCCTTGGCGCCGTAGCTGCCGACGACCGGGCAGGCGCCGCTGAGCGCCGTCTCCATGTCCCGCGGCAACTGCCCGTAGTTCGCCGACGCCACGTCCCAACCCCGGTTCGCGACCACGAGTGCGAATCCGCCGCCCATGCAGAAGCCGATCACGCCGATCTTGCCGGTGCAGTCCGCGCGGGCGAGCAAATGCTCGCGCGCGGCGTCGATGTCGGCCACCGGCTTGCCCTTGCCGGCGAGCAGCGCCCGTACGGTGCTCACGAGGCAACGCGCGGCTCCGCCGTCACTGAACAGGTTCGGTGTGAGGGCCAGGTAGCCGGCTGCCGCTAGCCGATCGGCCTGCCGGCGCACCATGTCGTTGAGGCCCAGCGCCTCGTGGATCACGACGACGCCGGGCCACGGCCCTGGGCCGTCCGGAACGGCGAGGTACCCACCCAGGGAGGACGAGCCGCCGTCCACTCGGCCGAGATCGAGATCGGGCATGAGCTCTCCTCACGGCGGCCGCGGCCGGGCTCGACCCGGCTGTGGACAGGCTATCCAGCCATCCGGTGAGCCGCTCGTTCGCTGTCAGCGAAGTGCCGCCGCTCGGGCATCATCCTGGCCCGGGGATCGTTGGGGAGGTATGCGCCGTCCGCACCGCGTCGGACGGGCACTGGCATCTCAAGGCGATATGCACGCGAGACCCGCGTGTTCTGACGCCGGACTACAGTTGACAGTCACACGCCGATGTCAGCAATACAGAGGCGCGGAAGGAGCTACCTGATGTTCGAACGGTTCACAGACCGCGCGCGTCGCGTCGTCGTCCTGGCTCAAGAAGAAGCCCGGATGCTCAACCACAACTACATCGGCACCGAGCACATCCTGCTCGGGTTGATCCACGAGGGCGAAGGGGTCGCCGCCAAGGCGCTCGAGTCCCTCGGCATATCGCTCGACGCGGTGCGCCAGCAGGTCGAGGAGATCATCGGCCAGGGCCAGCAGGCCCCGAGCGGGCACATTCCGTTCACACCGCGGGCCAAGAAGGTCCTCGAGCTGAGCCTCCGCGAGGCCCTGCAGCTCGGCCACAACTACATCGGCACCGAGCACATCCTGCTGGGGCTGATCCGCGAGGGCGAGGGCGTCGCCGCCCAGGTCCTCGTGAAGCTCGGCGCCGACCTGAACAAGGTCCGCCAGCAGGTCATCCAGCTGCTCAACGGCTACCAGAGCAAGGAGCCCGCCGGCGCTGCGTCGGAGTCCGCGCCGTCGACGTCGCTGGTGCTCGACCAGTTCGGCCGCAACCTCACCCAGTCGGCCCGCGAGGGCAAGCTCGACCCGGTCATCGGGCGCGAGAAGGAGATCGAGCGCCTGATGCAGGTGCTCAGCCGCCGCACCAAGAACAACCCGGTGCTGATCGGCGAGCCCGGCGTCGGCAAGACCGCGGTCGTCGAGGGCCTGGCCCAGGCGATCGTCAAGGGCGAGGTCCCCGAGACGCTGAAGGACAAGCAGCTCTACACCCTCGACCTCGGCTCGCTGGTCGCCGGCTCGCGCTACCGCGGTGACTTCGAGGAGCGCCTGAAGAAGGTGCTCAAGGAGATCCGCACCCGCGGCGACATCATCATGTTCATCGACGAGATCCACACCCTCGTCGGAGCCGGTGCCGCGGAGGGCGCGATCGACGCCGCGTCCATCCTCAAGCCGATGCTGGCCCGCGGTGAGCTGCAGACGATCGGTGCCACCACCCTCGACGAGTACCGCAAGTACCTCGAGAAGGACGCCGCCCTCGAGCGTCGTTTCCAGCCGGTGCAGGTGGGCGAGCCCACCGTGGCGCACACCATCGAGATCCTCAAGGGGCTGCGCGACCGGTACGAGGCGCACCACCGGGTCTCCATCACCGACGCCGCGCTGGTCGCCGCCGCCGGGCTGGCCGACCGCTACATCAGCGACCGGTTCCTGCCCGACAAGGCGATCGACCTCATCGACGAGGCCGGTGCGCGGATGCGCATCCGCCGGATGACCGCGCCGCCGGACCTGCGTGAGTTCGACGAGCGCATTGCCGACGTCCGCCGCGAGAAGGAGTCCTCGATCGACGCCCAGGACTTCGAGAAGGCCGCGGCTCTCCGTGACAAGGAGAAGACGCTGCTCGGCGAGAAGGCCAAGCGTGAGCAGGAGTGGAAGGCCGGCGACCTCGACGTCGTGGCCGAGGTCGACGACGAGCAGATCGCCGAAGTCCTCGCCACCTGGACGGGCATCCCGGTCTTCAAGCTCACCGAGGAAGAGACGGCCCGCCTGCTGCGTATGGAGGACGAGCTGCACAAGCGCGTCATCGGCCAGGAGCAGGCGATCAAGGCGGTCTCGCAGGCCATCCGGCGCACCCGGGCCGGCCTGAAGGACCCGAAGCGCCCCGGCGGTTCGTTCATCTTCGCCGGCCCGTCCGGTGTCGGTAAGACCGAGCTGTCCAAGACGCTGGCCGAGTTCCTGTTCGGTGACGCCGACGCGCTGATCCAGATCGACATGTCCGAGTTCCATGACCGGTACACCGTGTCGCGGCTCGTCGGAGCTCCCCCCGGCTACGTCGGCTACGACGAGGGCGGTCAGCTCACCGAGAAGGTGCGCCGCAAGCCATTCAGCGTCGTCCTGTTCGACGAGGTCGAGAAGGCCCACCCGGACGTCTTCAACACGCTGCTGCAGGTGCTGGAGGACGGCCGGCTGACCGACGGCCAGGGCCGCGTCGTGGACTTCAAGAACACGGTGCTGATCCTGACCACCAACCTCGGCACCCGCGATGTCTCCAAGTCGATCGGCAGCCTCGGCTTCTCCGGGTCGCACGACGAGAGCAGCAACTACGAGCGGATGAAGCAGAAGGTCAACGACGAGCTCAAGCAGCACTTCCGTCCGGAGTTCCTGAACCGCATCGACGACATCATCGTGTTCCACCAGCTGACTCCGGACGAGATCGTGCAGATCGTCGACCTGATGACCGCCCGGCTGGACATCCAGATGCGCAACAAGGACATGGGCA
>JAVHVD010000233.1:0-5656 GCA_032160745.1 Pseudonocardiales bacterium
ACGACGACCTCGGCGCGCTCGCGGCATCGTTCAACCGCATGCAGGCGGGATTGGCTGAGCGGCAACGCCTTCAGACGGCATTCGGAACCTACGTCGACCCCGCCCTTGCTGCGCGGCTACTCGAACAGGGCGACGACGTGTTCACCGGCGAGCGGCGCGAGGTAACGGTGATGTTCGTCGACGTGCGCGATTTCACACCGTTCGCCGAAGCGAACTCTGCAGAGGACACGGTGTCGCGACTCGACGCGTTATTCGAGATCGTCGTGCCTGCCGTCGTCGACGCTGGTGGCCACGTCAACAAGTTCCTCGGCGACGGCGCACTGGCGGTATTCGGCGCGCCGAACGGCCTTGCGCACCATGCCGATGCCGCGGTGAGCGCTGCGGTGTTGATTGACCGGCTCGTTGCCGAGCGATTCGGCGGTGGGCTTCGGATCGGGATCGGGATCAACACCGGTGTGGTGATCGCGGGCACCATCGGTGGCGGAGGCAAGCTCGAGTTCACGTTGATCGGTGACACCGTCAATGTGGCAGCCCGCATCGAGCAGCTGACCAAGACCACCGGTGACAGGATCCTGCTCACGCGCCCGACGGTCGACGCACTGGCTACTCGACCATCCAGGCTCTCCGCCCGGGGGTCGCATGCGCTGAAAGGGAAGTCAGCCGCGGTGCAGGTCTTCGGGCTTGACCCGCAGTGACTCGCGGGCTGCAATTCGCGACTACCGAGACCGCGATCGTGGACAAGCCGGCCGAGGAGCCGGACCACGGCCACACCACGAGATAGGAGGGGCCACGTCATGACTCGGACAAGGGTCGGAATAGTCGTCGACAAGAACTTCGGCGCACGACTTGCCCACTTGGCGCGAGTCATCCACGTCTGGACTGTCGAGTCGCCGGTCAATACACCTCTCATCCGCGAATTCTGGCGCACCGAAACACAATTCGTCGACGGGGAAGCTGACGACAGCGGCATCACATCGTTTACCGCTAATGACGAAGAAACTCCCGAGCAGATCTGCGTCAGGATCGTCGGAGATGTCAATGAGCATCATTGTGGTCATTTCGGGGAGCCGCCATGGACGGAGCTTCACGTATTCGGAACTGAGCTGACCAAAACACTGCGGGAGGCTTTCGAAGAGTTCGGCGCGACGAGCTTCGAGCCAACCCGGGACGGATTCATCTGCCGGCGCGAACCGTCGGGAACAGCGTGATGGCCGCACCCCACAACGCGCCGGGGTTGATCCGGTTGGGGTGAAGACGCAGCATCTCGTCGTAGAACTCCTGAGCGGATCCCGAAGACGACAGCAGACGGCGAGCGTCGGTGAGATAGCGCCGTGTCGCTTGAATCTGGGATGGGTTGTCGTAGGCGCGGGGATCCTTGTGACCGGCGATGACCGTCGCGGGGTTCAGCGCCTCGGCGGTATCGAGGGCGGCGAGCCACTGGTCGATACCCTCGGCGCCGCCGGATTCCGTCAAGTACTGGTGCACCCCGTTGTAGACGACGTCGCCCGCGACGAGCAGACCCATCTCGGGTACGTGCAGCATCGTCGTATCGTCGGTGTCGGTGTGGCCGGCGTCGACCGGAATCAGGGCTACACCCTCGAGGTCGAAGCCACGTTGGTCGACGACGCTCACGTCGACCTCGCCGACGGGGAGCTGCCAGGGAAACACCAGATCCCAGAATTCGGAACGGAACCGTGGATCGTTCTGTGCCGCCATCATCTTGGCGGTGCCTTCCGTGGCTCGCACGGTCGCGCCGGGAAATCTGTCCAGCAGCGGTATGGCACCGAACCAGTGATCGCCGTGGCCGTGGGTGACGTAGATCTGACGCAGTTCGCGCCCCGACGCCGCGATCCAATCGCCGACGTCGGCGGCCTGCGCAGTGGTCAGCGGCGGGTCGACGAGAACCGCGTCGTGCCGTCCCATGATCAAGGTGGAGGTGATCGGTGACCACATCCGGATGCTGCCGTCGGGTAACGGTCCGCGCCCCGATTGCGGAATCTGCGTCGTGACGAAGACCTCGTGCCGCAGCTGCCGGTTCATGTCGTCACCTGCGAGACCGGGGCGAGCGAAGCGACGGGGGAAATGTGACCGGGGCGAGCGAAGCGACGGGGGGAAATGTGACCGGGGCGAGCGAAGCGACGGGGGGAAATGTGACCGAGTCGGCGAAGTCCAGGATCATCGTCGCCACAGCGCCGGGGCATTCGACGTGCACCCAGTGCCCGCCCCTTTCAAGGACTTTGACTTCCACCTGGTGAAAGCGCGGGGTGATTACATCGACGAGCTGCTGGTCGACGAAGCCGTCGGCGCCGCCGCGGATGGCGAGCACGGGGCCGTCGAATGCGCTCGTCGTCGGGGCAGTGGGAACCCCGGTGTTCCACATGTCGGCGTAGTGGGCGGTCACGTCGGCCGAGACGGGCACCCCGATGTCCGCGAGCCGATCAAGCTGTTCCTCGCTCATGTGCGGCGACAGCTGCGCCCGCACGCGGCGGCCGGCACCGCGGTCACCACCGAGGGCGCCGAACGGCGCAACCACTTCGTCGGGCAGCCGTGTACCGCCTAGCGGTACCGGGGTGATCAGCACCAGCCCGTGAACCTTGTCAGGGTGCCGCGAGGCGACGAGCTCGGCGATCTGTGTGCCGAGGCTCTGGCCGACCACGATCACCGGTCCGTCGATCCCACCGACGACGTCGCTGGCCTCATCGGCGAGCGAATCCAGCGTCGTGCCAAGCGCTTCGGCGATCGATCCGCTGCGGCTGCCGAACCCGGGCAAGTCGTAACGCACGGCGCCGACCTCACCCCCGAGCGACTCGACCAGGCCATCCCACACGGACGCGTCGTCGAGGAAGCCGTGGATCAGCAAGAGCGTGGGCGCACCTGGCGTGGTCATTTCGCCACCGTCAGAGTCGAGCCCGACGGTGACCATTCGTCCGTGTCGATGGGCGAGTAGTCGGTGGCACGCTCATCGAGCCGTGCGGCGCGCTGCGAGCCGAGGGCATCGACGAGCTCGTCGGGCAGCGGCGTGCTGAAGATGTTGTCGACGAGGGTGTATTCGCCGGCGAGCCGGCCGAACACACCCAACGCACCTATGTCGATGCGCCCGTTGGGAAGGTAGAGATCGTCACGGATGTGGATGCGCTTCACGCGGCCCCACACGACGTGGTCGGGCAGCGGTGGCATCGGGATGATGCGGTCGACGACGCACTCGAAGGAGATGGGCGCACCGGCGATCCGCGGAGCCGAGATGGTTTCGGACGCGGCCTTCTCCAGCCCGAGTGCCTCGAATTCGTCGACGTCGGTACCGAATTCGTAGGCTGAGCGGTGTACCGCGTCGGCCTGACCGATCGTGGCGATGTTCACCACGAATTCGTTCGTATCGCGGATGTTGACGAAGGTGTCCTTGAGCGTCTCGCCGTCGGCCCGCGGTTGCAGGGTTATCGACAGCACCGGTGGGAACCTGCCGACGACCGTGAAGAACGATATTGGCGCAATGTTTCCGACTCCGGCGGCTGAGCTGGTGCTCACCCAGGCGATGGCGCGGGGCAGCACGCTGCCGATGAGAAGTTTGTAGCTCGACGTCGGGTCGAGATCTGCGGGGTCGATGATCATCGTTGTCTCCTTCAATTCGCTTGCGGCCATACGGCCTTGAGTGAGTCACTGGTTGTCGATACGGCCTGGATGCCGACGATGCGCCATCCGGGAATCCCGCGTGCCACCTCGAAATGCGCGGCTATCCTTTCGATCTCGGTTCCGTCGGCCCGTTGACGTGACCAGATCACCTCGATCGCCGCACCGTCGTCGTGGTACACCCGAACCCGCCAGTCGGGTACCGCGGTGTGTGCGTAGCCCGCGTCACGCAGTCGGCCGTGCAGCTGCTGCAGGGCGCCGACCACGGCGGGCCCGTCCAGAAACCACCGGTTGACGTCTTCGTCGCTCCAATGCAGCGGCGCGGACCAGTAGTCGAGGATGAATTCGGGTCCCCGCTGGATCGTTCCGGCACCGACGCCGATCCAGGTGGCCAGATAATCGTCGAAGAACCAGCTCGCGACTTCGTCGGCGATCGACGAGTCGTCAGGCGTGTCCGGCAGTAGTGCGACGGCGGTGTACCAGACCGGGCCGACGTTCAGGTGGTCCGGATACAGCGCGGTGATCTGGTCGAAGTACTCACGCGGGCTCGGCCTTTCGTCGAGGAGCCGACGCGCGTTGAGCAGGTACTCGCGGGTCCGCTCGAGGATGGCCGGATCGTCGGGCAGGTCCTTGTTCTTGTGTCCGGCCACGACGGCTCGCGGCTGCAGTGCGGCGACCTTGTCCAGTGCGGTCAGCCAGGATTCGATTCCGCCGTGCGCGCTCTCGAGCAGATACTGATGCACACCGTTGTAGGCGACGTCGCCTGCGACGACCAGACCGATGGACGGCACGTGCAGCACCGTCGTGTCGTCGGTGTCGGTGTGGCCGACCTCGACGGCCAGCAGTCGGTGACCTTCCAGTTCGATGCCGTCGGCGGGAACGGTTCGATAGGTCACGGGGCTGGGAGGTATCTGGTCGGGGAAGTCGACGTCCCACATCTCGGCGCGGCCGACAGTGCCCTGCTGATGCATCATCGCGATCGTCCCGTTGGTCGCATACGGGACGGCGTCGGGAAACCGTTGCAGCAGACGGTCGGTACCGAACCAGTGGTCACCGTGCCCATGCGTCGCGTACACGGCAGTCAGGTGCTTACCGGAGCGCTCGATCCAGTCGCCGACCCGTTGCACCTGCTCGTAGGTGAACGGCGGATCGACGAGGACGGCGTCGTGCTCGCCGTAGACGAGCGTCGTGGAGACCGGGGAGGAGACGATCGGGCTGCCGTCGGGCAGGCGCTGCTCGCGGTGGCGCCGCAGCCCGTCGTGGACCAGAACGTCGTAGTGCAACTCGGACATGGTTGTTCCCTTCGGATTCAGTGGTTTTCGCGCACGGCGAGGTGTTCGGTGAACCATGCGACCGCGGCGCCGCTCGCCTCGTCGAATTGCGACACGTAGGGGTCGAAGTGGCCGCCGTCGATGGTGACCAGTTTCTTGGGCTGCAGTGCCGCCTCGTAGGCGCCCAGGGCGAGGTCGGTCAAGGTGATGGTGTCGTGCAGGCCCACCACCATCAGCAGCGGTGTGGGGGACACCCGCGAAATCCAGGTCCCCGGCTCGTACATGCGCGCGGCCCGAGTGGAGCGCAACGTGACGACGTTGTCCCAGACCCCGGCGGGTGCGGGCTGGTTGTAGAACGCGATGGCGTCGGGCGCGCGGTACGCGGCCCGCACCGCGGGATCTGCGCTGACCACGGCCTGGGTGGCCAGCTGGCCGCCGCGGAACTGGCTCCGCTCGTCGTCGGCGAACGCCGCCTCCAACTCGGCAACCTGGTCGGGGGCTACGCGCCGCAGGCTCTGCTGATAGCCGCTGATCGTGGGCACCTGGGCGACCACCGCACGCAGGCGCCGGTCGGTGGCTCCCAGGACGATCGCGTGGCCGCCGGCGTAGCTGCTGCCCCACAGCCCGATCCGGTCGGGATCGACGAACGGTTGGCTCTCCAGGAAGGAGATCGCCCGTCGCCAGTCGGCGATCTGCACCCACGGGTCGATGTCGTAGCGCGGCGAGCCGTCGCTGGCGCCGAAACCGCGGTGATCATGCAC
>JAVHVD010000234.1:0-9688 GCA_032160745.1 Pseudonocardiales bacterium
GGATGGCGGTGGCGACGAGCAGCAGGGTGTTGCCCACCGATTCGCCGATCGAGCGACCGACGAGGTAGCGGGCGAGCGCCCAGCGGCTCATCGGCGACCCTTGTGCGAACTCGCCGACGTCGTCGGCTGACATCCACAGCCGGTCGCCGGACGGCTCCTCCGACGGCTCGTCGGGCAGTGCGGGGCGCATGCCGTCGAGGTTACCGGCGCGCCGGGACGGCCGGTCTCAGGCGATCTCGAGCACCGGGCGCGGCGGTGGCGCCGCGTCGGCGATCCGGGCGACGAAGGCCCGGGCCTGAACCGTGGCCTCGGGGGTGAACCACGAGGGCTCGATGCGCTGCACCTCGATTCGCGCCGGGACGTCGCTGAGCACCACCGGCAGCGTGTGCGCGGCGGTGGACGGGAAGGTGATGATCCGTCGGGCGACCGGTCCGTGCCGCAGCGCCAGCTCGACCGGCAGGTCGAACCGCTGCAGCGTCACTCCGGGCAGCCGGCCGATCTCGGCCAACATCTCCTCCGGCTCGCGCCGGTGGGCGATGTAGCGCACCGCGGCTGCACCGCGGCTCAGCCGGCCGACCGCGTCGAGATACGCGTCCCGCTCGACGAGCCCGGTACCGACGAGCGACACGCCGAGGATGTCCACCTGATCGTCGATGATGTCGGGACGCCGCGTGGAGCGGGTCCACTCGTACCGGTTGGCCAGGGCGCGCGCGCCGATCGGTGTGGCCTCGGCCAGGCAGCTGAACACGGTCAACGACCGCGACAGGCTCGGCGACAGCAGCCGGCCGGCCCGGGTTGCCCGGCGCGGCGAGCCGGCCACCGGCCGTCCCCACCGCACGAGGGGAAGTTCATCCTCGATGCACCGGGCGAAATGCCAGGTCGCGGTCCCGTCGTCCACGATCACGACGTCATCGGCGGTCCAGGCCGGCAACAACGTCTGGATGAAGCGGGAGAACGGATCACCGATGACCAGCCGCTGAGCCCGGGCAAGCTCGCCCAGTACCTGCGCCGCCCCGACGAGGGCGCCCGCGGGCCCGGTGCGCACGTCACGGATGCGGACGGCCAGGCTGAGGGCGCCGGTAACCAGCGCACTGACCCGGTTCAGCTGACGCACCGTCTGCGGATCGCGCGGGGCAAGGACGACGATGCGCAGTCCGTCTGTCGCACCGCTTGCGTGCGCCCACTCCGCCACGTTCAGCAGCTGTGTCGGGCTCTCGACGAGGGCGAGGGTGCGGGTGCTCACGTGCTCGCCACCGCGACCCCGACCCGGCGCAGCTTCTTCAGCACGGGCAGCTCGCTGTCGTAGACCCGCTTCACACCGTCGCCCAGGGCCGCTTCGACGATCCGGATGTCGCGCACGAGGCGCTGCAGGCCCCCGGGCTCGACCGACGCCGCCTGGTCCGAGCCCCAGTTCGCCCGGTCCAGCGTGATGTGCCGCTCGACGAAGCACGCACCCATCGCCACGGCGGCGACAGTGGTCTGCAGGCCGATCTCGTGACCCGAGTATCCGATCGGCACGTCCGGGTAGCTGTGCATCAGCGTGTGGATCATGCGCAGGTTCAGCTCGTCGGCCGGTGCCGGGTACGAGCTGGTCGTGTGGCAGAGGATCAGCCGCTCGCGGCCGAGGACGTCGACGGCGTGCCGGATCTGGTCGGGCGTGGACATGCCGGTCGACAGGATCACCGTGCGCTGGGTCTCGCGGACCCGGATGAGCAGGTCGTCGTCGGTCAGGCAGGCCGATGCGATCTTGTGCGCCGGTGGGTTCGCCAGCTCGAGGAAGTCGACGCTCGGGTGATCCCACGGCGAGGCGAACCAGGCGATGCCCCGCGAGGCGCAGTACCGGCCGATCGCCTCGTACTGCTCTTCGCCGAACTCCACGCGGTGCCGGTAGGCGAGGTAGGTCATCCGGCCCCAGGGCGTATCGCGCTCGATGTCCTGCTGGTCCTTGGGGACGCAGATCTCGGGTGTGCGCTTCTGGAACTTCACGGCGTCGCAGCCGGCCTCGGCCGCGGCGTCGACCATGGCCAATGCGTCCTCGAGAGATCCGTTGTGGTTGATCCCGATCTCGGCGGTGACGAACACGGGGTGGTCGGGTCCGACCGGACGGTCACCGATGTAGCGCAAGCGGTTCAGATCCATCACGGATGTCCTCTCTGAGCAATCGCGACGCAAACTCTCGGACCGCGCCGCGCCCGCCGCGGGCGGCGGTGACGATGCGGGCTCGTGCCCGCACCGAGTGGTGGGCGTCGGCGACCGCAATCGGCCAGCCGACGAGTTGGAAGCAGGGCAGGTCGTTCACGTCGTTGCCCACGTAGGCGGTGCGCCGCAAGGAGTGCCCGTTGTCGGCGCACCATTGCGCCAGCGCGGTGCCCTTGTCGTCGATGCCGGACAGCGCCGGAATCCCGAGCTTGCGGGCGCGGGCCGCGACGACCGGATTGCGCTCGGTCGACAGGATCAGCACGTCGAGGCCGGCTCGGCGCAGCGCGGCGATGCCGAGCCCGTCGCCACGGTGGACGGTGACCGATTCGCGGCCGTCCTGGTCCACGACAACGGTGTCGTCGGTGAGCGTGCCGTCGAAGTCGAGCACGACCGCGTCCAGGTCCTCGACCGTGACGTCTGGGGCCGGGTCCAGCAGTGCCGCCAGCAGCCGCGCTCGGCGCAGGTCGGCCGGCGCGTCGATCTCGAGGGTGCGGGCGGGGTCGACGGCGACAGGCAGGATCCGGTCGAAGAAGCGGTGACCGGTACGCCGCAACCCGGCGACCGTCATCGCATAGGCGGCGCCGGTTTCGAGCAGCTCGACCGGGCGGTCCTGGCGCCGCGCCCGCTTGACCGGATCGTGATTGATGCCGGTGCCGTCGGGCCGCCACAAGAATCCGTGTGACGGCGCCGCGGTGAAGGCGCAGTCCGCGCGCCCGCCGGCAACGGCAGCCGCGACCGCGTCGATGTCGGTGGTACTGATGAACGGGCTCGTGCTCTGAACCAGCACGACCACGTCCGCGTGCGGTGCGGTGACGTCGATGGCGTGCAGCACCGCCGATTCCGAGGTCGCCGTGTCCCCTGCGAGTTCCGCCGGCCGCTCGATGACCTCGGCGCCGGCGTCACGCGCGGCGTCCGCGATCAACGGGTCATCGGTCGAGACCACGACGCGATCGACGTGCAGGGCCGCCGCGGCGGCGTGGACCGCGCGGGCCACCAGCGGCCGTCCCGCGACCGGGGCGAGGTTCTTGCCGGGCAGACCCTTCGACCCGCCGCGAGCCGGAATGACCGCGACGACGAGCTGATGCCTGTCCACATCGCACACGCTAGGAATAGCGATGGTCCGCCAGCCGATCGACACGTGGCCTGGACGCGGCGGCTGATCAACGAGTTGGTGAACGCCGCACCCGCCGTCGCTCCGAAGTGTCGCTGATCACGCGCCCGTTCGGGCGAACTCGTCCAGCAGCGGCTGCAGCTGCGACGGGTCGCGGAGATAGGCGTGCCGGAGGTCGGACGGTTGCCCGGCGTAGAAGTTCGTCCAGCCCCGGGACAGCACCAGGTCGCGGGCGCCGAGTTCCTCGGCGAAGTCCGCCGGAAGGTCCCGGTAGCTGAGCTCTTTGCGCACGAACCGGAAGTAGGAGTACATCCGTTCCGAGTGCTCGTTGTCGCGGCCGAAGACCAACGACAAGGTGAACTTCGGCGCCGCGCGGTTCGTGTTCACCTGGCCGGCCTCGACGCGGCGCCCCGCGTGGTACATCCGCTCGTCGAAGACCAGTACGTCCCCGACCTCGGCCTTCCAGGCCAGCGGCGTGCGCTTCTGTTCCTCGGTCAACCGCAGGTTGGGGTCGTCCCGGACATCGATGACGATCTGCTGCCCGGCGTCCTCGACCGCCTTGACGTGGGAGTGGTCCATCTCGATCGGCGAGAGGTGCGAGCCGGCCATGATGCCCATGGCGGCGTTGTCGCTCTCGAGATACACGATGGCCTTCACGACACCGAACGGCTCGGTGCTGCGCCAGTCCGGCGCGTCGGACGAATCGTGCGCCCGGTGCACGCTGTCGCGGTGCCACCCCGCGGTGTCGTGTAGGTAGTGCAGATCGCCCACCTGCAGGAAGCGCGGTTGGTCGCCGAGCGCGGAACGCACGGCGTCGAGGATGCGGCCCTCGAGCAGGATCTGCCGCGCGGTCGGGAAGCTGTTCGTGACATCGACCTTCGTGTACTTCTCCGAGTCGCGGATGCCGGCCTCGCTCTTGAGGCTTCGCGCCAGCCGGGCGCACTCGTCGGCCGGAAAGAGCCCGCGGAACACGGTGAAGCCGTTCTCGCGCAGCGCGGTGGCCGGCGCGAGCCGGGGCTGGGTGTGGCGCCGGATGGGCACGGCCGGCGGTGCCGCCTCAGGGTTGGCGGTCGACGGCCGCCTGCGGGACTCGTCGACGATGCGTCGAATGTTGCGCCGCGCAACGCGCCCGGCGCGGTCGATCAGGCGGCGTGCTTGCTGGGCGGTGGGTTGTGCAGTCATCGGTCATCTCCTCTGGTGGCAGCATTCGGCGGTTGGGTGCGGTGGGTCATCGAGGGTCGTGCGCTGGTCAGGCCGCGCGCAGATACGCCGAGCTGGCGGCGAGGCCGAGCAGCGTGAGCCGGGACGCTCCGAGCAGGTGGTCGTCAAGCGCCGCCTGGACGCCGGGCCACTTCGGGTCGCCGCAGTCGTCGAGCACGACGATCCCGCCCGGTGCCGCGATCTTCTCGACCCAGACCAGATCAGCGGCGACGCCGTCGTAGGAGTGGTCCCCGTCGACGACGATGACCCCGTACCGGCGGTCGGACACCGCCGCCCGCACGTCCGGGTCGGTGGAATAGCCGACCTGTATGCGGGCCGCGGTCCCAGCGGCGCCGGCCAGCGACAGGTTGGTCCGTACCGCCGACTCGCGCACCGGCGTTCCCGAGGGGTCCGGCGCCATCGTGGTACCGGACTGATGCTGGGAGCCGATCAACGGATCCACGACGGTGAGGAGGGGATCGCGCCCGGCCCGTTCCAGCATCCGCAGCAGAGCCGCGGCGAACAGCCCGTAGAGCGTGCCGATCTCGAGGACGTCGTCGTTCGGCGCGTCGAGCAGCGGGATGGTGGCGAGCTTGCCGCAGATGTTCATCGTGCCGCCGGCGATGCGGCCGACGCCCAGCGACTCCATGGCGATCAGGATCCGGAACGCGCAGTGGACATTGCGTCGCGCCGCATTCGCGTCCCCGGTCATCTCGGTGATCTCGCGCTCGAGCTTGGCGAAGTGGCTGGGCCCCGGCATCCGGGCCATACCGCGGCCGCTGCCGTCGAGGAGCACTTCCAGTGAACGGACCTTGGACTGCAGCTGCTCGACCTGCCGGTGCAGGTCATCGCCACTCGGTCGCCGGTCGAGCGCCTCGCGCCGCAGTGCCGCGTCCAGGCGCCGGTCGATCAAGTCGCTGAGCGAACGCAGCGGACGCTTGCCGATCGAGGTCGGACGCAGCGTTCCCATCTCCATACGGACTCCTGTCGAATCGGGGTGGGCTTGGAAGGAACCGGTCACGGGCGCCGGCCCGCCACGACCGGCGGCGTCTGCGTCCGAGCGGTCCAGGCCGTCCGCACCCTGGACGCCGTCCGGCGTCCGGCGCGCGCCGCCCGTCGCACCGTGCGTGAGCGGTACGGCGGTGGGGCCACCAGGCCGAGCCGCTCGAGGCGCCGCTTCTTGAAGTAGCGGTCCCTCCCGTGGGCCTGCAGGTAGGACACCGCCGCGTCGCGGAGGTCCCAGAGCCGGTTCGCCTGCATGCAGTAGCCGACCGCCGGCAACAGCTCGCTGACGTCGGCCCTGGGCGGTTCGGTGATGCGCCCGTCGCGGCTGAGTCGGGGCACCGTCGCGTCGACGATGGTTGCCGGCACCCGGTTGCTGTTCTCGTAGGGGGTGACCCGGTTGAGCACCAGTTCGGTGCCCATCGTCGCCGTCGCGAGGCCGAAATACCGGGCGGCGGTGAACAGCGCCGTCGAGAAGCACGAGACGACCAGCGCCGGGTGGCCGGCAGCGAACCAGACCTCGGCCGGCAGGCCGTCGTCGGCCACCGTGAGCTCGACGCCCGATCGTGCGGCGGCCTCTTGGAGGGGTTGTACGTGAGCGCGCCCCGCCGCGGGATGCGGCTTGAAGATCACCCGTCGGTGTCCGCGGGCCGCCAGCGCCTCCAGCATGTCGGCGTGCAGCCGCAGCTCCTCGTCCAGCGTCAGGATGCCGAGCGGGGCGAGGTACTGCCCCACGATCATCGGATCTGGCCCGGCGTCCACCGGCGGCCCGGGAAGTTCGGCCACAACCTTGAGGAACGCGCTCTCGGGGATCGCCTCAGTGGCGACGTCGTTCTCGCGCAGCAGCAGCGGCGTCACCGACGGCAGCAGGTCCAGGTGCAGCAGCCGCGTCGTCCGGCGGCCGATGTCGGGCGGCAGCTCGTCGCGGGTCGGCCCGTAGCTCATCAACCCGTCGGAGTAGACCGTCACCGGGCACTCGCGCAGCAGCATGCCGATCGTGCGAGCCGGCGCGACGGCGATCGACTCCACCACGAGCTCGGTGACCGGCTCGTCCAGGCCGAGGTGGCCGCGCATCAGGCGCGACATCATCGGCACCTCGGCCGCCGACGGCACCCAGTCGGACGGGTGCAACGGGGCGATCACGTCGTTCCACCGCACGATCTCGTCGAAGCGGTGCAGCAGCGGCTCGAAGCCGGCCGACCGCTCGAAACCATCGCTGATCTCGGGAATGTTCGTGTTGTTCGAGACGATCAACAGCCGCGGCTCGGAACGTTCGCCGAACATGCCGGCGTCGATCGCCGCGGCGAGGCTCATCGCACCGAACAGCGTCGAGGCGTAGAAGACCCGGGTCATGAGGCGAGCACTTCCGGCCGGCGAACTCGAGCCGGCAGCAGCGACCACAACAGGTCGGCCCGCGCGTCGGTCGGCACCGCGCGCCGCAGTGCATCCTCGGGGAGACCGGCCAGGATCTGGCTGGCCCGCCGGCGCATCGCTCGCCGGACCGGACGGGTGAACCGCGCGTCCATCCGGATGTGGTGGGCGAGCACGGCGAGGAACTGCCGGATCGCCTTCGGCTGCAGGTCTGCCTCGTCGGCGACCTGCTCGAGCACCAGCGCGAACGCGTCGAGGAAGTGCAGCTGCCGCGCGTCGCCGATCTGGGTCAGCGAGTGGGAGACGAGCCGGCGGTAGAAGACGCCGGCGAGCGGGGCCACCGCGTAGCTTCCCGCCTCGCGGTGCAACCGCCAGATCCACGGCCGGTCCTCGGCCGTGTGCAGCCGGCCGGGGAACCGCAGCAGGGCGCCCAGATCGCGGCGGTAGATACCGGCCCACGCGTAGGGGTAGTCGACCATGGTGCGCCGCGTCGCCGGCAGGATGCCCGAGCGCGGGTCGAGCACGACGTTGCGGCGCGCCTCGGGCGCGGGCTGGGTCACCCGGCCCCGCTCCCGTACCTCGATGTGGTCGACGCGCACGAAGTCGCAGCCGAGGTCGTCGATCGCGGCAACGAGGCGGCGCAGGTAATCGGGCCCGATCCAGTCGTCACCATCGAGGAAGGTGACGTAGCGGCCCGCGGCCCGGTCCAGGCCGGCGTTGCGGGCGTCGGCCAAACCGACGGCAACCTCGTGCCGGACGACTCGAAGACCCGGCAGGCGTTCGCCGAACTCGGCGATGACACGCGGGGTTCCGTCGTCCGAACCGTCGTCGACGACCACGAACTCGAAGTCCGGGTCGGCGTTGCGCTCCAGCGACGTGAGCATGTCGGGGAGGTACGGCTCGACGTTGCGGACGGGCAGCACCACGCTCAGGGTCGGCTGGTTGAGCACAAGCCCATGCTGGCGACGTTCGGCGACCAGACGGTGATCGCCAGGCAGACGGCGCGGCGCCAGTTGGTGAGCGGCAGGTTACGGGCACGCTCCGAACACCGATCGCGCTCCGGACACCGGTCATCGGCGGTTCACCCGGCCGTCGCGCGCGCATCATCCAGGTGATGCCGACCCGCCAGATGGCGTTTCTACCGTCGGGCGCGTGGAGACCGCGTGGGACGTCGAGATCGTCGCGGACTCCGACACCCGGTGGAAGTGGGGCGCCACCATCGCCGCCCGCCTGGCCGGCGACCGGCCGGTTCGCACCCACGCCACCCTCTTGCTCGGCCGTTCGGTTCCCAACGAGCAGCAGCTGGACGACGTCGGCATCGAACCGGATACCCTGCGCCGCGCCGGCGTGGCCGCCACCGTCGCCCGACTGGCCGACAGCGACGCGCAGGTCGTCGTGCTCGCCTGCATCGGCGGCGGGGTGCAGTCCCTGCTGCACGCTCTGGCCCGCGCCTGGTCCGGTCGTCGTGAGCGCCCGGTGGTGGTGACCGGCTACGTCGGCCTGGTCTACGAGAAGATCGTCGATGGCCTGCTCGCCCGCGCCGGAGCGGACGTCGTGCTGGCCAACTCGGCGCAGGACGCCGAGCGGTTCCGCGCTACCTACTCCGGCGTCGGCGTCGACCCCGGCCGGGTCGTCCAGACCGCACTGCCCTTTCTCGGTGGCCTCCCCCACGACCCGCAGGCAGCCGGTCGGGAGCGACCGTTCACGGTCACCTTCGTCACCCAGCCGGGGGTGCCGGAGACGAAGGCCGAGCGGCGCTACGCGCTGCTGCAGGCCGTCGAGCACGCCAACCGCCATCCCGACCGCCACGTGCTGGTGAAACTGCGCGGGCGGGTCGGCGAACGGACGACGCACGTCGAGCCGTACAACTACGCCTCGCTACGGGCTGCGCGTCAGCTGCCGGCGAACCTGCAGCTCGTCCACGGCGCCATGGGCCCGGTCCTCGACCGGACCGACCTCTGCCTGACGGTGAGTTCCACCGCGGCCATCGAGGCGATGCACCGGCACATCCCGACCGGGATCCTCACCGATTTCGGCATTCGCGAATCGCTCGGCAACCAGCTGTTCCTCGGCTCCGGAGCGTTCACGTCGTGGCGAGCGGTGCATGCCGGCGCGTTGCCCGCCACCGACCCGCACTGGGCGGCCCGAAACGGGGTGCACGATCCGGACCCCTACGCCGCCCTTCGCCACCGGGTCGCCGAACTCGTCGAGCAGCGCACCGCGTTGGCGCCGCTGCGCCCGTGGCTCGATCCTGAAGACGCCGCGGCGTACCTGCCTGGCCTGCTCGCGCGCTACGGCCTCGATCCACACGGCGTCCCGCTCGCGCCCGGCCGCGCCGGCGGAGCGGAGGCGCCGCTGCGCACCCGGGCGGTCCGCGCGGCCGCCCGTCGCGTGTACGGCGTCGGCGTCCGCGTGGTCGAACCGCGCATCAAGCGACTGGCCCAGATCTGAGCCGGCCGAGCCCATCGCCCGCCCCTCCAACGCCATCCGGAAGCGAGACCGTGAACCAGACGATCACCGCCACCACCCCGGCTCCGGCTGCCGGGCCGGTCGCGCCGGCGGACGGTGCGGGCAGCATCGAGCTGGCCGCCCTTGCCGACCGGCACGGCCTGTCGGTCAGCGGCGCGCGCCCGTCACCGGTGGAGTACCTCCGGCGGCTGTGGGCCCGACGCCAGTTCATCACGACCTTCGCCACCGCCCGGTCGACGTCGCAGTACAGCCAGGCCCGTCTCGGCCAGATCTGGCAGGTCATGACGCCGCTGCTCAACGCCGCGGTCTACTACTTCGTCTTCGGTTTGCTGCTCG
>JAVHVD010000235.1:0-7848 GCA_032160745.1 Pseudonocardiales bacterium
TGCCCATCGGCGCCTCGTACTGGCCGGGGTTCTTCACCCGTCCGGACAGCGAGAAGATTGACGTCCCGGGCGAGCCCTCGGGACCGAGCGCCTTGTACCAATCGGCGCCGCCCAAGACGATGTACGGCACGCTCGCGAGCGTGCCGACGTTGTTGACCACCGTCGGCGCGTCGTAGAGGCCGTTGGTCGCGGGGAACGGCGGCTTGAGGCGCGGCTGGCCGCGGCGCCCCTCGAGCGAGTCGAGCAGCGCCGTCTCCTCGCCGCAGATGTAGGCGCCGGCGCCGGCGTGCACGGTGATGTCGCAGTTGAACCCGCTGCCGAGTACGTCGGTGCCGAGGTAGCCCCGCGCTCGGGCCTCCTCGACGGCCGCGGTCACCCGGCGGATGGCGTGGACGGCCTCGCCGCGGATGTAGACGAAGGCCTGCTCGGCCCGCACCGCGAAGCAGGCGATGATGATGCCCTCGATCATCGAGTGCGGGTCGTTCATCATCAGCGGCAGGTCGCGGCAGGTGCCCGGCTCACCCTCGTCGGCGTTGACGACGACGTACTTGGGCTTCGGGTTGTCCTGCGGGATGAACTGCCACTTCATGCCGGTCGGGAAGCCGGCGCCACCGCGGCCGCGGAGGTTGGACTCCTTGACCAGCGCGATCAGCTCGCCCGGGGGCATGGTCAGCGCCTTGCGCAGGCCGGCGTAGCCGTCGAGGCGTTCGTAGTTGGCGATCTTCCACGGCTGGTCGGTGCCGAACCGCTTCGTCAGGACGGGCGTGAGTGTCACGACCGAGCCTCGCTTCGCTCGTTCGGCCGGCCGAGCCGGCTCTGCCTGTTTCGCTCGTTCACTTTGCCTCTTCACCCGCGGGCTTGGCCGGATGCGCCTCGTCCGAGCCGGACGTCTGCAGCGGCGCGTCGTTGTCGCTCGTCGGCTGCTGCGAGGCGCCGGGCTGCGCGGTCGAGCCGCGGCCACCCGCCTGTGTGGTCTTCGGTCGGGTCGGTCGCTTGCGTGTCTCGCCGGTTCCCGGCAGCGTCTGCTGCTCCGGCTGCCCGCCCGACGCGTCGAGGGAGTACGACGGCGCGGTGTCACCGCGCTCAATGGCCAGCTTCACGCCGACCTCGGTCGGGACTCCGCTGCCGTTCGCGTCGAGCGCGAGCGTCTCGTCCGTGTGGAAGCCGGCGATCTGCCGCTCGATCTCCTTGAACGTGCACAGCGGCGCGCCCCGCGTCGGCGCCGGCCGCTCGCCGGACTGCAGCTGGCTGACGATGTTGCGCGCGCTGCCGACAGTCTGGTTGTCGAAGAATTCGTAGTTGACGGTGACGACCGGTGCGTAGTCGCAGGCCGCGAGACACTCGGCGTGCTCGAGCGTGACCTTGCCGTCGCGGGTGGTCTCGTTGTTGCCGACGCCGAGCTGGTCCTTCAGCGCGGAGAAGATCTCGTCGCCGCCGAGCATTCCGCACAGCGTGTTCGTGCAGACGCTGACGAGGTACTCGCCGGTGGGTGAGCGCTTGTACATCGTGTAGAACGTCGCGACCGCGACCACCTGCGCCTTGGTGATGTTCAGGGTGTCGGCGCAGAACGCGATGCCGTCGGGCGTGACGTAGCCCTGCTCGGACTGGACGAGGTGCAGCAGTGGCAGCAGCGCCGAGCGCGACTGGCCCTCGGGGTAGCGCGCGATCAGCGCGGCGGCGTCGGCCCGCACCTGCTCGCTGAACACAGTGGGGTCGCCTGGCCGGTCGAGGTTGATGACCGAGGTGCGGAAGTTGCTGCGGCCGGCGTCGGCCGCGGTCGGCAGGGTGCTCCGCGACTGGTCGGTTCCGAACGGCTCGGTGCCGGAGTTCGGTCCGCTGCTGGTGCTGGGCGTCGTCATCGGTCGACGCCACCCATCACTGGATCGATCGAGCCCACCGACGCGATGACGTCGGAGATCATGCCGCCGATCGAGAGCGCCGCGGCGGACTGCAGGTTGACGAAGGACGGTTCGCGCAGGTGCACGCGGTACGGGCGGGTGCCGCCGTCACTGACGACGTGCGCACCGAGCTCGCCGCGCGGTGACTCGACCGCGGTGTACACCTGGCCGGGCGGGACGCGGAAGCCCTCGGTGACGAGCTTGAAGTGGTGAATGAGGGACTCCATCGACCCGTTCATGATCTTCTGCACGTGCGCGAGCGAGGTGCCCATGCCGTCCGGGCCGATCGACAGCTGCCCCGGCCAGGCGATCTTCGGGTCGTCCACCCAGATCGGTCCGGGCTCGAGCCGCTCGATCGCCTGCTCGACGATGCGGGCCGACTGGTCCATCTCGTCGAGCCGGACGAGGAAGCGGGCCCAGCAGTCGCCGCCGTCCTGCGTCGGCACGTCGAAGTCGAAGGTCTCGTAACCCCAGTACGGCTCGGTCTTGCGCAGGTCCCACGGCAGACCGGCGGCCCGCAGCATGGGGCCGGTGATGCCGAGCGACAGGCAGCCCTCGACACCGAGCCAGCCGACGTCCTTCAGCCGGCCGATCCAGATCGGCTGGCCGGCGAGCAGTCGACGCAGCCCGGCGATCTCGCCGCGGATGTCGGTGACCCATTCGCGCATCTTCTCGACGGCGCCGTCGGGCAGGTCCTGCGCGATGCCGCCGGGACGGATGAACGCGTGGTTCATGCGCAGGCCGGTGACCATCTCGAGGACGTCGAGACACCGCTCGCGGGCGCGCAGGCCGTTGGTCATCGCGGTGAGCGCGCCCATCTCCATGCCGCCGGTGGCCAGCGCGACCCAGTGCGACGAGACGCGGTTGATCTCCATGAGGATCAACCGGATCAGCTGGGCCCGCTCGGGGACCTCGACGCCGAGCAGCTTCTCCACGCCCATGCAGTAGGCCGACTCGTTGAACAGCGGTGCCAGGTAGTCGGCGCGGGTCAGGAAGGTGACCCCCTGCGTCCAGGTGCGGAACTCGGTGTTCTTCTCGATGCCGGTGTGCAGGTAGCCGATGACCGCGCGCAGGTCGGTGACGCTCTCGCCGTCGAGTTCGAGAACGAGGCGGAGCACGCCGTGCGTGGACGGGTGCTGCGGGCCCATGTTGACGATGAGCCGGTCGTCGTGGAACTCGCCCAGCCCGCCGACGACGGAGTCCCAGTCGCCGCCGGACAGGTTGAAGACGCGGCCCTCGGTCGTCGCCCGGGACGGCGCGTACTGGTCGGTCGTATCACTCACGCCCGAGCCTCGCTTCGCTCGTTCGGGCGGCACAGCCTGCACCCGATTGTTCGCTCACTGCGTTCGCTCACTTGTAGGCCCTCCGCTCATCAGGAGGCGGGATGGTGGCGCCCTTGTACTGCACCGGGACGCCGCCGAGGGGATAGTCCTTGCGCTGCGGGTGGCCGTCCCAGTCGTCCGGCATGAGGATGCGGGTCAGCGCGGGGTGACCGTCGTAGACGATCCCGAACATGTCGTAGGTCTCCCGCTCCTGCCAGTCGGCGGTCGGGTAGAGCCCGGTCAGTGACGGCAGGTGCGGGTCCTCGAGGCTGACCGACACCTCCAGCCGCACCCGGCGGCGGTAGGTCATCGACATCAGGTGGACGACCGAGTGCAGCCGGTGCACCGAGCCGAGGTAGTCGACCCCCGAGACGCCGACGCAGAGCTCGAAGCGCAGCGACGGGTCGTCGCGCAGCGCGGTGGCGACGCCGATCAGGTGCTCGCGGGCGATGTGCAGCGTCAGCTCGTCCCGGTCGACGACGACCTTCTGGATCGCCTGCTCGGCCTGCGCGTAGGCCTCGTACAAGCCGTCGACGATCTCGTCGAAGTACCCGCCGTAGGGGCGCTCGGCGGTCGGCGGCGTCCAGGGCTCGCGGACGAGGCCACCGAAGCCGGTGGTGTCCCCGCTGCCGGCGACGCCGAACATGCCGCGCCGCTCGGTGCCGTAGGGCGAGTCGACCTGCCGGTCGATCGTCGACTCCGGCGCCGGGGTCGAGCCCACCATGTCGGCCGCGCTCTGTTCGGGAGCGGAGTCCTCGGGCACGGGGCGCTCGGTCGGTCCGGTCATCAGCTCACCGCCCGTACTTGTAGCTGGACGGGACGAGCTCGACGTTCTGCCCCTCGAGACGGGCGGCGCGCTTCGGGCCCAGCGGCTCGTTCATGATCTTGTGGTGCAGTTTGAGCACCGCGTCGATGAGCATCTCGGGCCGCGGCGGGCAGCCGGGCAAGTACATGTCGACCGGTACGACGTGGTCGACGCCCTGGACGATCGCGTAGTTGTTGAACATCCCGCCGGACGAGGCGCAGACGCCCATCGCCAGCACCCATTTCGGCTCGGGCATCTGGTCGTAGATCTGGCGCAGCACCGGCGCCATCTTCTGGCTGAGCCGGCCGGCGACGATCATCAGGTCGGCCTGGCGCGGCGAGGCGCGGAAGACCTCCATACCGAAGCGGGCGGAGTCGAAGCGCGGACCGCCGAAGGACATCATCTCGATGGCGCAGCAGGCCAGGCCGAACTGGACCGGCCACAGCGACGACTTGCGCGTCCAGTTCACCAGCTTCTCGACCGAGGCCAGCAGGACGCCGTCGGGCAGTTTTTCCTCAAGTCCCATTTTTCGCCTCCGCGCTCGCTGCGCTCCTCGCTCGCCGGCGCGCGCTGCGATGCTCGCTCACTGTCGTCTCAAGCCCCATTTGCTTCTAGTCCCAGTCCAGTCCGCCGCGGCGCCAGACGTAGGCGTAGGCGACGAACACGGTGCCGATGAAGAGAACGATCTCGACCAGTCCGAACAGGCCGAGCGCCTTGTTCGCGACGGCGTACGGGTACAGGAAGATCGTTTCGATGTCGAAGACGATGAAGAGCATCGCGGTGAGGAAGTACTTGATCGGGAAACGCTGCGGCCCGAGCGGCTGCGGCGTCGGCTCGATACCGCACTCGTAGAAGTCCAGCTTGGCCTTGTTGTACCGCTTCGGCCCGGTGAACGGAGCGATGGCGACGGAGAACGTGGCGAAGGCGAGCGCCAGCGCGAACAACAGCACGATCGGCAGGTACGGCGCGAGCATCTAGTGCTGTTCTCCTTCTCTGTTCCGGGGTGTTGCGGAGGCGTCCACAGGTTAGTCCTGAGGCACCGACGTTCTCGGAGTCGGGTCGGCCTAACAACGTCTAGCGAATGGCCGGGGTGAGTCGGGTCAGCACGTTGACCATGCGGTCGGACAGGTCGCCGTCGCGCGGGTCGCTGAGGTTGGCCAGCAGCTTGAGCACGAAGCGCATCAGCGCCGGGTGCGGCAGCCCGTGCCGCGTGCAGGCCTGCATGACCTTCGGGTTGCCGATCAACTTCACGAAGACGCCACCGAGGCGGTAGTACGCACCCCACTCGGCGCGCATCCGCTCGGGATAGGCCTCGAGCGCGCGCTCGCGGCTGGCGCCGGCCGGCCGCGCCAGCGCCTGCACGGCGGCCTCGGCCGCGAACTTCCCCGACTCCATCGCGTAGGGGATTCCCTCGCCGTTGAACGGATTCACCGATCCGCCGGAATCGCCGACGAGCAGCAGGCCACGCAGGTAATGCGGTGTGCGGTTGAACCCCATCGGCAGCGCCGCGCCCCGGGTCGGGCAGGTGGCGTTCTCCTCGCGCAGGCCCCACTCGGCCGGAGTGTTGTCCAACCAGCGGGTGAGCATCGCGCGATAGTCGGTCTTCTGGAACACCGCGCTGGAGTTGAGCACACCCAGACCGGCGTTCACCGTCCCGTCCCCCATGCCGAAGATCCAGCCGTAGCCCGGCAGCAGGTCGGACTCGTTGGGCTTGCCGTCCCACAGTTCCAGCCAGGACTCGAGGTAGGCGTCGTGCGTCTTCGGGCTGGTGTAGTAGCGGCGGACGGCGACGCCGAGCGGGCGCTTGTCGTTGCGGTGGACGCCGAGGTGCTGGCCCAGCTTTCCGGAGACCCCCTCGCAGGTGAGTACGAGCGGCGCGCGGAACGTGACCGGCTTCTTGTCCGCCGCCTTGCCCCGGACGCCGACCACCCGGCCGGAGGCGTCGAGCAACGGCTCGGTGACGCTGGTCTGCTCGTACAGGCGGGCGCCGGCCTTGACCGCCTGGTTGACCAGCATGGCGTCGAGGTCGGCTCGGGGGCGGACGAGGCCGAACGGCGGGAAGCTGGTGAGTTCGGGCCAATCGAGGTGCAGGCGCTGGCCGCCGCCGATGACGCGCAGCCCGCGGTTGTGCAGCCAGCCGTTGCTCTCGCTGACGTCGATGCCCATGTCGACCAGGGCGCGGGTGCCCCGGGGGGTCAGCCCGTCGCCGCAGACCTTCTCGCGGGGGAACGTCGTCTTCTCCAGGACCGCGACGTCCAGGCCCGCCGTCGCGAGCCAGTACGCCGCGCTGCTGCCGGCCGGGCCGGCGCCCACGACGATGACGTCCGCATCGTTGCCCGCATCGGCATTGAGCCCGGCGGGTCGTACTTCGGCACTGGGGCCGAGTGACGCGGTGGCGCCGTGTGCCGACATGGTGCTCCCGTAGGGACGGATCCGGAGTTTGTGAACGCTTTCACGAGCGAGCCCTCAGTGTATTCCCGTCCCTGCGCCGGGTGCTACGTCGGCGTGGCCGCCTCGAGCTCGTCGCGCGGGGCATCACTGGTGACTGAGGCAGCCGAATTGGCGGTGGCGGCCTGCTTGTCCGTCCGCAGAAGGACGAGGACGGCCAGCCCGGCGAGCACGCCGGCGATGCCGGACACCAGGAACGCCCACTGGACCCCCTGCACCGACGCCGCGTGCAGCGCGGCGTTCAACTGGGTGCGGGCGTCCGCGGGTGCCTTGGCCAGCAGGACCTTGGCCTGCCCGCCGGCCAGGGCGCGGGACACCTCCCCGGACGCGGGGATGCCGCGGTCGCCGAGGATCTGCGCGGCCCGGGCGGCGAAGACCGAGCCCAGAGCGGCGATGCCGAGGGCGAAGCCGAGCTGGCGGGCAGTGTTGACCGCTCCGGCGGCCATGCCGCCGCGCTGCAGGGGCACCGCGCCCATCGCCGCCGAGCTCAGCGTGGGCGTCGCCAACCCGACGCCGATGCCGACGAGCAGGAAGCCGGGCATCAGTGCCGGCCACGACGCGCTGCCGTGGACCAGCGCGGCCGCGACGAGGCCGCCGACGCCGATGAACAGCAGACCCCCGCCGATGATCGGGCCGGGGCGGGAACCGTGCAGGAAGCGCCCGATGCCGGCCGAGACCAGGAACGAGGCGAGCGAGAGCGGTAGGCCGGTCAATCCGGCCTGGATCGGGCTCAGGCCGAGAACCGACTGCAGCCAGATGGAGGTGTAGGTGAAGGAGGCGAACGCGGCCAGCGTCACGACGAGGGCGGCGATCAGGATGCCGACGAAGCGGCGGTTGCGCAGCAGGGTCATGTCGAGCATCGGGGCCTTCGTCCGCAGCTCGACCAGGACGAACGCGGTCAGCACGACCGGCGACGCGACGATCCAGCCCCAGCTGCCGACCTTCGACCAGCCGCTCTCGTTCGCCTCGATCAGGCCGTAGGTGAGGGCGCCGGCGGCAGCGCTGAAGGTGACGATGCCGAGCAGGTCCACCCGCGCCTTCACGGTGTCGTGCGCGTCGGTGAGCACGGCCAGGCAGAGGGCGATGGCCAGCACGCTGAACGGCAGGTTGACGAAGAAGATCCACCGCCAGGACGCGCCCTCGGTGAGCACACCGCCGATGATCGGGCCGACCGCCGCCGACCCCCCGGCGACCGCGCCCCACAGGCCGTACGCCGTGCCGCGATCGCGGCCGGTGTAGTTGCTGTTCAGCAGGGCGAACGTGGTCGCGAACATCGCCGCTGCGCCGAGGCCCTGCACCGCGCGGGCCGCGATCAGCGACTCGGAGTTGGGCGCGATGCCGCACACAAGGGACGACACCGCGAACAGCGCCAGAC
>JAVHVD010000236.1:0-10979 GCA_032160745.1 Pseudonocardiales bacterium
GCCGGCGCCGGGGCGGAGATCCTCGTCGACCGGCCGCGCACCGCGATCGCACCGCTGAAGGAGAAGGGCGAGGTCTGGCTCGAGGTCATGGAGACCGCGCACGGCCTCGGGCTCGAGTCGACCGCCACGTTCATGATGGGGACGGGCGAAACTAACGCCGAGCGCATCGAGCACCTGCGGATGATCCGCGACGTCCAGGACCGCACCGGCGGCTTCCGCAGCTTCATCCCATGGACCTACCAGCCCGAGAACAACCACCTCAAGGGACGCACGCAGGCGACCTCGCTCGAGTACCTGCGCATGGTCGCGGTGGCGCGGCTGTTCTTCGACAACGTCAACCACCTGCAGGGCTCGTGGCTGACCACCGGCAAGGACATCGGCCAGCTCACCCTGCACTTCGGCGCCGACGACCTCGGCAGCGTGATGCTCGAGGAGAACGTCGTCTCGTCAGCCGGGGCGAAGCACCGTTCGAACCGGACGGAGCTGATCGAGCTGATCCGCGGCGCCGGGCGCATCCCGGCCCAGCGCGACACCCTCTACCGGCACCTCGTCGTGCACGACCACCCCGCGAACGACCCGGTCGACGAGCGCGTGCACTCGCACTTCAGCTCGACAGCGTTGACGCTGCTGCCGGTCGCCAGCGCCAGCTAGCGTCAGGCCGCTGCCTTCGCGAAGGTGTCGGCGATCATCTGGTAGCCGGCCACGGTCGGGTGGATGTTCTGCTGGCTGCACATGAACGTGAACTCGCAGATGTTGGCGACGTTGCGCGGCAGGGTGCCATAGGGGGCGACGGTGCGCGGGTGGCCGAAGTCCAGCGTCTGGAACGTCGTGGCCACGTCGGCGATCTTGAAGCCGTAGCCGTTGTAGAGCAGCCGCTCGAGCTGGTTGATCGCGACGAGCAGTGTCACCGACGCCGTGGCGACGAGCTGGCCCTGAGCGCCGCTGAGCCACGCCGCGAGGAACGGGTCGTAGTAGGTCATCCCGATGGATCGCGGCAGCTTCTTGTCGGCCGCGGTCAGCCCGGCCAGGATCGCCTGCAGATTCTTGACGATGGTGACCGTGCCCTGCGTGACGCAGACCGGATCGATCGAGCCGCCGGTCGCGCAGCCGTCCACGTCATTGGCGCCGATGTCCAACGTCAGGTAGGTGACCTGCCCCAGGTGACCGCGCAGGAACTGCTCGGCCGCCGCGAGCTGGGACGTGCCGACCGGGTAGCGATCGGTGCACTCGCCGCCGGTGATCATCGTGGTCGTCGTCTCGCCGCTGCAGCCGAGCTTGACCAGGACGAGGGACGGGTCCTTGGCATGCAGGGTGGCGTAGAGGTCGTTGGCGTAGCCCTGGTCGCTGTCGCCGGCCGGTGGCATATAGCCACGGGACAGCGAGTCGCCGAGGGCGACGTAGTAGTGCGGCGTCACCGCCGTGGCCTGCGATGCGGGGACGATGACGGCCGCCGCCAGGGCGGTCACCGCCACAGCGATCGACAACAGGGCACGGCGTGAGCGCACAGCAGACCTCCGACGAACAGGAACGGGTTGCCCGCACTGTACGTCCGGGCGACCGCCGGTGCGCGGCGAACGGCCCGAGCCGCCCGCGAAAAGGGAGGCCGCGGGCTCGTCGCCGAGCAAGATCGGCCTCTCCGGTTACCCTGCCGTGGTGTCGTCTCTGGTCGTCGCCGTCCCCTTCGGGATCGCCTCGGCCGTCGTCTACGGCGCGTCCATCGTCATCCAACATCGGACCGCCCAGGAGCACGTCGAGACCGAGGGCGAGACGAGCGCATCCGGCCTGCTGAAGCTGGCCCGCAACCGGGTGTGGTGGCTGGCCATCGCCGGCGACTTCGTCGGATTCGTGCTGCAGATCATCGCGCTGTCGGCCGGCCCGGTGGTCGTGGTCCAGCCGCTTGTGGTGCTGATGCTGCCCGTGTCGCTCGCCTTCAGCTTTGCCTTGGGCGGGCACCGGCCCGGGTTGGGCGACTACCTCGGTGTGCTGGGCGTGCTCGGCGGCCTGGGCGTCTTCCTGGCGTTGATCGGCGAGCCTGGCGTCGGGCACGTGCCGCGGCCACGGGTGCTCGTGATGTCCCTCGTCCTCGTCCTCGTCGTCGGCGTCGGCATGGCGCTGCTGGCGACCGGACGCAACCAGGTGGTCCGCGGGGCGGTGTACGGCATCGTGGCCGGCGGCTACTTCGGCACGCTGGCGGTGATGGTGGACGCGGCGTCGGACCGGGCATCGCGGGGCGGGATCCACGGGCTGCTGGCCACCCCGCGCGGGTTGGTGCCGCTGATCGGCATCGCGGTGCTCGGGGTCGGCGCGATCGTCCTCACCCAGATGTCGTTCCAGGTCGGCGCGCTGGGCGCCACCCTGCCGGCCAACCTGGCCGCCGATCCGCTGGTGGCCGTGCTGCTCGGGGTGGTCCTGCTGCGTGAGCACATCCCGCTGTCGGTGGGCCACCTCGCCGCGTACCTGCTCTGCCTGGTGGCGGTGGTCGCCGGCGCGATCCGGCTGGCCAATCCCAAGGACGTCCCCGCCCCCGCCCGCTGAACCGTCCGACGCGGCCACCCGACCCGTCCGATCCCGGCCACCCGACCCGTCCGATCCCGTTGACTGGCGCCTTCCGGGCTGACTGGCGACGTACAGGGCGCCAGTCGACGCGGGAGGCGCCAGTCAATGGGATGGGACGGGCGGGACGGGTCGGATGACAGACTGGGCGGATGGGCCGAGCGACGCTGGACAAGCAGCCGCACGAGGTGGCCCAGATGTTCGACGGCGTCGCCCGCCGCTACGACCTCACCAACACCATCCTGTCCTTCGCCCAGGACCGACGCTGGCGCCGGCGCACTCGCCAGTGCCTGCAGCTGACGGCGGGCGACCGGGTGCTCGATCTCGCGGCCGGCACCGGCGTCTCGACGGTCGAGCTCGCGCGGGGTGGTGCCCACGCGGTCGCCTGTGACTTCTCGATCGGCATGCTCCGCGCCGGCCGGGCGATCAAGAGCCGCCGCCGGGCCGTGCCCTTCGTCGCGGGCGACGCGACGGCGCTGCCGTTCCGCGACGAGACGTTCGACGACGCGGTGATCAGCTTCGGCCTGCGCAACGTCGCCGACGTTCCCGCGGCCCTGCGCGAGATGGCCCGCGTGGTGCGTCCCGGCGGCCGGCTGGTCATCTGCGAATTCAGCTCGCCGACCTGGCGGCCCTTCCGCCTGCTGTACCTCAACTACCTGATGCGCGCACTGCCCTGGGTGGCCCGGCGGGTGTCGTCCAACGCCGACGCGTACGTCTACCTGGCCGAGTCGATCCGAGCGTGGCCGAGCCAGGACGCCCTGGCCGCGACGGTCGCCGACGCCGGTTGGGAAAACGTCCGCCACCGGAACCTGACCGGCGGCGTCGTCGCCCTGCACATGGCCGAGCGGGCCCGCACCTGAGCGCCGGACCGCGGCCGGGCCGGGCTAGGCGCGACCGTCGGCCGTGACTAGCGTGGCCGGTACAGGCCACCACGAGGAGGACTCTTCATGGAAGACAGCGACATCACGACAGGCGACGGCGGCGCGGACGGCGGAGCCGGCGCGGGCGGCGACGGCGGCGCTGATGGCGGCGCGGCCGCGGGCGGCGACGGCGGCGCTGATGGCGGTGCCGGCAAGGGCGGCGACGCCGGTGCTGACGGCGGTGCCGACAAGGGTGCCGACAAGGGCGGCGACGCCGGTGCTGACGGCGGTGCCGGGGCCGGTGGCGACGGTGCCGCTGACGGTGGCGCTGGTGGCGACGGCGGGGCCGACGGCTCTGCGTGAGCACTTCGCTTGACCTGACCGGTGGCGTAGGTGATTCGGCGCTCGCGCGCTGCATCGCCTGCGCCACCGATCTGTTCGCGCGCGAGCACTGGGGCCGAACCCCGCTGCTGTCCCGCGCGGCCGAGCTCCGCGGCGACTTCACCGACCTCCTCTCGGCCGCAGCCGTGGACGAGCTCGTGTCCAACCGCGGGCTGCGCACCCCCTTCCTGCGGATGGCCAAGGACGGCTCGGTGCTGCCGGCCGCCCGCTTCACCCGCGGCGGCGGCGCCGGCGCGACGATCGGTGATCAGGTCGCCGACGACAAGGTGCTGGCCGCGATCGCCGACGGCGCCACGCTCGTCCTGCAGGCCCTGCACCGCAGCTGGCCGCCGCTGGTCGACTTCGGCAGCCGGCTGGCCGGCGAGCTGGGCCACCCCGTCCAGATCAACTCCTACATCACCCCGCCGCAGAACCAGGGGTTCGCGCCGCACTACGACGTCCACGACGTGTTCGTCCTGCAGGTGACCGGTCGCAAGCGGTGGACGATCCACGAGCCGGTCGTCCAGTCGCCGCTCGACAACCAACCCTGGGAAGAGTTCCGCACCGAGGTCGCCGCCCGCGCCGCCGAGCCGCCGGTGATCGACACGATGCTCGAGCCGGGCGATGCGCTGTACCTGCCGCGCGGCACGATCCACGCGGCCGTGGCGCAACGGGAGACGTCGATTCATCTCACGGTGGGGGTGCATCCGATCAGCCGCTACCAGCTGGTCCGGCACCTGCTCGACCTCGCACAGGACGATGCCGCGCTGCGCACCTCGCTGCCGATGGGCGTCGACCTCAGCGATCCGACGGTGCTGGCCGACGAGCTCGCGGCCACCGTCCACGCGCTGCACGCGCGGCTCGACACCGTACCCACCGCCGACGTCGCCCGCCGGGTCGGGACCAACCTGATGCAGCGCACCCGGCCCGCGCCGATCGGCCCGCTCGCCCAGCTCGCGGTCGCCGACGCGCTCGCCGCCGACACGCAGGTGCGGTTGCGGGCCGGGCTGCGGGTGCGCGTCGACCACGGCGAGGACGAGATCCGCCTGGTGCTGCTCGACCGGACGATCACCCTGCCCAGCACCACCGCCGACGCGGTCAAGGTCGTCCTCGCCGGTGCCCGGTTCCGTCCCGCACAGCTGCCCGGCCTCGACGCCGGCGAGCAGCTGACCGTCACGCGCCGGCTGCTGCGCGAGGGCGTCCTCGTCCCGGCGTGACCGAGCAGCCCAGCCGGCCGCGGCCCCGTCCCGCCCCGCCGCCGTCGCACCATCCCCGTCCGCGCGAGACGCTCGATCGCTGCGCGCTGCGGGCCCAGCTGCGCGGTGACCCGATGCTGGGGACGGCGTTCCCGGCCGCCCGGCTGCTGCTCGTCGAACAGCCAGGGCCGTGGGGCGCCCGCGGCTTGCGCGACTCCCGGTTCGGTACGGCGGCGGCGGAGCTGCTCGAGGCAACCGCGGCGCGGGCCGGCGTGCGGGTGCAGGCGATCCGCCGGCCCGGCCGCACGCCCCGCGACGCCGTCCGGCGCTGGGCACTCGTCGACACCCGGGACGGACGCGAATCGCTGCGCTGGGGGACGTTCGCCGAGCCGGCCGAGCTGATCGCGCTGCCGCTCGACGAGACTCCCGGGACGCCCGACCCTGACCCGCTCTACCTGGTGTGCGCGCACAGCAAGCACGACACCTGTTGCGCGCTGCGCGGCCGTCCGGTCGCCGCGGCGATCGCCGCGCTGCGCCCCGGCCGGGTGTGGGAGTGCAGTCACCTGGGTGGGGACCGGTTCGCGGCGAACGTGCTGGTGCTGCCGTCCGGGCTGCTCTACGGCCGGGTGCTGCCCTTCGCCGCCGAGGAGTTCATCGCCGCGGCCGAGAGCGGCGAGGTCGTGGGCGCGCTGCTGCGCGGCCGGGTCGGGTTGCCGCCGACCGCCCAGGCGGCCCTCGCCTTCGCCCACGAGCACCTGGCCGTGCGGGCCCGGCGTGATCTCGAGGTGGTGGCGGCCGGGCCGGTGCAGGACGGCGCCGCGGTGGTCCGGCTGCGCGGTCCGCACGGGCTGCTCGACGTGACGGTGCGCGTCGAGCGGGTGGCCGCGCCGGGCCTCACCTGCCACAACCCGCGCCCGAACAACTACCTCGCCCACCGGCCGGTGGCCATCGTCCCCGTCGAGTGACCGGTTCAGGTCGCCACGAACAGTGATGTTCGCAATACTGCGCGGATGCGCCTGCGCCGCCTGCTCTCCGTCCTCGCCGGAGCGTTGCTCACCCTCTCGCTCGCCGCGCCGGTCGTCGTCGCCCAGGCCGATGCGCCGGCGTTCACCGACTCGTCCGGCATCCACGTCGTCTCGGCCCAGCAGGTCGACGCGCGACTGTGGGCGCTCTCGGTCGAGTCCCCGGCGCTCGGCCGCGCGGTGCGGGTTCGGGTGCTGCTGCCGACCGGCTACGCCGACTCGCTGGACGCCCGCTATCCCGTCCTCTACCTCTTCCACGGGACGAGCGGCGGGCCGGACGACTGGCTGACGCAGGGCGATGCCGCCGCCACCACCGCGGGCCGTCCGCTGATCGTCGTCATGCCCGACGCCGGCTTCGACAACGACGGCGGCGGCTGGTTCACCGACTGGGTCAACACCACGACCAAGCTCGGTCCGTCGCAATGGGAGACGTTCCACGTCGACCAGCTCGTGCCGTGGGTCGACGCCAATCTGCGCACCGTCGCGACGCGCGACGGACGGGCGATCGCCGGCCTCTCGCAGGGCGGCTTCGGTGCGATGAGCTACGCGGCGCGGCACCCCGATCTGTTCGGCGTGGCCGCCTCGTTCTCCGGCGCGCCGGAGATCGACCGCGACGTCGCGGTGATCCCGTTCAGCACCGCCATCATCGAGGGGACGGCGGTCGCGCTCGACGGCGTGCCACCTGGCTCGATGTTCGGCCCGCGGCTCAGCAACGAGATCAACTGGCGCGGGCACGACCCGGCCACGCTGATCCCGAACCTGGGCAGCACCGGCCTGTACATGTGGACGGCGTCCGGCCTGCCCGGCCAGTACGACACGCAGCCCGACCTGGCCGCCAGCGGCGTCGAGGCGATGACGCACGCGTCGACGATGCTGTTCCACCAACACCTGCAGCAGGCCGGCATCCCGAGCCACTACGACGACTACGTCTTCGGCACGCACAGCTTCCCGTACTGGGCGCAGGATCTGCGCGAGTTCATCGGCCCGCTGATGGACGCCTTCGCGCACCCGCAGCCGGCGCCGGCGCGCATCACGTACCGCTCGGTCGACTCGAGTTGGACGCAGTGGGGCTGGACGGTCGTACTGCACCGGGCGCAGCAGCAGGCGTTCACCGATCTGGTCGGTGCCGACGCGGCCGGCTTCACGCTCACCGGCAGCGGCACGGCGGACGTGACCACGCCGGCGGTCTACGCACCGGGTAGCACCCACGCGGTGACGATCGGCACGCAGCACGTCGTGGCGGTGGCCGATGCCGGCGGCCGGCTGCACCTGTCGGTGCCATTGACGTCGGGTCTGCTCGTCCTCGGCCCGGCGTCCAAGCGGGTCACGATCGGGGCCTGACCAGCGATCCGGCGGCCAGCTCGACGATCGGGGCGCGGATCGCGGCGAGCCCGGCGACGTCGTCGGCGACGAAGCGGGCGGTGACCAGCGCGACAACGGCACCGACCAGCGCCTCGCAGACCGCGCGGCGCGCCTTCGTCCGCGCGCCGAACAGCGCGGCGATGCCGTCGACGAACTGCGCCTGCAGCTCGAGGCGCCGTTGCATCGCCTCGGGTCCCGCGGCGTAGGTCTCGACGAGGAACAGCCGGGCCTTCGCGGGCTCGGCCGCCAGGGTCGCGAGATACACCTTCAGGCCGCGGTCGAAGCGCTCGAGCGGCGTGCCCTCGGCGGCGCCCAGCTCGGTGAACAGCGCCGTGGCGACGTCGCCGACCGCGTCCTCGAACGCGGCGATGAAGCACGCCTCCTTCGACGCGAACTGCTGGTAGAACGTCTCGCGCGACACCCCGGCCCGCTCGATGACGGCGGCGACGGGGGTGTTGACGTAGCCGCGCTCGGTGAGGACCTCGGTCAATGCGGTCAGCATCCGCGCGCGCTGCTGCCCGACGACGTCCTCGCGGCTGAGCTTGTGCCGGCCGCGCGGGAGCCGCTCGACGTCGGTCACCGGCGCCGGTCCGGTTGCACCCGCAGCGTCAGCAGGAACGTCGCCAGCATCTCGTAGTGCCCGACCAGCAGGAGGAACTCGATCGCCTGCGGTTCGTCGAGGTGGTCGCGCAGCGCCGACCAGGTGCGGTCGTCGAGATCCTGATCGGTGTGCAGCGCGTCGACGGCGCGAAGCAGGGACCGCTCGCGGTCGGTCCAGCCGTCCGCGTCCGGGCCGGCTTCGACGCGGGCGACGTCCTCGGGCGTCACGCCGGCGCGGCGGCCGAGGCGCACGTGGTGCTCGAACTCGTAGACACAGCTGCGCAGGTGGGCGACCCGCAGGATCACCAGTTCGGTGTCGCGCCGGGGCAGCGTGCCGCCAGGCATCAATCGTCCGGCGAAGCGCAGCCAGCCGCGGAACAGCTTGTGCTGGCGGCCCATCGTCAGGAACAGGTTCGGCGGGTTGGTGTGCGACACCCGCCCGGCGATCTGCGCGAAACCCCAGGCGAACGGCCCGGCCGTGTGCCGGTCCCCCGGCGCGATCCGTGGCGAGCTCATGCGCCGGTCACCGGCAGGGTGCGGCGCATCGCGAGGTTCATGCCGCGCATGATCAACACGTAGGCGGGCGGGCAGAGCCGCTGCAGCAGATGGATCATCTGGATGTCGCGCGAGGTGTAGACGAGGTACCGGTTGCGCCGCATCCCGCGCAGGATCGCCGCGGCCGCCTGCTCGGGCGTCACCGCGCGCTTGCGGAAGTGCGCCTGCATCCGCGCGAACGAGCGCCCCGTCTGGTCGACGCCGGCGATCTGGATCGTGTCGGTGAGCGGAGTGGCGACGCCGCCCGGGCAGACGAGGCTGACGCCGATGCGGTGCTGCCGCAGGTCGAAGCGCAGCACCTCCGACACCCCGCGCAGCCCGAACTTCGATGCGCTGTAGGCGGCGTGCCAGGGCAGTCCGATCAGCCCGGCGGCCGACGAGACGTTCACCAGGTGGCCGCCGCGGCCGGCCGCGATCATCGGCGGTACGAAGCACTCGATGACGTGGATCGGGCCCATCAAATTGACGTCCACCATCGAGCGCCAGTGCCGGTGCTCGAGCCGGTCGACGGTGCCCCACGCCGCGATTCCGGCCACGTTCATCACGACGTCGACGCTGCCGCCGTCGGCATGCACCGCGTCGGCGAGCGCCTGCACCTGCGCCAGATCCGACACGTCGGCGGCACGGGCCAGCACCACGTCGGCGCCGTCGCTGGTCAGCTCGGCGACGGCCTTGTCGAGCAGTTCGCCGTTGCGGTCGGTGAGGACCAGCTGCGCACCGGCCCGACCCGCGGCGGTGGCGACGGCCCGACCGATCCCGCTCGCGGCCCCGGTGATGAGCACCCGTCTGTCTGCGACGTCCATCCGTCGACGCTATTGACGAACACTGCTGTTCGTCAAACCGGGGCTCAGCCGCCGACGGCTTCCGGGTTCGCCTTGAGCCGGTCGTACGAGCGCCGGATCTCGGCCTCGGCCTCGACCCGGCCGACCCAGTTGGCGCCCTCGACGCTCTTGCCGGGCTCGAGCTCCTTGTAGACCTCGAAAAAGTGCTGGATCTCCAGCCGGTCGAACTCGGGGACGTGATGGATGTCGCGCAGGTGCTCCAGGCGCGGGTCGGTGACCGGCACGGCGAGGACCTTGTCGTCGCCGCCCTTCTCGTCGGTCATCCGGAACATGCCGATCGCCCGGCACTTGACCAGGACGCCGGGGAAGAGCGGATCGCCGTGCAGGATCACCAGCGAGTCGAGCGGGTCGCCGTCCTCGCCGAGGGTGTCCTCGATGAACCCGTAATCGGCCGGGTACTGCGTCGAGGTGAACAGCGTGCGGTCCAGGCGCATGCGACCGCTGGCGTGGTCGACCTCGTACTTGTTGCGGCTTCCGCGGGGGATCTCGATGAGCACGTCGAACTCCACGGCGGCTACTCCTTGGTCGGCACGGCAGCAATGAGGCAGGGATAGTCTGACGCATCGTGAGCCGCTCGCGTCTGCCCACCGCGGCGCGGATCGCCCTCATCCTCGTCCTCGCTGCTGTCGCCGTCGTGGCCGGGTTCGCCGGTTCCTACGTGGTTCGCGACCAGGTCGGCAGCTCGAACAAGCCGACGCCGCCACCCACACCTGCTGCCGTTCGCAGCGCGACGTCGTCGCCCGCGCCCGGGTCGCCCGGCTCGACCGCGCCCGCGGCGGCGCCGGCGGCTGTCGCGCAGGCGCTGGCCGGGGTTGCCCGAGCTTCGGGACTGGGCTCGCGGCTGCTGGCCCGCGTCGTCGACGTCCAGAGCGGGACGGTGCTCTACAACCAGTCCGGCACCACCCCGACGACGCCGGCGTCAACGGCGAAGCTGCTGACCGCGGCCGCGGTGCTCGCCGTGCGCCCGGCGTCCGCCCGGATCAGCACGCGGGTCGTGGCCGGGGCGGGCGGTGCACTCGTCCTCGTCGGCGGCGGCGACCCCACGCTCACCGCCGCCGGCAAGGGCAAGGACGGCCCGTACCCAGGCGCGGCCCGGATCACCGACCTGGCCGCGCAGCTGAGCCGCGCGCACGTCCAGCCCACCAAGATCGTCGTCGACGACTCGCTCTACTCGGGTCCGACGATCTCGCCGGCGTGGGCGCCCGAGGACGTCCCCAGTGTCTACGCGTCGGCGATCACCGCGGTGATGACGGACGGGGGACGGGCCGCTCCGGCCGACGCAATTCGCAGCAGCCACCCTGACCTCGCGGCCGGACGGGAGCTGGCCGCGGCGCTCGGCCGTCCTCAACTACCGGTGTCGATCGGGGTCGCCCCGGCCGGCGCCCGTCCGCTCGCCACGGTGGCCTCCGCGCCGTTCGGGACTCTCGTCGAGCAGATGCTGCAGGGCTCGGACAACGTCATCGCCGAGGCGCTGGCCCGGCAGGTGGCGATCGCCGAGCACCAGCCGGCCTCGTTCGCCGGTGGGGCAGTCGCGGTTCGGTCGGTGCTGACCCGCCTGGGTGTCGATCCCGGTCGCGGGCTGGTCGACGGCAGCGGGCTGGCCGACAG
>JAVHVD010000237.1:0-35762 GCA_032160745.1 Pseudonocardiales bacterium
CGGCCCCGTGCCGGGGGACGAGGCTGGCCCGGCGGATGTCCGCCTCTGCGGCCGCCGGGACCTTGCCGGTCAAGGTGCCGGGGACCGACACGGTCTTCGTGCCGTTGTTGTCCTTGCCGAGGAAGACGATCGCGTACGCGGCGGCGCCGATCACCAGCAGCAACGCGACAACGACGGCTGCCCAGATCAGTCCGGTGCGGCGGCCGTCGTCCTCGTCCGGCGGGTAGTCGGTCCGGCGCAGCGCGACCGGCGGGGGTGGCGTGCGGGCGATGAACTGGGTGCGCTCGGCGTCGGTCATGATCGACTCGGCCAGCACCGGCTGGTCGGCCAGCGCGCGCTGCAGGTCCTGACGCATGTCGCCGGCGCTCTGGTACCGGTTGAGCTGGTTCTTCGCGAGCGCCTTCATCACGATCGAGTCGACGACCCGCGGAACCTCCGGATTGCGGGCCGAGGGCACGACGGGGTTCTCGCGCACGTGCTGGTACGCGACCGCGACCGGCGAGTCACCCTGGAACGGCGGCACCCCGGTGACGAGCTCGTACAGCACGCAGCCGGTGGAGTAGACGTCCGAGCGAGCGTCGACCGTCTCGCCGCGCGCCTGCTCGGGCGACAGGTACTGCGCCGTGCCGATGACATTGGCCGTCTGCGTCACCGTGGCGGAGTTGTCGGCGACGGCGCGGGCGATGCCGAAGTCCATGACCTTCACCGCACCGGCCGGCGTGATCATGATGTTCGCCGGCTTGATGTCGCGGTGGATGATGCCGTTGCGGTGGCTGAAGTCCAGCGCGGCGCAGACGTCAGCCACGACCTCCATCGCCCGGCGGACGGGCAGCCGGCCTTCGCCCTTCACGATGTCGCGCAGCGTGCGCCCCTCGACGAACTCCATGACGATGAACGGCTGCGTGGTGCCGTCGGGCCCGGTGTCCTCACCGGTGTCGTACACCGACACGATCGACGGATGGTTCAACCCGGCCGCGGAGTGCGCTTCGCGGCGGAACCGGTGCAGGAAGGCCGGGTCGCGCGCGAGATCCGGGCGCAACACCTTGATCGCGACCTCCCGGTTGAGCCGCGTGTCGCGTCCCCGGTGCACTTCGGCCATGCCGCCATAGCCGATCAGCTCACCGAGCTCGTACCGTCCGCCGGCGATCCTCGGCTGCGTCATCCTCGATCCTCACTGCTCATGCTGGTCATCCCTCGGGTCACGCTGGTCATGCCTTGGGGACGTTGATCGACTCGAGATAGGCCTCGATGACCTTCTTCGCCACCGGCCCGGCCGCGAGCCCGCCGGTGGCCTCGTTGCCCGCGACGCCGGCGTTCTCCATGATCACCGCGACGGCGATCTTCGGAGTTCCCTTCACCAACCCGAAGCCGGTGAACCACGCGTCGGGCTTGGCGTTGCTGGCACTGGTCTGCCCCACATCGGCGGTACCGGTCTTGCCGCCGATCATTACCGAGTCACCGAAGATGGTGACGTTGGCCGGCCCGCCGGTGCCCTCGGGGTCGTGGACGACGCCCTCCATCATCTTGATCAGCTCCTGGTCGAGGTCCGGGTCGATCACCTGACTCAACTGCTTGGGCTGAGTGGTGTTGAGCACGGTCAGGTTCGGTCGCAGCTCCGACTTCACCAGGAAGGGCTGCATCAGCGTGCCGTTGTTGGCCACCGCGGACGACAGCATGGCCGCCTGAAGCGGCGTCACGCGCACGTCGCGCTGACCGAAGGACGTCTGGGCGAGCGCCGCGTTGTCGCTGAGCACGCTGGGGCTGCCGATCGTCGAGGGCGCGACCGAGAGCGGCACGTTCAGATCCGGTCCGTCGAAGCCGAACAACCGGGCCTGATCCTGCAACCGCTGGGCGCCCAGATTCTGGACCGCCAACTCGGCGAAGGCGGTGTTGCACGACTTGGCGAGGGCGAACGCCAGCGTCGCGGTCTTGCCGTTGTCGCACCGCTCGCCTTGGAAGTTCTGGACGCAGGGCTGCGACAGGCTGGCCGGGCAGCTGCTGGTGCGCTTCGGTTCCAGGGGCCAGTAGGAGTTGGGGGCCGGGATCCGCGTGTCGGGCTTGACGCCCTTCTTCAGCGCCGCGGCTGAGTCGATGATCTTGAAGATCGAGCCGGCCGGATAGTTCTGCTTCAGCGCCCGGTTCAGCATCGGCTCGCTCGGCGCCTTCGTGTACGCCGTCCAGGCCTTCGAGATCTCGTTCGCGTCGTGGCTGGCCAGCTTGTTCGGGTCGTAAGAGGGCGTGGAGACCATCGCGAGGATCGCACCGGTCTGCGGATCCAGGGCGACGACCGCGCCGCGCTTCAACGTGCCGTTGGCGGACTTCATCGCGTTGTATGCGGCCACCTGAGCGGCCTTGTTCAACGTCAACTCGACGCTGCCGCCGCGCGGGTTGCGACCGGTCAGAATGTTGCCGAGCTTCGTGGTGAACAGGTCTGAGGCATCGCCGCTCAGGATGTCGTTCTCGGCGTCCTCGATGCCGCTCGTGCCGTAGGTGAACGAGTAGTAGCCGGTGGCCGGCGCGTAGACCGGGCCATTGGAGTACTTGCGTTGGTACTTCAGCTCGTCCGGCGAGGCGGTCGACTGCGCGATGGCGGTGCCCTGGACGACGATCTGGCCGCGCTGGCTCGAGTACTCGTTGAGCAGCACCCGGCGGTTGGCCGGGTCGTCGCGGTAGGCGCTGCCCTTCACCACCTGCACGAAGTTGAGGTTGGCGAAGAGCGCGATGAAGAGCACCGCCATCGCGATCGCGACCTTGCGAATGGGCCGATTCATACCGGTACCGCCTGGGGTTCAGTGTTTCTCGTCGGTGGCGTGGTGGCTGGTCGGCGGGCCGCGTCGGAGATGCGCACGAGGAGGGCCAGCACCGCCCAGCTGCCGAGCAGCGACGAGCCGCCGTAGGACAGGAAGGGCGTGGTCAGCCCGGTCTCGGGCAACAGCCGGGTGACCCCGGCGACCACGACGAAGAGCTGGAGGGCGAACAAGAAGGCGAGCCCGACGGCAAGCAGCTTGCCGAACGCGTCGCGGACCGCGAGGCCGGCGGCCATGCCGCGCGCGACGAGGATCGCGTAGAGCACGAGAAGGCCGACGAGCCCGAACAGGCCGAGCTCCTCCCCGAAGGAGGAGATGATGAAGTCGGTCGCCGGGAGCGGAACGAGCTCCGGATGCCCGCTGCCCAACCCGGCGCCGAAGATCCCGCCCGTCCCGAGGCCGAACAGCGACTGCCGCAGCTGGTAGGCCGTGGCGTCGAACTGGGGCGAGAACGTGTGCAGCCAGACGCTCACCCGGGTCTGTACGGTGCCGAACAGCTGGTAGGAGATGTAGGCGCCGCCCGCGAACAGCAGCACGCCGACGATCACCCAGCTGGCCCGCTCAGTGGCGACGTAGAGCAGCACCACGAACAGGCCGAAGAACAGCAGGGACGTACCGAGGTCGTGCCCGCGGACGAGCACCCCAATACAGAACAGCCAGACCACCAGCAACGGCCCGAAGTCGCGGCCGCGGGGGAAGTCGATGCCGAGGAACCGCCGGCCGGCCAGCGCCAGCACGTCCCGCTTCTGCACCAGATAGGCGGCGCCGAAGATCGTCAGCAGGATTTTCGCCAGCTCGGCCGGCTGCAGGGAGAAGCCGCCGATGCGGATCCAGATGCGGGCGCCGTTGACCTCGCTGAACCGGGCCGGCAGCACCGCCGGCAGGAGCAGGAAGAAGACGCCGACCAGCGCGAGTGTGTAGGCGTAGCGCTGCAGGACTCGGTGATCGCGCACGAGCACGATCAGCGCCAGGAACAGCAGCACGGCGAGGGCGATCCAGACGACCTGCTTGGGTGCGTCGGCGCTCGGCACCGGGTTGCCGTACTGCTTCGCCGCCGTCCGCGCGCCGAGGTCGAGGCGATGGATCATGACCAGCCCCAGGCCATTGAGGAGCACAACGATGGGTAGCAGCAGCGGGTCGGCGTAGCGGGCGACGCGCCGGATCACGAGATGGGTCACGACCCCCACGACGATTGGCACGGCGGCGTAGGTGATCAGGCGTGAGGAGAAGTGGCCGTCGCGGGCCGCCTCGACCGCGCCCTCCGCCGCGATCACGATGAGCACGGCGAAGATCAGCAGCACCAGCTCGGTGGTGCGCCGAGTGGGGACGCTCAGGGTGGGCTGCAGGTTGCTCATCGCACCGGCACCGGGCAGGTCGGTTGAGGTGACGGCGACGCAGGCGGCGAGCTGGGGGTCGCGGTCGGGGTGCTGGTCGGTGTCCGCTTCGCGCCGGCCGTGGCGCTGGTCCGCGCCGAGGACTTCGCGGTCGCCGCGGACTTGCTGCTCGCCGCGGATCTGCTGCTCGACGTGGACGCCGAGGTCGCCAAGCCGCTCGAGCTGGGCGACGGCGTCGGTCGACACGCCGGGAGCTGCTGGTCGCGCAGGTTGCGGACGATGTGCTCGGCCTCGCCCTTGCTGCTGGCGGTGATCCCGTCATGGACCTGCGAGCGGACCGACGGGTTGAGATCGGCGACCGGCAGGTCGGTCACCCGGTAGATGTTGAAGAACTTCAGCGGCCCGAACTCGGTGTTGACGCCCCGGAAGATCGCGACGTTGGCGCCGGCGTGCCCGACGAAGTACTGGCTCTGCGTCCACGCATAGGTGCCACCCAGCGCGGCCACGATGAGGGCGAGGATTCCCAGCACGAGCAGCCACGGACGCCACGACCATTTCCTCTTCGTCGCAGTCGGCTCGGTGACCTCGGCCGGCGCCGGCCGAGCCATGCGGGCCGCGCGTTCGGCGGCGCTGTCAGCGCCGGGTACGTCGGCGGCCGCCGGATCCACGAACGCGCCGGCGATCACCGGGACCTCGTCGATCCGATCGCCGACCTTCGCGTTGATGACGTCGGCGACGATGACGGTGACGTTGTCCGGCCCGCCACCGCGCAGCGCCAGCTCGACCAGCCGGTCTGCGCACTCCTGCGGATCCTCGATCTGCATGGTCTCGGCGATCGTCTCGGCCGAGACGACGTCGGACAGCCCGTCCGAGCAGAGCAGGTACCGGTCGCCCGCGCGGGCTTCCCGGATCGAGACATCCGGCTCGACGTCGGTGCCGAGCAGCGCGCGGAGGATCACCGACTTGCGCGGGTGATCCTTCGCCTCGTCCGGCGTCAGCTTGCCGGAGTCGACCAGGTACTGGACATAGGTGTCGTCGTGGGTGATCTGGGTGAGCAGGTTGTTGCGCAGGAGATAGGCCCGCGAGTCGCCGACATGCACGAGGCCGACCTGCGATCCCACGAAGCGCAGCGCGGTGAGCGTGGTGCCCATGCCGTCGAGTTCCTTGCGCTGCTTGACCGCGTCGGCGATGCGGTGATTCGCCTCGACCACGGCGTCGCGCAGGGAGCGCATCAGGTCGTCGATGCGCCGCTCCTCGTCGAGCGGCTCGAGCGTGCCGATCACGATCTTGCTGGCCACCTCGCCGGCGGCGTGCCCGCCCATGCCGTCGGCGATCGCGAGCAGGCGGGGCCCGGCGTACACCGAGTCCTCGTTGTTGCTCCGCACCAGACCGAGGTCCGACCGCACGGCGTACCGCAGATACAACGCCATCGCTAGACCGCCCCGCTCTTCGCGCAAGCGCTCATCGCCCTGTTCGCTCCGCGCCGTGCTCGCCGGCGCTCGCTACGACGGTCACTCACCGCAACTCCAGCACGGTCTTGCCGATGCGCAGCGGGACGCCGACGTCCATCGGCACCGGTCCGTCGATCTTGCGCTGGCCGAGGTAGGTCCCGTTCGTCGAACCGAGGTCCTCGGCCACCCAACGGCCGTCCTGCAGGCTGATCCGCGCGTGCCGGGTGCTGGCGTAATCGTCCTCGAGCACGAGCGTGGAGTCGTTGGCGCGGCCGATCAACACCGGCGCGCCGGTGAGCCCGATTCGCGTGCCGGTGAGGCCGCCCTCGGTGACGAGCAGGTGGGTGGGCGCACCCGGCGCGGGTCGGGCCGCGGGCGGTGCGCCGCTCTTGCCGCGGCGGCGCGCCGGCGGCGGCACCGCGATACGAGGCTGCCCGCTGGTCCGCAGGTCGGTCCTGATGACGCGCATGGCAGCCAGCACGAACAGCCACAGCAGCGCCAGGAATCCGAAGCGTATGAGCTGCAGCGCGAGGGCCGAGTTCACGAGTCGGCTCCCGCCCTCACGCGCGCTCCTGATGGAAGACGATTCGAGTGTGGCCCACCCGGATGACGTCACCGTGGCGGAGTACCTGACTGCTGATCTCGTGACCGTTGACGGTGCTGCCGTTCGTCGAGCCCAAGTCGTAGGCGGTCGCAACGTTGCCGTCGAACTGGACGTCCAGGTGGCGGCGGGAGATCCCCTGGTCGAGCAGCTGCAGATCGGAGTCGGTCCCGCGGCCGATGATGTTGCTGCCGGTGCGCAGATCGAAGCGTCGATTGGTCTGGTCGACTATGAGCATCGCGGCCGCGGGACGGCGCTGCTGGGCCGGCGGCGGCGGGCCGCTCGGGCCGGGGTCGCCCGGGTAACCCTGCGCCCGACCGGGCTGGGGCGGTGGCGGCATCTGCGGCGGCGGCGGCGCGGGCGGCGCTTGGGGTCCGGCGGAGGCGTAGGCATCCTGCCGGGCCGGGTACTGCCCGAGCGGAGCGCCGGGCACGATCGGCAGGGAGAGCGAATCGTGCGGACGGCGGCGCGGCGGGGCGCCGGACTCCATCCGTGAGGCGACCCCGAAGACGCCGGTGTGCAGCTGGTCGTCGCGGGCGAGGTAGACCTCGATGTCGCCGATCGTCTCCCACTGGTTCTCGTCGAGGTACTCCTGGACGAGTTCGGCGAGGGAGTTGGTCAGCTGGTTCTCCCAGGGCGCGAGCCGCTCGTGGTCGGACGGGGAGAGAGTCACGCGATAACGGTTCGGCGAGAGCACCCGTCCGTTGCCCATCACGTTGCGCTTGTCGGCGGCTTCGCGCTGCAGCGCGGTGCCGATCTCCACCGGTTCGACCTGGCCCTTGAAGACGCGGGCGAATGCGCCGCCGACGAGGCCCTCGAGGCGGCGTTCGAACCGCTGGGCCAGGCTCACGGCGTCTCCTCCTCCTGTGGGCGTTGCAACGTGCACGGGCGAGCGCGCGCCGTCTGACGCGGATCGGCAGAGTCTATCGGGCACCCCTGTGGTACCCCGATCTCCGCCCTCAGCTGCGTGCTACCGTTGCGGCTGCCATACGGCGCCTGCGGGCGCGAGTCGGGCAAGTGGCGGAATGGCAGACGCGCACGGTTCAGGTCCGTGTGTCCGAAAGGACGTGGGGGTTCAACTCCCCCCTTGCCCACCAGATCCTGCTCTTGGACGCGCTACGTACTGTGCGCCACATGCTGGTCACCAACCACGTCCTGTCAGGCGCGGTTGTCGGGCTGTACGTGCGTCGGCCCGTCGTGTCGTTCCTGCTCGGAACCGCCTCGCACTTCGCGCTCGACTCCGTGCCGCACTACGGGCTCGACGAGCCCGACCACGACAGGTTCATGCGCATCGCTGTCCGGGACGGGATTACGGGGCTCGCGGCACTCTGGGCGATCGCCGCGACCACCCGCGGGCAGACCCGCGTCGCTGCTCTCGCCGGCGCCGCGGGTGCCGCGCTGCCAGACCTGGACAAGCCGTTCCGTGAACTGACAGGTCGCGAGCTCTGGCCGGCGGTCGTCAACGACTTCCATGGACGCATCCAATCCGAGGCCGAGTCGCGCCTTCCGCGGGAGTTCGCCGTCGCGGCCGCTGCCGCCGCCACCCTCGTCGTGCTGCTGCGCAAACGCGGCCGAAGCGCCGCCGTTTGAGCCGGCACATCCCGGTGAAACGGGGCCGGCGGCCGTTCCCACCTGACACTCGACTGAGACCGCGGCGTGGCGGATTGACATTAACGCTGCGTCAAGGTGTGCAGTGGTAACCGTGAGCGCGTCGTGGTCTGCTGGGCTGCCCGGCCGACTGTCGATCAGTGAGGTCGCCGGCCTGGCCGGCGTGAGCCCGCGCGCGGTCCGCCACTACCACTCGATCGGGCTGTTGCCCGAGCCCGGCCGGGACTCGTCGGGCTACCGCCGCTACGGCAGCAAGGACGTCATCGCGCTGGTCCGGGTCGTCCGGCTGCGCGCGGTCGGGATGCCCCTGCCCCAGATCGCCGAGCGGATGGTCGACGCCGGCGCCGCGGACGGGTCGTTGCCCGCAGCCCTGCTTGCGCTGGCCGACGAGATGGACGGCGAGATAGCCCAGCTGATCGCGACCCGTGACGGGCTGCGGCGGATGGCCGAGTCGGAGACCTTCGACCAGCCGGTGAAGGCGCTGACCGACGCGCTGCGCGGACACGGCCTGCTGGGTCCGTCCGACGAGCTGCGGACCGGTGAGGGCTGGGCCGCCGCGCTGCTCGACGCGCTGCACCCGCAGGGCATGTCCGGCGTCATCGACCAGGCCAGCGGACTGCTGACCGATCCGGACTCCCTCGGCGCACTGCTGCAGCGGTTTCGCCGACTCAACCGCAAGGCCGGCGACGCCGAGATCGACGCGCTTGCCGACGAGGTGGCGAGCGTGCTCGCCCGCCCCGCGTCGGACTCACCGATGATCGACCTGGAGCTGATGGACAAGCTGCTCACCGAGCGCCTCAACCCGGCCCAGCAGCGATTCATGCGCCGGCTCCGCGACCGGGTCGCGGCCGGCTCGACCACCACACCGACCCAGCAGCCACCACCACTCAGTGAGGTCACGATCGATGTATGACTTGGTGTCCCCCGAGGCCGCGCAGAGTCCACGGACCGGTACCGCAGCTGCGGAGGACGTGCCGGCGCTGGTCGCCCGCTACGGCCTGAAACGGGCCGGAGCCCGACCCCCGCTCGTCAGCTACACCCGACAGTTGTGGGAGCGGCGGCACTTCATCACCGCGTACTCCACGGCCAGCAATGCCGTGGGCTACTCCCGCAGCTTCCTCGGCCAGGCGTGGCAGCTGCTCACCCCGCTGCTGAACGTCGCCGTCTACTACTTCGTGTTCGGCGTCCTGCTGCACACCAAGCGCGGGGTACACAACTTCATCGCGTTCCTGGCCATCGGCATCTTCGTGTTCGGCTTCTCCAGCGGAGCGGTCACGCAAGGCGCGAAGGCGATCAGCGGCAACCTCGGGCTGACCCGGGCGCTGCACTTCCCCCGAGCGGTGCTGCCGATCTCGACCACGCTGGTCGCGTTCCAGCGGCTGCTGTACTCGATGGTGATCATGGTGCCGCTGGTCCTGATCACCGGCGAGCCCCTGGCCTGGCGCTGGTTCGAGCTGGTCCCGGCGCTGGCGCTGCAGATAATGTTCTGCCTCGGCCTCGCGTTCATCTTCGCCCGGATCGGCGCGAAGGTGCCCGACACCTCGCAGTTCCTCCCGTTCGTACTTCGGGTGTGGCTCTACACCTCGGGCATCCTCTACAGCGTCGACGTGTTCGCCAAGGGCCACGCCCACTGGGTCAAGACCGTCCTGCAGATCAACCCCGGCGGCGTGTTCATCAATCTTGCCCGGCACGCGCTGATGACCCACAACGCGGTGTCGACGTTCGACTGGGTGCTCGCGGTGGCCTGGGGCGTAGGCGTGCTGGCCGTCGGCTACATCGTGTTCTGGCAAGGCGAAGAGGAGTACGGACGTGTCTGAGTCACTGGTAACCGAACAGCGGGGTGCCGTGCCGGCCCCGTTGGCCGAGCCGACCGTCATCGTCGACAACGTCCACCTGGTCTACAAGATCACTGGCAAGTCTCGACGGGGCGGCGCGCCGGCCGCGTTCCGCCGCATGGTCCTGCGCGAGGCCGTGCCGGGCATGCGCAAGATCCACGCGGTGCGCGGGGTCAGCTTCACCGCCCGCCGGGGCGAGGCGGTCGGGCTGATCGGACCGAACGGCTCCGGCAAGTCGACGCTGTTGCGGGCGATCGCCGGGCTCATGCCGCCGGCCTCCGGGGCGATCTACACGCAGGGTCAGCCGTCGCTGCTCGGGATCTCCGCCGCGATGATGGCCGACATGACCGGCGAGCGGAACGTCGTGCTCGGCTGCCTCGCCCTGGGGATGCCCAAGAACGAGATCGCCGCTCGCTACGACGAGATCTGCGAGTTCGCCGGAATCGGCGAGTTCATCTCGCTGCCGATGAACACGTACTCCTCCGGCATGGGAGCGCGGCTGCGGTTCGCCATCGCGGCGACCAAGTCCCACGACATCCTGCTCATCGACGAGGCGCTGTCGACCGGCGACGCCGAGTTCCGCCGCCGCAGCGAGGCGCGGATCCGGGAGTTGCGCGAGGAGGCCGGGACCGTCTTCCTGGTGAGCCACGGCCTAGGCGTCGTGCGCCAGACCTGCGACCGGGTCATCTGGCTGGAGAAGGGCCAGGTCGTCATCGACGGCGAGGCCAACGCGGTCGTGGACGCGTACGAGGCCCGCCACGATCCGACCGCGCTCCAGGAGCGGCTGGCCGCCATCGAGGCCGGCAAGCAGGCGTCGTCGGCGACGGGTGAGCCGTCCGAGATCTGAGGGTCGCCGCACGGTGACGACGAGCGTGCGGCGAAGTAGCGCAGGCTAGACTTAGCGCGTTTCGGGGGCGGTTCGTCCGCAGCGGGCGTTCTGCTCGGGGCTTGACCACACCGTCGTAGATCGAGGATCCGCATGGCGAGACGGCTGCGCCGTCGACTGATCGACACGCTCTCCGAACCGACCCTGCGTCGTCTCCAACGGATCCGGCACGGCGAGAGCCCGTCCCTGCGCCGTCCGGTCGGTCGCGCCGGCATCCGCGGGACCACGCCACAGATCGTCACCGCTTTTGACGCCCATGCCGTACGCGCCGAGGTCGCGCGGACCGTCGCGTCCGTGCTCGACACCGCCGACATCGGCTACGTGCTCGTCCCCGGGCCTCGGGACACCGTGCGCCAGGTCGCCATCGACAGCAGTGACGCCGACGACGCGGCCGCTGCGCTCGAGGCGGCGCTGAGCGGCCCGGGCTGGGTGTTCGAGCGCAGCGAGAAGGGCCGGCACCACCACCGCCGGCTGCGCGTCTACCGGGTGCTCGCCGCCCCGACCGGACACTTGCTCTGCGGTCCCGACACGGCGTGCGAGATCGCGCTGTGGGAGCGGGTCACCGAGCCGTCGCCGGCCGGCCCGGGACTGCCGCCCGACACCGTCGGCACCCGGGTGGCGCCCCCGGACAACCCCGTCGTATCCCGGCTGAGCGAGCGGGCCTGGCAGCGCGCCGTCACCTCGCCGACGCACTGGCCGGTCGAGGATCCGCGGCCGTACGTGCTCGACGTCCGCGAGCCGGTCGACCTCGTTTACACCTGGGTCGACGGTGCCAATCCGGATTGGCAAAGACGCAAGGCGCAGTACGCGCCGGCCGACAGTTACAACTTCGCGGCCAATGTCGCCCGCTACACCAACCGTGACGAGCTGCGCTACTCGATGCGGTCGGTGGCGATGTTCGCCAGCTGGGTCCGCCGCATCTATCTCGTCACCGACGGTCAGGTGCCCGACTGGCTCGACACCGCACACCCGAAGATCACCGTCGTCGACCACCGCGACATCTTCACCGAGACGTCGGTGCTGCCGGTTTTCAACTCCCACGCCATCGAATCGCAGCTGCAGCACATCCCCGACCTGGCCGAGTGCTTCCTCTACTGCAACGACGACATCTTTTTCGGCCGGCCGGTCGAACCCGAACTGTTCTTCCACGGCAACGGCATCAGCAAGTTCTTCATGAGCAAGCAGACCCTCGATCTCGATCCGGCGTCGACGCAGGACCTACCGGTCATGAGCGCGGCGAAGAACAACCGTGCGCTGATCGAGCAGGAGTTCGGCGTCACGATCCGGCACAAGCTCAAGCACACCGCGCATCCCCAACTGCGCAGCGTCCTCGTCGAGATGGAGAAACGGCACCCGGAGGTCTTCGCGCAGGTGGCGGCGTCGCGGTTCCGCCATCCGGACGACGTGTCGATCCCCTCGGCGCTGCACCACTACTACGCGTACGCGCGCGGGCGGGCCGTCCCCGGCGAGATGCACTACCGCTACCAGGACATCAGCCTGCCCGACACACACCGGCGCCTCGACGAGTTCCTCCGCGAGCGGCCGCAGGTCTTCTGCCTCAACGACCTCGACAGCCTGCCGGGTCAGCTCGCGCAGCAACGGGCGATGCTGGAGCAGTTTTTCGCCGAGTACTTCCCGGTCCCGGCGCCGTGGGAGCGCGACCGCTGACAGCTTGGGCCCGGGACGCGAACGGTTACAGTCTGAGCGTGAACCAGCAGGCCACCGGCCCGGCCGTTCCGTGGGCCGACGCAGACGCTCGGCACGGCCCCGCCCCTGGCAGAGGCACCGCATGACAACCGCCAGCCTGATGGGTCGTCCGGGCGGTTTCACCACGACGGGTACCGGCCGTCCCGGGTTGCGCGAGCGCCTGCGCCGCGTCATCCAGTACCGCCGCATCCTGGCCCTGCTCGTCCGGCGCGACCTGAAGGTGCGCTACGCAGGGTCGACGCTCGGTTACGTGTGGTCGATCCTCGACCCGCTGCTGATGAGCCTCGTCTACTGGTTCGTGTTCACCGTCATCTTCAATCGCCGGGTCGGCTTTGCGCCCTACATCCTGTTCCTGGTGCTCGGCCAGCTGATGTGGGCGTGGTTCAACGGCGGGGTCAGCGGAACCGTGCGCGCTCTGCGCCAGCAGGCGCAGATGGTGCGCTCGAGCAACGTCCCGCGCGAGCTGTGGGTGCTCCGCGTCGTGGTGTCCAAGGGCGTCGAGTTCGTCCTGAGCGTCCCGGTGATCGCGATCTTCGCCCTGTGCTATCTCAAGGCGCCTTCGATCGACGTCTTGTACCTGCCCCTTGCGATGCTGATGTGCTTCTTCCTCGTACTGGGCTTCGGGCTGATCCTCGCGCCGTTGACGGTGCTCGTGCGCGATGTCGAGCGCATCGTGCCGATCTTCATGCGGGTCATGTTCTATGCGTCACCGGTGCTGTACAGCGTCAAGGACGTGCCGCGGCACCTGCACATCGCGCTGTCGGTCAACCCGACGACGGGCATGCTCGTGCTCGCCCGCGCGTCGTTCTTTCCGCAGGAGCTCGCGGGCGACGTTCCCGAGATGAACAACAGCAAGCAGGTCATCGTGAACGGGCACGTGGTCACCCACTACGTCAACAACTGGCACTTCGTGTGGCACTCGGCGATCGGGATCGTCGTCATCTTCGCGATCGGTGTGTTCGTCTTCTCCCGCCTGGAGCGACCCATGCTGAAGGAGATCTGATGACGACCAGCGAGCCGGTCATCTCGCTGCATGATGTCGGCGTCCAGTTCTCCCGGAATCGCCGGCGGCACCGCAGCATCAAGGACCTGCTGATCCGCCGCAAGCTCGGCCTCGACACCCAGGGGGAGTTCTGGCCGTTCCGGCACGTCAGTTTCGACATCCATGCCGGCGAGTCGATCGGGGTGGTCGGGCGCAACGGTCAGGGTAAGTCGACGCTGCTGAGCCTGATCGCCGGTGTGCTGCTGCCCGATGAGGGTTCGGTCAACGTCCGGCTCGGAGTCGCGCCGCTGATCGCCATCACCGGTGGGTTCGAGTCCGAGCTGACCGCGCGCGACAACATCTACCTCGTCTCCGGGCTGCACGGAATGTCCAACGACGAGATCGACGCCGCGTTCGACGAGATCGTCGACTTCGCCGAGATCGGCGACTTCCTCGACACCCCGTTCAAGCACTTCTCTTCCGGCATGAAGGTGCGCCTGGCCTTCTCGGTCGTGTCCCGGCTGAACGAACCCATCCTGCTGGTCGACGAAGTCCTTGCGGTCGGCGACAAACGGTTCCGCAACAAGTGCCTCAAACGCATCGAGCAACTGCTGGAGGGCGGCACCACCCTCTTCCTGGTCTCGCACTCCGAGGGCAATCTGCGCTCGTACTGCCAGCGCGGCCTGTACCTCGAGAGCGGCGAGCTGCGCGCCGACGGACCGATCGAGGAGGTCATCGAGAAGTACGAGCGTGACCAGGGCACCTGGGTCGAGCGGGCGGTCGGTGACGAGGTGCAGCTGGAGGAGTACGCCGACCTCGCCGCCTCCTCCAGCGAGGACGTCTTCTGAGCGGGCTTCGGCCCTTCGCGACCGCCCCCGACTGGGCGAACACGGTGTCTGTGGGGTAGGACACTCCACGTGGACATCATCGACACGGCCCGCCAGGTCTTCGCTCGCGCCGGCTCCGAGGCCGGGTACGCCGTCACCCTCCTTCAGGCGCGTGGGCCCGGCGTCGTCCTCACCCCACCGCACAAGCTGCTCGGCACGCTGCGGGCGCTCGAGGCGTACGGCCCGGCCGGCGGCGCCATCTCGTTGGCCGCCGCGAGTTACGGCGACCGGGCAGCCATCGTCGACGAGCTCGGTTCGGTCAGTTTCGCCGAACTGGACCGGCGAAGCAGCGCGCTCGCGAACGCGCTGCGGGCCAAGGGGTTCAAGCCCAAGGAGGGGCTCGGCATCCTCGCCCGCAACCACCGTCACCTGTTCGAGGCCATCTTCGCCGGCGCGAAGCTCGGCGCCCGGACGCTGTTGCTCAACACCGACTTCGCCGGACCGCAGCTCGCCGACGTCTGCGACCGCGAGGACGTCCAGGCGCTGGTCCACGACGAGGAGTTCACCAAGGTCGCCGACGCCGTCGAGCCGTCCGGTGGCAAGTACGTCGCATGGCACGACGGCGACACCCACGACGACACGCTGGAGGGGCTGATCAAGTCCGGCGGCACGTCGCGGCCGCCGCGGCCGAGCGCCAAGCAGAAGATCATTCTCTTGACCAGCGGAACCACGGGGACCCCGAAGGGTGCGCCGCGGGACATGGCGCTGTCGCTGGCCCTGCCCGGCGGCTACCTGTCGAAGATCCCGCTGCGGTCCGGCCGCACCGTGGTGCTCGCCGCGCCGGCCTTCCACGCCTGGGGGCTGCTGAGCTCGATGCTGGCGCTGGGCTTGGGCAACACGTTGGTGATCACCCGTAAGGCCACGCCCGAGTGGACGCTCGACGCGCTGGAGGAGCACAGGGCCGACGGACTGATCACCGTGCCCATCCTGCTGTCCCGGCTGATGGACGTGGGGGACGACAAGATCGGGTCCCGCGACCTGTCGGCGCTGCGGGTGATCGCGGTGTCCGGGTCGGCGCTGTCGCCCGAGCTGGCCGCCCGCACGATGGACCTGCTCGGCGACGTCGTCTACAACCTGTACGGCTCGACCGAGGTCGCGTACGCGACGATCGCCACACCCGAGGACATGCGCGCCGCGCCCGGCACGGTGGGTCGCCCGCCGCAGGGCACCACCATCAAGCTGCTCGATCCGGACGGCAACCAGGTGCCGCAGGGCGAGTCCGGGCGGATCTTCGTCGGCAGCTCCATGCAGTTCGAGGGTTACACCGGCGGCGGCAGCAAAGAGGTCGTCTCCGGGATGATGTCCACCGGGGACATGGGGCACGTCGACGAGGCCGGGCGGCTGTTCGTCGACGGCCGCGACGACGACATGATCGTGTCCGGCGGCGAGAACGTCTTCCCGGCCGAGGTCGAGGAGCTGCTCGGCACCTACGACGGCGTCCAGGAGGCCGCGGTGGTGGGCGTCGACGACAAGGACTACGGGAAGCGGCTGCGGGCCTACGTGGTGCTGGCCGACGGCGCGGACGTCGACGAGCAGACGTTGAAGGACCACGTGAAGACGAATCTGGCCCGGTACAAGGTGCCGCGCGAGATCATCTTCATCGACGAGATGCCGCGCAATCCGGCCGGGAAGGTGATCAAGCGCGAACTTCCCGACCCCGACAAGGACGGCGGCGAATCGAGCTGACCGGCGCGAGCTGACCGGCGCGAGCTGACCGGCGCGAGCTGACCGGCGCGGCGGCTTCCTCGGTTGACTGGCGCCTTTCCGGTGGCTGGCGCCCTACAAGGCGCCAGTGAACGCGCAAGGCGCCAGTCAACAAATCAGGGGGAGGCGGGGGGGCCGGGCGCGAGGAGCGGGCGGTCAGTCAGACGACCTGCAGGGCGGCGAGGATCTCCTCGGTCACCGCGTCCTCGTCCTGGTCGGCGTTCACGATGTGCAACAGCCCGCGCTCCCGGTAGTAGTCCACCAGGGGTCGGGTCGCCTCGTCGAAGATCCGCAGCCGGTTGGTGACCGTCTCGGGGTTGTCGTCGGCCCGGCCCTCGGTCTCGGCCCGGGCCAGGATCCGCCGGACCAACTCCTCGCGCGGCGCGTCGAGATAGATCACCGCATCGGGGCCGGCCCCGGCCAGGTCAGCCAGCTTGCGCGCCTCGAGTGCCTGCTCGACCGACCGCGGGAAGCCGTCCAACAGGTAGCCGTTCCCCTCGGACGCGGCCAGCACGCGGGGCATGAGCAGGCTGAGGATCACCGCGTCCGGGACGAGATCGCCCTTGCGCATCATGTCGGCGACCCGCCTGCCGAGCGGGGTGCCCTTGTCCACCTCCGCCCGCAACAGATCGCCGGCGGCCAGATGCTCGAGGTGGAGGCGGGCGGCGAGCCGTTCGCCCTGCGTCCCCTTGCCCGATCCCGGCGGCCCGATCAGCAGCACGTTCATGGCGTCAGCCTTGCACCTGCCTCCAGGGCCCGCGACCGCGCCCCCTTCGCAAATCGGTCGCCGCACGGTCACCTAACGGGCGTTCTGGTGTGGAATGCTCCAGGCAAATCGCCCTAATCGGAGGAACCCGTGCGCCCATCCCCAGCACGCAGCGCTCTCGCCCTCGCCGGTGCCGCCGGCATCGCCGTCGCCCTGGCCGCCGCCGGAGGACCGGCGAACGCGGCGCCGTCCACCGGGCTCGTCATCTCCGAGGCCTATGGCGGGGGCGGCAACTCCGGCGCTCCGCTGAAGAACGACTTCATCGAGCTGCAGAACCTGGGCGCGACCGACACCACGCTCACCGGCTACTCGGTGCAGTACATCTCGGCCAGCCCCGGCCCGACGACCACCTGGCAGGTGACGCCGCTGAGCGGCGCAGCGCCCCACGGTGGCCATTTCCTCGTCGGCGAGGCCGCAGGCGCCAACACGAGCGCGCCCGACCTGCCCACGCCGGACAACACCGGCGCGGTCAACATGAGCGGTACCGCGGGCACCGTGGCGCTCGTGCACAGCACCACTGAACTCACTTGCAAGACCGCGGTCGACTGCGCCGCCGACCCGACCGTCGTCGACCTCGTCGGCTGGGGCACCGCGCTGATCCGGGAGACCGCCCCCGCACCCGCGACCAGCAACGCGACTTCGGTGCAGCGGGCGGCCACCGGCGCCGACACTGACAACAACGCGGCCGACTTCACCGCCGGTGCTCCCACTCCGGAGAATGCCGGCCCGATCACTGGCGGCGAGAACGACCCGGGCCCGTTGCGCATCCACGACATCCAGGGTTCGTCGTGGGTCTCGCCGCAGGTCGCAAACACGGTGACCAAGGTTCCGGGCATCGTCACCGCCGTGCGCAAGACGTCCAGCAAGGGCTTCTGGATGCAGGACCCGGCCGATGACGGCAACCCGGCGACGAGCGAGGGCATCTTCGTCTTCACCAGCGCCACGCCCACGGTGGCCGCCGGCGACTCGGTGCTCGTCACCGGCAAGGTAAGCGACTTCTATCCCCTGTCCAGCGGCGAAACGGTGAGTTCGACGTCCAACCTGTCGATCACCGAGATCAGCGCGACCCTGGTCGACGTGAAGGTGCTCTCGTCGGGCAACCCGGTCCCGGGCCCCATCGTCCTCGCGCCGGACACCGTGCCGGACGTCTACGCGCCCGACCTCGGCGGCCGCAACATCGAGGCGACGCCGGTCACGCCGGCCCGGTCCGCGCTGGACTTCTACGAATCGATCGAGGGCATGCGCGTGCAGGTCGACGATGCCCGGGTGGTCGGTCCGTCCAACTCGTTCGGCGAGCAATACATCACCACCAAGCCGGACGCCGCGGCGACCTACCGCGGCGGCGTCGAACTGCTCGGCGAGAACAGGACGCCCGCCGGCCGGCTCGAGGTCGCCACCCTCGACGGCTCGAAGCCCGGCCTCGACGTCGGCGACGTCCTGCAGGGCGCGACCATCGGGCCGATCGACTGGTCGAACTTCGGCGGGTACGTGCTGCAGGCCAGCACGCTGGGCACCGTCCAGCACAAGCAGCTTCCACCGGTGACCGCGGTCGAGGGGACGAACAAGGAACTCTCCATCGCGACGTACAACGTGGAGAACCTCACCCCGTCGGACTCGGCCGCCAAGTATGCCGCGCTGGCCCAGGGCGTCGTCACCAACCTCGCGACGCCCGACATCGTGGCGCTGGAGGAGATCCAGGACAACACCGGCGCTACCGACAACGGTGTGGTCGCCGCCGACCAGACGCTGACCAAGCTCACCGACGCCATCCAGGCGGCCGGCGGGCCGGCGTATGACTGGCGACAGGTCAACCCGGTCAATGACCAGGACGGCGGCCAGCCCGGCGGCAACATCCGGGTGGCCTTCCTGTTCAACCCGAAGCGGGTTTCTTTCGTGGACGCCGGCCCGGCCGGCGCCGACCGGTCCACGACAGGCACCCAGGTGACGGTCGTGCACGATCGGGCGGCACTGTCGCTGTCGCCGGGGCGCGTCGATCCGACCAATCCGGTGTGGACGGACAGCCGCAAGCCGCTGGCCGGCAACTTCCTTTTCAACCACAAGAACGTCATCGTGATCGCCAATCACTTCAACTCGAAGGGCGGAGACCAGAACGCCGACGGCCGCTACCAGTACCCGAAGCAGACCTCAACGGTGCAGCGCGCCGGGCAGGCGCAGGTCCTGCACGACTTCGTCGGCAAGATCCTCGCCGCCGACACCAAGGCGCAGGTCGTGGTCGTAGGTGACCTCAACGACTTCCAGTTCAGCCCGACCCTGGCGTCGCTGAAGACCGGGACGGCCGACGGCAGCGGGCCGTCGATCCTGACCGACCTCATCACCACGCTGCCGGTGGACCAGCAATACACCTACGTTTTCAACGGCGTCTCGCAGGTGCTCGACCACATCCTGGTTTCCCCCCGCGTTTCCGGGGTGAACTACCAGGTCGTCCACGTCAACTCCGAGTACTCAGCCCAGGTCAGCGACCACGATCCGCAGGTCGTCGACATCACCCCGTAGCGGCTGGAGCAGGCCTCCGCGAGAAAAGGACGGCATGGCGAACAACCCTCCCGCTGCGGCTGGATTCACCGCGCGCACGGGCACATGGCAGCGCCGAATGCTCAGATTCGCGAAGCTCGTGGGTCTCACGGTGACCGATGTGCGGCCCGGGGCAGCCCTGCTGAGCCGGTCGGGCAATTACCGCGTCGATCAGCTGGCCGAGGACCGCGCTTATCTCGTCACCAATCGTCGCCAGGGCGGACAGGTGCGCCGGCACCGGCTCAACGAGCAGGCGTGGCTGGTCGCCGCCGAGACACCGGACGCGGCGGTCGTCGACGTGGCAAAGGTGGGGCCGCGAGGCTGGTTCGTCGCCGAGCGCGACACGTCGACCATGGCCGATCTGCATCTCGAGACGCAGACGATGAAGCACCTCGCCGCGAAACACACCGCCTGGCTGCTGCGGCGTTTCGGTGTCGACTGCGTCATCGATGTCGGCGCCAACACCGGGCAGTTCGCGCAGGAGTTGCGCGCCCACGGGTTCCGCGGGCACATCGTCTCCTTCGAGCCGGTGCCGGACTTCGTCGAGCAGCTCGAGAAGCTGTCGGCAGATGACGACCGGTGGTCGGTGCGCCAGGTCGCCCTCGGCAGCACGGAGGGCACCATCCCAATCCGGGTGCAGCACAGCCTGAGCTCGGCGCTGACCGCGACCGAATACGGTCGGGGCCGGTTCGTCTCGCTGCGGGAGTTCGCCGGCACCGAACCGATCGAGGTGCCGCTGCGTCGCTTGGACGGCATGCTGGACGAGCTCCTGGAGCCCGTCGTCGCGAGCGGCATCGAGCGGCCCAGGGTGTTCCTCAAGATGGACACGCAGGGCTTCGACCTCGAGGTTTTCCGCGGCCTCGGCGACCGCGTCGAGGAACTCGTCGGGCTCCAATCCGAGGTGGCGCTGCTGCTGATCTATGAGCAGATGCCACGCATGCAGGAGGCAATTGGCACCTACGAGGCCGCCGGTTTCGAGATCACCGGCCTGTTCCCGGTCACCCGCGAGCGGGACGGCCGGGTCATCGAGTACGACTGCATGATGGTGCGGCCGAGCGCCCTGCCGGCCTGACCGAGCGAACGTCGCCCGCAGGAAACCGGCAGGATGGACGCATGGACATGACCGGGTGGCTGCAGGGCCAGGTGTTTGTGCAGACGGTCGACGAGAAGGAGGTCGAGGCAGTCACCGGCTTCCTCAAGGCGCGCGGCTTGAACTTCCAGGTCCTCACCCTGAGTGAGCGGATGGTGCTCGACCAGACCAACCCGGAGTCGTCGGTGTCCTCCGACCGATTCAGCATCGCGATCCAATTAGGCGGATTTCCGCAGGTTCTCGCCCCGGTGTTGAGCGATCTGGTACAGCGGGTGCACGGCGGCGGATGGGACGTTTCCGAGCCCAGCGGGGCCTAGGTCCCGGCTTGGACCCCATTATTGGTCCTGCGTCGCCCGCTGCGCGTCCGATTTGCGAGGTGTGTGGTGGATATCTGGCCGCGACGCCCACATGTTCATCATCAAATTCTCGCTTCACCTTGACTTCACACGCACCGCCCGTCATTGTTGTCGTCACGGCGACACGGACAGCCTGCTGAACACACAGGGTGACTGAGTTGTCAGAGCATCGGTCGGCTCCAACGGAACCCCCCGCTCCGGAGAAGCAGATCGATGGCACGGCGGTCGTTTCCGGTGAATCCCCCGCTCACCGGAGCGGCCACGAGCCACAGGAAGCCCCCGGCGGTCCCCCGCTCGCCGGGGGCTTCCTCACGTTCGGAATCGGTCTCGAGGCTCCGCCCGAGTGGGTCAGCGCGGTGGGTCAGCGCGGTGGGTCAGCGAGGTGGGTCAGCGTGGCTGGCGACCGCGCCGCTGGGCGGCCCGGACGGCGGCCGCGCTCGGCGGCTTCGGCTTCGCCTTGGCCTTCGATGGCGGGTCGGCCTCGACCGCCGGGTTCGCTGTCGCGGGATCGTCGGGCGCCGGCTCGTCCTCGTTGGTCTCGCGGCGGATGGTGACCTTGCCGGACTCGAGGTCGATGCGCTTGCCGCCGGAGCTGTCGCCCAGCTGTTCGCGGGTGGACTGCAGGCGTCGCTTCTCTTCGTCCATGTGCCGTTTGGCAGGGTTGAAGAGGGTGTCGAGGCCCCACTGCGTCATGGCACCGAGCCTACGTCGTGCGTAGCCTCGAATGCATGCTGTTCTCCCGACCGAAGACGGAGCTGGTCACTCCGGACCGGGCCCTGCGCGGCCGCGACCACTACGAGTTCGCGGTGCCGGACACCCACTTCGTCACCGGACGTCCCATCAAGCCACCCTTCCCCGAGGGCTACCAGCAGGCCGTCTTCGGCCTCGGCTGCTTCTGGGGCGCCGAGGAGATCTTCTGGCAGCAGCCCGGCGTGTGGACCACCGCCGTGGGTTACACCGGCGGCATTACCGCGCACCCTGACTACGAAGAGGTCTGCTCCGGTATGACCGGGCACACCGAGGCCGTCCTCGTGGTCTTCGATCCGGACGAGACAACATACGGGGCGATCGTCGCCAAGTTCTTCGAGGTGCACGACCCGACGCAGGGCATGCGGCAGGGCAACGACATCGGCACCCAGTACCGCTCCGGCATCTACTACGCCGACGACGATCAGCGCGCCGTCGCCGAGGAGGCGAAGAAGGTGTTCAGCGAGAAGCTCGAGGGTCTGGGCTACGGCCGGGTGACCACCGAGATTGCGCCACTCAGCCAGTGGTACTACGCCGAGGGGTACCACCAGCAGTACCTCGCGAAGAACCCGAACGGCTACCGCTGCCACGCCACCACCGGCGTCTCGTTCCCACTGGAGCGGCTCGCCTAGGACTCTTGCGGTCAGTCGGCTGAGCCGCGCGCGGCTGCCGCGCGGGCCGGTCGATAAAGTCGACGCCGATATGTCCGCCCCCACGAGCAGCCAGGCCGAGCGCCTCGACCTCCCCGACCGCTCCGTGGCCGTCGGGCGCGATTTCCGACCCGACATTCAGGGTCTGCGCGCCATCGCCGTATCGATGGTGGTCATCTACCACCTCTATCCGAACGCCGTGCCGGGCGGGTTCGTCGGGGTGGACGTCTTCTTCGTCATCTCCGGCTACCTGATCACGAGTCACCTGGCCCGCGGCTGGCAGCGCACCGGCCGGGTGCGGCTCCTCGACTTCTGGGGTCGGCGCGCCCGGCGCCTGCTCCCGGCCGCCGCCGTCGTCCTGACGGTGACGTGGATCGCATCCCGCGCCATCCTCCCGGCGACCCGGTTGCCGGCGACGGCCGAGCAGATTCGCGGTAGTGCCCTCTACTACCAGAACTGGATCCTGGCCCGGGATGCGGTCGACTACCTGACCTCCGCCGACGCCCCGAGCCCCGTACAGCACTTCTGGTCCCTGTCGGTGGAGGAGCAGTTCTACCTCTTCTGGCCGTTCGTCTTCGTCGTGGCAGCCCTTGTCGGCATGCGCGGCCGCCGCCGGGCCGGCCGCGCCACCGCCTTCGTCCTCGCCGCCCTGATCGTCCTCGCGTCGCTGGTCTACTCGAAACACCTCACCCAAACGAACCCGGCCGCGGCGTACTTCGTCACGACGACGCGCATCTGGGAGCTCGGCCTCGGTGGTCTGCTCACCCTGCTGAGCGGGCCCGCCCGGCGTTGGCTCACCCGTCAGGGCTGGCTGGCCTGGATCGGTCTCGCCATGGTGATCGCGTCCGCGTTCGTCCTGAGCGGTTCGTCGGCCTTCCCGGGCACCGTCGCGCTGCTACCGGTCGGCGGCTCCGCGCTCCTACTGGCCTGCGGATCCCGGGAAGCCGCCCGCGGCCCTTGGCGGCTGACCTCGCCGCGGCCGATGGTCTTCATCGGCGACATCTCCTACTCCCTGTACTTGTGGCACTGGCCGGTCATCGTGCTGTGGAAGAACTACTCCGGCGGAGGCATCGGCATCCTGGACGGCCCGGCCATCGCCGCCGCGTCGGTTGTGCTGGCGTGGGTCACCAAGGTCATCGTGGAGGACCGCGTCCGGATGGCTCCGGTGGTCACCAAGAATCCGGGTCGTTCGCTCGCGACTGCCCTCACGGTCGTGGTCCCGGTCGGCCTCGCCGCCCTCTACTCACCACCGGCCGCGTTCCACGGCACGGTCAACCCCACCCACCCGGGCGCCGCCGTTCTGGCGGGCACCGTGGCCGGCGTGGCCAAGGCCGACCCGATCCCCAGCTTCGTGCAGGCGCCGGCCGACTTCGATCCTTTCAACGCGTGCGAGACGCCGATCCCGGTGGTCGCAGCCCGCCCGTGCTTCTACGGTGACCGGAGCCACCCGAAGCTGACCGTTGCCCTGATCGGTGACTCGGTGGCGAACCAGTACCGGGCGATCCTGGCCAAGATGGCGACTCAGCAGCACTGGCTGGTGATCAGCGACCTTCACGGGCAGTGCCCGTGGACCGCGACGGTGATGGCGCAAGCAGGCACCAGCACGCCGTACACCGCCTGTCACCAGTGGGGCCAGCAGGTGTTGAAGGACATGCTGACCAAGTACCGCCCCGACGTCGTCGTCACCAGCGAGCGCCCCGTCCTCGGCACGCCGTCGCACAGCTCGGCCGACGCGACCTCGTTCGGTCAGATCGCCGACGGGATGGTCACCTACTGGAAGCAGCTGGTGGCTCGGGGAACGCGCGTCGTCGCCGTCCGGGAGTCCCCCGAGCCGGGGCGCAATATTCCGGACTGCCTCACCAAACACGGCGACGACGGCTACTGCACGACGCCGACCAGCAAAGCCATCATCCAGGACACCGCGCTGCAACAGGCGGTCCGGAAGATGGGTTCCGGCGCGGAGCTGATGGACATCAATTCGCTCATCTGCACGCCCCGGGAATGCCCGCCGGTCGTGGGGAACGTCGTCGTCTACCGCGACACCCACCACCTGACCCAGACCTACATCACTTCGCTGCAGCCGTATTTCGCCCAGAAGCTGCTGGCGACCCGCGCCGTCTCGGGTTCCTGACGCGAGTCAGCGCGAGCGCCGGTCGTACTCCTGCCGGGTCGCGATCGCCCGCTCGAGATCTTCGGCGAAGTCCACCTCCACGGCGAACAGGTCGGAGATGTCGACCGGCGTGACCTTGACCCCGTCCTTGTCGATCGCCAACTCGATGCCCCGCTCGAAATAGTCCTGCTCCGCGCACTCGTCGAGCCGCGCGATCAGTGCCGCCTTGTCCCGGTGGGCGACGAGGTTGATACCGACCGCCTCGCCGAGAGCATCGCGCACCTGCTTCGAGAGTTCTAGCACCGAGCCGTCCTCCGCAACGGTGTACTTGACCTCTTCCTCGGCGGTGACCGCGGTGTTCACCGCGATCGCGGAGCGGTCGTCGTCCAGGAACGGCTGCAGGCGACGCAGCACTTCGGCGTCGAAGACGACGTCGCCGTTCATCCAGATGACCGGGCCGTCCGGCGAGTTCCGCAGCGCCTTGACCAGGCTCTTGGACGTGTTCGTCTGGTCGTAGTTCTCGTTGTAGGCGAACAGGACGTCCGGTACGGCCTCCATGACCATGTCGTGCTTGAACCCGACCACGATGACCACGCGTGCGGCATCGCCGAACGCCGCGCGGATGTTGTCGACCTGTTGCGCGATGATCGTCCGGCCGTCGTCGAGTGGGGTCAGCGGCTTGGGGGCCGGCCGGCCGAGCCGAGTGCCCATTCCGGCGGCGAGGATGACGACCTGGACGGTTGGCACTATGCCGACTCCGATCCGGTAAGAGGCAGGGTCAGACGATTATCGGCCTTCGTCAGCCGGGGACGGGGACGTGGGGGACCGGGACGGGCCGAAGACGGCGTCCACCACACGTTCCGCCGCGTGCCCGTCGTCCATCGCCGCGAAGCGCTCGACGAAAGCCTGACGCCGCTCGGCGAAACCCGCCGCCACCGCATCCAGGTCGTCCAGCGCCGCGAGCAGGTCGTCCTCGGTCTCGACGATCGGGCCCGGCAGCTCCTTCTCGTAATCCAGGTAGAAGCCGCGCAGCGTGCCGCGGTACTTCTCCAGGTCATAGGCGTAGAACACGATCGGCCGGCCCAGCGACGCGTAGTCGAAGAACACCGACGAGTAGTCGGTGACGAGGACGTCGCTGATCAGGTACAGCTCCTGGATCTCGGGATAGGACGAGACGTCGCGCACCACGTCGCGCAGCTCGGCCGGTATCTCGAGGCGTCCGCCGATGAGGACGTGCATGCGCAGCAGCAGGACAGTGTCCTCACCGAGCCGGTCGTGCATGCGCTGCAGGTCAAAGGGCAGCTCGAAGGTGAACCGGCCACCGCTCACCTGATCGTCGCGGAAGGTCGGCGCGTAGAGGATGACCCGCTGGTCGGAACCGATCCCGAGGCGCGCCCGGATTCGCGCGGCCGTCCGGTCGCGGTCCGGCCGGTGCAGCACGTCGTTGCGCGGGTAGCCCAGCTCAAGGGTCGCGCCGGTGTAGCGGAATGCGCTGCGCATCACCTCGCTGGTGAAAGGGTTGGGCGAGACGAGCAGGGACCACTGCTGGGCCGCCCTGGTCGCCCGGTCGACATAGCCGGCATCGCGGCCGTGCACCTGCGGCAGGTCGTGCAGCATGCGCTTCAGCGGCGTCCCGTGCCAGGTCTGGACATACACACCGTCCGGGCGGCGGGAGATGTAGTGCGGGAAGCTCTGGTTGTTGATCCAGTACTTCGCGCGGGCCAGATAGAAGTAGTAGCCCGGCGACAGCCGCTTCACCACCCGGGTGTTCGCATCGGTGGACGGCAACCGCCCGGCGTAGGCCCAAACCTTGGTCATCTCCGGGCGACGCCGGACCAGCTCCTCGTACAGGTAGCGCGGGCTGTCGGCGTACTGCTTGCCGATGCCGCTCTCGAAGAGGACGACATTCGCGTCGGCCGGGAACAGCTTGACGAGTCGGAACATCCGGCGCATGACCGGGAAGTACAGCCGGTGCCGCCGGAGGTAACGCGGCACGACGGCGACCACCTCGTTGGCCAGCAGCCGGTCGCGCAGACGCACCCGCCGGCGGGTGGCGCGGATGGCCTCATAGACGCGTTCGTTGTTGCGCCGGTCGCGTACGGCGAGGAACCGGTCGGCCCGCGCGACGTACTCCGGCGGCATCTCGAAGCCGGCGGCCGCGCGGGCCGCCAGCTCTTTCAGCACCGAGGTGGCCGACCGGAAGATCGGTCCGGGCAGCTCCTCGTCCAGGTCGAGATGCGATCCCTGCGGGTCGAGGAAGTGTTCCCGGTCGAACTGGAAGTAGGCGATCGGCTTGTGCAGGAAGCCGAAGTCGAAGCCGACGCTGGAATAGTCGGTGATCAGCATGGCGCTCTCTTTGAGCAACCGCTGGACGTCGACATCTCCTTGACTGATGACGCGGGCCGGCGCGTCGGTGAACAGGTGTCGGTACTGCTGCATGTTGGCGTGCAGGCAGAACACCACCTCGAGTTGCAACTCCTCGACCAGGTCCCGCAGCCGCGGATCGTGCAGCAGGCCCGACCAGGTCAGGTGGAACTCCGACTCGGGATAGGCGTCGATGTCCTGCAGCCAGTCGCGCCACGTGGGCATGATCAGCAGCTGGCGGGGGTTCGTCGGAACGTCGCCGGCCAACAACGAATCGAAGCGGGGCAGGCCGGTCACCGCGACCTCGTCCGGCTCGTAGCCGAAGTCGGTCAGGAGGTATTCCCGCTCGCGCTCGGAGCTCACGATCACCAGGTCGGTGTCGAACCCCGGTGCCCATTTGCCGTAGAGCGAGGTCATCCACTTCGTGCCCATCACGCCGTGCTGCAGGAAGACCCGCGTCGCCCGCACGGCCCGGTCGAACTCCCGCGTGCGCAGCGGATACAGGAAATCGGGGTGATGGGTACCGACCACCTTGTCGGCCAACAGGGTCAGCCGGATGTGCTCCCGTGAGCCGAAATCCACGACGTTGCCGAGTGGCTCGACGTTCACCCGCTCCGGCGAGTCACGCTCGATGACGTAGTACGCCTCGAGCTCCGGATGCTGCTCTCGCAGGTACCGGAAGAACCAGTACCCGTTGTCCTGGGCCTTGTACGGGCGCTCGCCGATCAGCCAGATCTGCCGGCCGCGGCGGCCGAGCCGGGTCACATGTCGCAGCCGCAGCTGGCGACGCATGTACCGGAACGTGGCCGCATCGAAATGGTTGACGTTGAAGGACGTGCGCTTCGCCTTGAACGTGTAATAGGGGGATACGGCCACGGCCCGGTCATTGCGCTGCGCCCAGCCCGGTCTGGTGAGGTAGCGCGTCACCAGCCGCGTACGGCCGACGCGGATCTCGAAGGGCTGCGAGTTCTGCGCCGTCGTGAGCCGGAACCAGGTGTCGTAGGTGTCGTCGGCCGCGAACGGTTCGTCGACCAGCACCGCGCAGTCCAACCGGACGTCGAAGGAGTACCAGCGCAGGCCGTACCCCGCAGCGGTGCGCTCCGCGTCGAACGCGAGCGGGATCGGCCGGGTCAGGCGCCGGCCGGACGTGCGTCCCTTCAGCACCAGGTGTGCGCTGCGTAGGTCGCCGTGTCGCGTCGACAGCCGGCCGCGCAGCCGCAGGACGCCACGCTTGATCACCAGCCGCGAGACCTGCACGGAACCGTAGGGATTCAACGGCCGATCGACGGCGACCGACAGCCCGCCACGCGAGTTCGGATAGGCAGTCACCCGCACCCGGTCGTCGGCGATCTCGTGCAGCCCGACGAGCGTGGTCCGTCGCGCCCGGCCCAGGGACACGCGGTGGCGGACGGTGACCTGCCCGACTCCCGTGTCCTCGACCTGCGTGTACGCGTCTCGGCTCGCCTGCTCGACAACCTCGGACCTGGCAGACACCACCTGCTCCACTTCGAGCGCGAGTGCCAGGGCGGCCCCGTCCTCGCTCGCCGGAACGGGCAGGGTGAGCAGGTCGACGTCGACGCTGCACTCGCTCGCGGGCCGGACGTCAGCCAGCCGGAGCCATTCGTCGGTGGCGGTGTTGCGCGCCCAGAGGGCGTGTGGCGTGACGCCCGGCGCCGGGGTGAAGCGGATGCGCAGCGTGCGTCCGTCCTGGGTGACGGTGAGTCGGTCGAGGATCGCAGGACCGGGGCGCAGTCGCCCGCGCAATTCGACAAGCCGCCGGGCGACCCGGCTGCTACTCACCTGGCTCCACGCGGAGCCAGCCTAGTTGGCGGCCGGTGCCATGGGCGCAATGGGGACGTCCGGAACACCGTGAAGTTGCCGGATCTGGCCAGTACCACCTGACCGGCGAGGATGAATCGGAGCTCGGCGCCGACCCCGGTGTAGTACGGGCGGAACAGGGTGAGGGTGTCGCCCGACAGCAGATAGCGCCGGAGGTCGCGCTGCCATCGCGGGTCGTACGTGCGCGCGACCCAATGCCCGCTCCCATCCCGGAACGGCTTGTCGACGCTGTAGGTGCGGCCCGTGACATCGACCCAGTTCGGGCAGCCATTCGCCAGATCGCGGCTGAGCACGTTCAGCTCGACGAGCGCCATCGGCGAGTCGGACATCACGCACCGCGAGTGCGCGACGCTGCGCATCAACTCACGCGCCGGATAGGCGAAGATCACAGGGCGGGGCAGCGCGAGGTCGGCCGCGACGAGAGCGCCGATCCCGAGCATCAGCACCGGAATCGCGAAGACCCGACGGACGACCGGTCTCACCCGTCGGCCGTGGACCGCTGCGGCCAGGGTGAGCGCCAGCGCCGGGGCCGCGTAGTCGTTGTAATAGGGGAAGTACGACGGCGCCCAGGCGATTAGGGCCAGCTGGATCAGCAGCAGCGCCACCAGCGGCGGCCCGTGTGGCACCCGTACCGCCGCCCGGCAGATCAACACCAACACGAGTGCCACGGCCAGGACGACCCAGGCCGCCTGCATGTCGCCCAGGCCGCGCAGTCGGTCTCCGCCGCCACTGAACTCCGCCAGGCGGGGCAGCAGCCGCCCCTGGCGTGATCGTCCGAGTTGGTCGGTGAACACCATCCTGATCATCGCGACGGGGGACGCGAGGAAGAACGGCCCGTCGATCAGCAGGATCGGCAGCGCGGCGCCGGCCGCCACCAGCGGCAGCCGCGCCCGACGTTGCGCCGGCAGATGCCACGCGAGCACCAGTACCAAGGGGATCAGCCACCACACCTTCACACAGAAGGCGGTGCTGAAGCCGATGCCGCACAGCACCGACCAGCGCCGGCGGGTCGAGCGTTCGGAGGCGCTGTACGCCAGCAGCCCACACAGCATGGCGAAGTTGCCGAGCGGTTCCAGCCGGGAGGCGTACTCGGCTTCGGTCGCGCCCGGCCAGAGTGCGTAGCAGAGCCCGGCGACCATCGCTGCGCCGTTGCCGAATCCGAACCGGGCCGCGACGCGGGCCACGAGTGCGGCGTTGACGGCAGCGAGGACGGTGAAGGCGACCTGCGCGATCATGAACCCGCCGTGATCCCCGATCATGGTGCCCACCCAGGCGAACGGAGCCAGGGCGAACATGATGCCGGGCGGGTGCAGCAGCACGAAGTCGCGGTAGGGCAGTCGGCCGTGCAACAGGGCGTCGCTCGCGGCGTAGTACACGCTCGGGTCGTAGGCGAAGGTGCCGCGATAGCCGCCTTCGCTGATGAGGACGAAACCGATCCGCGGAGCGAGCGCGACCAGAGCGACCAGTACTTCGAGCTTCAGCAGCGGCGCTGACCGGGTAGTCCGGCGGGGCACGGTGGCGGTCAGCACGAACCGTCACGTTAAGGGACACGCCCTGGATTCCGGCGCGACTCACAGTCCTGGCATGGCTTCGTCGGGACGGTGGTTGCCGGCCAGGACCGGGGTTGCCGGTCAGCGCCGGTCAGCCCAGTGCGGTCGCGTTGGCCCAAGGGGACGCTGCGCTCCAGCCGACGCTGTTCGCGAAGCTCACCCGCATCCGGTAGTGCCGCCCGTTCTGCAGGCTCCGGAAGGTCGTCGAGGTGGCCGGAGGGGTCAGCCGCCGGTTCTCCAGATCGAGCCACTGACCGATCGACGGGTGCCACAGCTGGAACTGGACGTTGATGACGGTCACCCGGGCAGCGGCCGGCGCTGCCTTCCAATAGGCCTTCAGCTGGCCCGCCGCCGGATGCACCATGCCCGCGCTGCTCGGCGCATTCGACGTCGCCGGCGTCGCCGGGATGCAGGTGCGTGTCTTGTCAGGTGTGTCGAGCAGCTGATGTGACGGGACCTGGTTCCAGTCCACCCAGCCCGACCGGTTGCTCGAGAGCTTGCGCGGCCAGCTGTTGGCCACCCCGTTCACGCAGGCGAGAGTGCTCGGGAAGTGGTAATAAACGCCGCTGGTCCCGCCGTGCTTGATGGCGAGCCAGAGGTATCGCATGTTGTTGACGACGTTGCAGTTGGAGTAGCCGGAGTTCCCGACCTCGGCGATCTTGGTGCGCGCGGTGACGTACTGGCCGCTGCGGACGGAGATCAGCCCGAGGTGCCCGTACTGGGAGAGCACGCCGTTGCCGTGGTCGATCCAGATCCAGTTGCCGCGCCCCGCCGAGGCGGCGCTACCGCAGCCGACGCCAGTGGCGCCGTAGTGCACGATGCCCGCGCCCATCGCGTAGACGCCCTCGTGCGGATCGGCGATCGTGCGCTGTGCCGAGATGATGTCGACGGCCCAGACGGAGTGCTGGATCACCGGCTCCCGGCACGTCGGGAGGCGGTCGGGGGCCAGCGTGGGATTACCCCGGTAGCAGCCCATCGTCGAGCCGGTGGACAGGGGCCACCACACCGGGTTCGAGTAGGGATGGGCCGTACTCGCCCCCGGGCTGAGGATCGGGGCAGCGCGGGACGTCACAATGCCGGCGAAGGAGAACGCGGGGACGACCAGCGCGGTCAGGAGCAGCAACCGGATGGTCAGGGCACGTCGACGGGGGATGGCGGCCATGAGGAGACCCTTCCGACCGAGAGGCCATCGAAGCGACCTCGAGCAACCCCGCGCGGGCACAGCCTAGCCCGTGTGTGGCCCAGGTAACGAACGGTTCAGGCGGATCGTGCGCGAACCCGCTCGGCCAGCGTGCGCCGGATCCGGCGAAGGGCCCGGTTCCCGAGTGACTCGCTGCCGCCGTCCGCCGCGGCGCGGACGGTGGCCGACACCTTCTTGATCGACAGGTTGCCGTACTCGGTGCCGTAGACCCGCCAGGTCGGATCGTCGGACACGCCCTGCCCGCTGAACCGGACGCGCGTCTCGCCGCTCGAGGTACGGAGAAAGACGTCGTAGATGTCCCCGGTCGCCGTGACCGGCAGGGCCAGGCCGGCGGTGTCCGAGCGCACCGGCTCCTCCACCGCGTTGCCGCGGCCACGAGCACGCAGCACGGCCACGCCGTCGGTCGACCCGGGGAACCGCAGCTCCAGCGCGCCGCTGACCACCCTGGCCTGTGGCGCGGTGGAGCCACCGGTGCGCTGCGGGAGCGAGGCCAACGCGTCGTCCCATTCACGGACGTAGCGCGCCGAGGAGAAGCGGGCCGCGCCGGCCGGGGCGGCGGCACCCAGCCGGGCCCGCAGCTCGGGGTCCGCGGAAATCTCCAACAGCCGCTCGGCCATCGCCGGCCGGTCGCCCCACGGCACCACGAACCCGTCAACGCCGTCGCGCACCGCCTCGCGAGCCCCGTAGGAGACGTCGTAGGCAACGACCGGCACGCCGTTGGACAGGCTCTCGAGCAGCGCCATCCCGAAGCCTTCCGACTCCGAGGTCTGCAGGGTGGCGCAGGCGCCGGCGTAGATCGACGCGGTGTCGTCGACGAAACCCTTGAACGTGACCTGCTCAGCCAGTCCGCGCTCCTGTACCAGCGCCATCACCCGCGCTTCGAGCTCGTCGCCGTAGCCGAAGCCGTATACCTCCAGCCGAGCCCGCGGGTTTCCGTCCACCACCAACCGGAAGACCTCGATCGCCTCGTCCACCCGCTTCTTGCGGTGGATGCGGGCCACCAGGACGAACCGGTCGGGATCAGCAGCGACACCCCCCGATGCCGCAGGCGGCTCGGGAACGTAGTGCGCGATCGCGCGGAGGCGCTCGGGATGCCCGTACTGCTCACCGATCTCCTGCTTCTGCTGCTCGGTCGCCGTGACCAGGAGGTCCCACTGCTCGAGCTGCTGCAGGAGCGCGGCGAAGTTCGGGCTCGACCGCAAGGGCAGCGCCCGCTCGCCGGTCAACGCGTGATTGCTGTGCACGACCGCTACCCGCCGCAGCGTCGGGTGACGGACCGCCTTGACGACCTCGTCGACGCCCCGGCCCGGCACGTTGGGCAGGCCCTCGCGGAACTCGGAGAACAGGACCGGGTCGACCTCGTCGGCCAGGGCGTGCTCGAACGCGAGCCGATAGAGCGCCTGCGGATTCGCGAGGACCTGGAGTCCATCGGTCACGGCGAACGCGCTGGCCCAGTTCGGTGACTTCGGCGCCTGCCACACCGCCAGGAAGCACGACCCGTCCCGGCCGATCCAGCGGTGCACCACGGGACGGGCGTCACCGGGCCGGAATTCCAGCACGCGCACCACCCGGTCGCCGCTGCCGTACTCGGCACGGCGCACCAGCTGCCCGCCACGGGTGAACGTCTCCGTGTAACGCAGCCGCCCCGCGGCGTCGTGAGTCGGAACGCGCGGCGAGAGGCCGCCGGGCAGTCGCGCGCGCAGCACCGACCCGGGTTCAGCAAGCACGACCGCCCGCGGGTCGGAGGCAGCGGCTGGGGCCGGCTTTGCCCGGCCGCGACGGAGTGCGTCGCCGAGCGGGATGCCGTGATGGACGCAGCCGACGACCGGATCGGTGACGTCGGGTTTCGGGACCGAGGGGTCGAGGCAGCGCAGGATGCTCCGGACGTGCACCCGCGGGTCGAGGAAGCCGCGGGTGAACAGGTCGGCAACGTCTTCCTCGAGCCGCGGCTGGAAGGCGAGAACCTCGATCACCACCGGCCGCGCCGGGTCGGAGGCTGCGAGCGCGTTCGCCCGCAGCATCACCGCCTTGACCAAGCCGCCCCGCCGCAAGGCGAGCGTGTTCACCGGGAAGTGCAGCGAGGCGCGGGCGGAAGCCGTCATGACGCGATCGTAGAGAGCGATCGGGACCGCGCTCCGGCGGCCGGGACCGGGCTGGGGCGGCGACGACGCCCCAGGTCCTACGCTTGGCGCATGCCGGAACTGCCGGAGGTCGAGGCGCTCGCCACATTTCTGCGCGAGCGCGCCGTGGGCCGCACCGTGATCCGCGCCGACGTGGCCGCGATCAACGCGGTCAAGACGTTCGACCCGCCGCTGTCCGCGCTGGGCGGCGCCGAGGTCACCGGGGCGAGCCGGCACGGCAAGTTCCTCGATCTGGACGTCAGCGGGCTGCACCTGATCACCCACCTGTCCCGCGCCGGGTGGCTGCAGTGGCGCGAGTCGCTGCCCCCCGCGCCGCCGCGTCCCGGCGGAAAGGGGCCGATCGCCTTTCGGCTGCATCTCGCGCCGGAGTTCCAGGAGGGTCCGGTCTCCGGCTTCGACCTGACGGAGGCCGGGACGCAGAAGCGCCTGGCTGTCTACCTCGTGCGCGACCCGATCGAGGTGCCCGGCATCGCCCGACTGGGGCCGGACGCGCTTGCGGTCTCTCGCACCGAGCTGGCCACCCTCCTCGCCGGTGAGCGGGCCCAGCTCAAGCGCGCACTCACCGACCAGAAGGTTCTCGCCGGCATCGGCAACGCCTATTCTGACGAGATCCTGCACACAGCCAAGCTGTCGCCGTTCAAGCTCGCGGCGAAGCTCACCGAGGACGAGGTGGGCCGACTGCACGACGCGATGGGCGCGGTGCTGACCGACGCCGTGCAGCGTTCGGTGGGGCAGAAGGCGGCGACACTGAAGTCCGAGAAACGCAGCGGTTTGCGGGTGCACGCCCGCACCGGCCTGCCGTGCCCGGTGTGCGGCGACACCGTGCGCGAGGTGTCCTTCGCCGACCGGTCGTTCCAGTACTGCCCGACGTGTCAGACCGAGGGACGTGAACTCGCCGACCGGCGGCTGTCCAAACTTCTGAAGTAGCACTGCGCCGTTCTCGCATAGGGTTGAGGCGTGCAACCGAGCGCCGTGCCGACCGTCGACGTCGCGACCGTGCCCGCCGACGCCGTCCTCCTGGACGTCCGCGAGGACGACGAGTGGGCCGCGGGCCACATTCCCGGCGCCCTGCACGTGCCGATGATGCGGGTGCCGCAGCAGCTGCAGCTCGACCCGGGGCCGATCACGCCGGACGCCACCATAGTCGTGGTCTGCAAGGTCGGCGGGCGTTCCGCGCAGGTCACCGCCTGGCTGCGACAGCAGGGCTACGACGCCACCAACCTCGCCGGCGGCATGTACGCCTGGGAGGCGGCGGGCCGGCCGATGCAAGCCGCCGGTGAACGGGCGGCGAAGGTCATCTGAACCCTTCGCTGGAACTGGAAGGCAACGATGCGGCCGCCGGATACGCTGGTCCCGACGACAGCAGTTGAGGTCGGGGAGGCGGGCCAATGAGACCGCGCGCCTCGCCGATCGCCGTTGTCCCTCCTATCCGGCCGATGGTCGTGGCTCATCGGGGCGCGTCCTCGGCGGTGGCCGAGCACACCCTCGGCGCGTACGAGGCGGCGATCGAGTCCGGCGCCGAGGCGCTGGAGTGCGACGTGCGACTCACCCGCGACGGGCATCTGGTCTGCGTGCACGACCGGACCGTGAACCGCACCTCCGACGGCCGGGGGTTGGTCAGTGAGCTCGATCTGCCCAGCCTGGAGCAGCTGGACTTCGCCTCGTGGCACGGCGACCTGCCGAGTTCGGCCGATCAGTTGCTGTCCGACTCCCCGTACCACGCCGGAGTGGCCGCTGACCGGATCAATCCGGGCGGCCGGGTGCTGACCCTCGAGCTGCTGCTCGAACTCGTCCATGACTCGAGCCGCGAGGTCCGGCTGCTGATCGAGACGAAGCACCCCACCCGATACGGCGGTCTGGTGGAGAAGACGCTGGTCGATCTGCTGGCCCGGTTCGGCTGGGCCGGAACGCTGGGCGCGACCGACGACCTGCGGCAGCCGGCGAACCTGGAAAACCGGGTGGTCGTCATGAGTTTCGCGACAGTGGCGCTGCGCCGGGTCCGTCTGCTGGCACCGGAGATCCCGACCGTCAAGCTCTTCGACCGGCTCAAGCCCAAGCGCCGCACCGGCCAGCTACCCGCCGGTGTGCCGATCGCCGGCCCGGGCCTGCACGTTCTCCGCGCCTACCCGTCCTTCGTCGAACGCGCTCACGACCACGGGCACCCGGTTTACGTATGGACGGTGGACGAGCCGGCCGACGTCGACTTCGTGCTGGACCTGGGCGTGGACACGATCATCACCGACCGGCCCTCGGACGTCAGCGCGATCCTCGACGCCCGCTGAGCCCCCGTGTTTCCGCCCTGCGGCCCCCGGGAAGACCATCATTCAGGGGGTTCCGGGAGGAGTCGTGGGCTTGGGCACGCTGGCGGTGCGGCACGACCCGACCAGCGCTGCGCTGGTCCGGCGCTCCATCGCCAACGACCTCGCCGGCAACGGGATCGATGACGACAGCATCGACGACGTCGTTCTGGTCGCGAGCGAGCTGGTGGGTAACGCGGTGACCCATGCGCCCGCCCGTCTCGACAGCGGGCTGAACGTGACCTGGGAGGTCGAGCCCGACGCCGTCGTCGTCCGGGTGCTGGACGGTAGCCCCGATCTGCCCCGGCGGCGCTTCA
>JAVHVD010000238.1:0-5140 GCA_032160745.1 Pseudonocardiales bacterium
GCCTGGACGTCTGCCCCACCGGATCGCTGTTCCGCACCGAGTTCGGGACCGTCGTCGTGCAGGACGACATCTGCAACGGCTGCGGGTACTGCGTGCCGGCCTGCCCGTTCGGCGTGATCGACCGGCGAATTGGTGACAAGGGCACCAAGAACGCGGGCGTGGCCCAGAAGTGCACGCTGTGTTACGACCGCCTGGGCGAGGGCATGACCCCGGCATGTGCGCAGGCCTGCCCGACCCAGTCGATCCAATTCGGTGACGTCGACGAGTTGCGCGAGCGCGCCGCCGCCCGACGCGACGCCCTGCACGAGGCCGGAGTCGGCGAGGCGCGGTTGTACGGCGCCGACCCCGACGACGGCATCGGTGGCGCCGGCGCGATGTTCCTGCTGCTCGACGAGCCTGAGGTGTACGGCCTGCCGCCGGATCCGGTGGTGACCACCCGCGACCTGCCGGTCATGTGGCGCAAGGCCGCGCTGGCCGCGTTGGCAATGGGTGCCGCGGCGATCGGCTCCTTCCTGGGCGGGCGGCGATGACCGCCCAGCCGGAACCCGTCGGCGCAGGCCGGCGCGGGGGCACTGGTACCGGCGCCGGCCGGGCGGGCCGGCGGCGCCGCGGCGGCGAACAACCGATGGTGCCCGACGCAAACTTCACCAGCTACTACGGACGCCCCGTGCTGAAGGCCGCGCCATGGACCGCCGACATTCCGGCCTATCTGTTCCTCGGCGGGGTGTCCGGTGGCTCGGCCCTGCTCGCGGCCGGTGCGGACCTCACCGGCCGTCCGGCGCTGCGGCGGACGGCGCGGCTGGGCGCCGCGAGCAGCATCGTCGCGAGCTTCGGGCTGCTGGTGCACGACCTGGGCAAGCCGGCGAGATTCGCCAACATGCTGCGCGTTGCGAAGGTGACCTCACCGATGTCTGTGGGCACCTGGATCCTCACCATGTACGGCCCACTGGCCGGGTTGGCCGCCGCGGCCGAGTTGCGTCGATTGGTTCCGCGCCGGCTGAAGTGGCTCGCGGGCCTGCTCGGCCTCGTCGGGCGCCCGGCCGGGCTCGGCGCTGCCGTACTCGGACCCGCGGTCGCGTCCTACACCGCCGTACTTCTGGCCGACACCGCGACGCCGGCGTGGCACGAGGCCCACCGGGAACTGCCGTTCGTATTCGTGGGCTCCGCCGCCAGCGCGGCCGGCGGGCTCGGCATGCTCGGTACGCCGGTGACCGAGGCCGGCCCGGCGCGTCGGCTCGCGCTGGTTGGCGCCGGCCTCGAACTGGCCGCCGAACGGGAGATGGAATCGAGTATGGGCCTGGCGGCGGAAACGCTGCGTACCGGTGTGGCCGGAAGGCTGATGCGTGCGAGCAAGGCGCTGACGGCCGCGGGTGCGCTTGGCTCCCTTGCCGCCTCACGTAGCCGGCCCGCGGCCGCTGTCTCCGGCGCGGCGCTGCTGGCCGGCTCCGCCTGCCTGCGGTTCGGCATATTCCATGCCGGCCAGCAGTCGGCGCACGACCCGAAGTTCACGGTCGTCCCGCAGCGGGAACGCCTGGACGCGCGCGAGTCGTCCTGACTCGTCACGGCCCGTTCAGCGCCGGATCCGTCGGGCTCCGCCGTCCACCCATTCCGTGCTGCCCTGCTCGTCGAGGTGTTCGAGCAGCGGGATCACGACGCGTCGGGTCGTACCGAGCGCCTGCCGTGCCGCGCTCGTCGTGAACGGCTGGGGCAGCCCGCGCAGCAGGGTCAGCGCCTGCTCGGCGACGTCGGGCAGCAGCACGATGTCCGTTGATATCCGCAGCAGCACACCGGCCTTGTGCGCGGCGGCAAGCTCGCGCGGGCCCAACCCCAGGGCGTCCAGCTCGGAGCGTTCGGGGGCCGCGAACGGCTCCGCCCGTAGTCGCTCGACGAGCGTGCGAACTCCGGCGGCGCCGCGATCGAGGTCCGCGGTCATGCCCGGGCGACTCACCCGGCCGTCGACGCTGCGTAGCCGCGCCGCGTCGATCACTGCGGAGACCAGGGGCGCATCCGGCGGCAGCCCGAGCCCCTGTCCGAGCACCGGGATCGGGACGCCCGGGTCGAGCGGGTTGCGCTCGGCCCAGTCATCGACGAGCTGTGGTGCGCGGGTCACCCAGCCGTCCCAGGTGGGCCCCGCGACCAGCCAGTCACCGACCTGATGGATCCCGTCGAGATCGTCGAGCGGGACGCCCAAGCGGTCCAGGTGGTCGCGCCGCGCCGCCCCGCGCCGCCCGATCTCGGTCCGCGCGTCGGGGCGTCCGGTGGCGGTCCGGAGGTCCGCCGCACGGGCCCGCGCGGCACCGCGGCGGATGAGCGGCGGGGGATCGGCGTCCAGCACGAGAACGCCGGCCGCAACGGTCTGCCGGCCCGGGTCGCGCAGGACGGCCCGGTCGCCGGCCCGCAGCGGCAGTGCGTCGGCGAACGTCAGCCGGAACAACGACTCGCCCAACGGGCGCACCCGGACGGGGACCGCGGCGGTTCCGACATGGATCACGAGTTCGGCGGGCAACGTGGTCGTGGTGTCGACCCGGACGTCGATCGCGCTGGTCAGGTGCCACGAGCGTGGGGTGAGCAGCACGTCGCCGCGGCCGATGTCGGCGCGGGGGAGCCCACGCAGATTGAGCGCGACCCGAGCGACGGCGTCGACGCGATCCCGCTCGGAGTTCATCACCTGCAAGCCGCGCACGATCACCGATGTGCCGCGCAGTTCCAACTCGTCGCCGCAGCCGATCGAGCCCGCCGCGAGAGTGCCGGTGACCACGGTGCCGGTGCCGCGCACGGTGAACGAGCGGTCGATCCACAGCCGGACCCGGGCGCTGCGCTCTGCCGTGGGCAGCGCTGCGACGAGACGGTCGAGCGCCTCCCGCAACTGCGCCATGCCCTGCCCCGTCCGCCCGGAGACAGTGACCCAGTCGATCGCGCCGAGGCTCGACGTGGCGATTCGCGCGCGAGCCTCGGCGAGGGCGGGCGTCGGGTCGGCCAGATCGCTGCGGGTCACTGCGAGCAGCCCGTGCTGCACGTCCAGCGCGTCGAGTGCGGCAAGGTGTTCCTCCGACTGCCGACACCATCCCTCGTCGGCCGCGACGACGAACAGCACCGCCGGCGCCGGGCCGATCCCGGCCAGCATGTTCGCGATGAAGCGCTGATGCCCGGGAACGTCGACGAACGAGAGCTGCGCTCCGGAGGGCAGCGTCGTCCACGCGAAGCCGAGGTCGATCGTCATGCCGCGTCGGCGCTCCTCCGCCCAGCGGTCGGGCTCCATCCCCGTGAGCGCGCGCACCAACGTCGATTTGCCGTGATCGACGTGACCGGCGGTGGCGACGACGTGCACGGGTCAGCCGCCGGTGGCGGCCAGCACCGCGTCGCGCAGCGCCTCGTCCTGGCCGGGTGGGATGCAGCGCAGATCGAGCAGGCAGCGGTCGCGCTCGATCCGGGCGATGACCGGGACGCGGCCGGACCGCAGCTGCTGGGCGAATCCCACGGGCAACGCGACCGCCCAGCCGGGCAGCGGATGACCCGGGGCGGCGCCACCGCCGACCGCCCCGACCGATGGGACGACCGTGCCGCCGAGCACGTCGGCCAGCAGTTCGCAGCGTGCGCGCAGACCCTCGGCGTCGGCCTCGAGATACTGCCGGACCGGGGTCGGCGGGCCGTCGAGGGTGGCCTCGAAGGCGGCGATCGTCAACTTGTCGACGCGCAGCGCCCGCGCCAGCGGGTGGCGGCGAAGTCGCTCGATGGTGTCCGCGTCGCCGCACAGCAGACCCGCCTGCGGGCCGCCCAACAGCTTGTCGCCGCTGCAGGTGACGATCGACGCGCCGGCCCGCAGCGTCGAGGCGACGTCGGGCTCCTCGGGCAAGGACGGGCAGGGCGCCAGCAGGCCGCTGCCGATGTCGGCGATCACCGGCACCCCGAGGCCGGCGAGGTCGCCGACCCCGACGGAACTGGTGAAGCCCTCGATGCGGAAGTTGCTGGGGTGGACCTTCAGCACCGCACCGGTGTCGGGCCCGATCGCTGCCGCATAGTCGGCGAGCGTCACCCGATTGGTGGTACCCACCTCGCGCAGCCGGGCTCCGGTGGACGCGATCAGGTCGGGCAACCGGAACCCGTCGCCGATCTCGACCATCTCGCCCCTGCTGACGACGATCTCGCGCCCCGCGGCCAGAGCCGTGGTCGCGAGCACGAGCGCGGCTGCACCGTTGTTCACGACATGCACGTCACCGGCGTCCGGCACGGCGCGGCGCAGCGCGTCGAGCATGCCCCGCCCGCGCTGCGCCCGTTGCCCGGTCGCCAGGTCGAACTCGACGTCGACGTAGCCGGCCGCATCGCGCAGCGCGGCCACGGCCGCCGGTGCGAGCGGCGCGCGGCCCAGGTTCGTGTGCAGCACGACGCCGGTCGCGTTGAGCACGGGCCGCGGGCCCGGCGGCTCGTCGGTCAGCTGGCGGACCGCCTCGTCGGCACTGCTGGCCGGGTCCAGGTCGCCCACGCGCACCTGATCGAGCACCCGGCCCACGACTCGTTTCACCGAGGCGCGCCCCATCTGAGCGATCGCCGCCGCCAGCCGCGGGTCGGCGAGCACCGCATCGGTTCGCGGAACGTTTCGACGTGGATCGAGCGGCATGGGCGTCCTCCCGGGTACGGGCGACTGTGGGCTAAGCACCGTTGTACCGCACGGCTACGGTGCAAGGCAGGCTCTGCGTGATAGCGCGAACGGGACGGTGACCGGACATGAGGCGCAACCGATGGCGGAGGCGGACGGGAATCGAACCCGCCAAGCCGAGCTACTCGGCTTCACCGGTTTTGAAGACCGGGAGGGCCACCAGGCACCTGTACGCCTCCACCGCAGAACGTAGCGGTCGCCCCGGGGCGATGAACTCGTGAGCGCCATCTCGCCCGTGCGGCTCACCGCCTACGCCCATGGCGGCGGCTGCGCCTGCAAGATCCCGCCCGGTGAGCTCGAGGACATCGTCCGCGGTCTCACCGTCCCGAGCTCGCCGGATCTGCTCGTCGGACTCGATGACGGCGACGACGCGGCGGTCGTCCGAATCGACGAGGACACAGCCGTGGTGACAACCGCGGACTTCTTCACCCCTGTCGTCGACGACGCCTACGACTGGGGACGGATCGCGGCGGCGAACGCGCTGTC
>JAVHVD010000239.1:0-4724 GCA_032160745.1 Pseudonocardiales bacterium
CGGGAGCGCCGCCGCCGCGGAGTGGTGATCGCGTCGCTCACCGCTGTCGCGGCAGCCTGTGTTGCCGCGGTGGCGATCGTCATGTGGCCCGGCGGATCCGCGCCGGCCAGGCCCGCCCCGCAGGCCTTCTCCGCGGTCCGGACCAGTCCCGTTACCGCAACGGCCCAGCTGGTGCCGAAGGCGTGGGGGACCGAGATCGATCTTCGCTGCCACTACCCGAACGTCCCCAGCTACGCCTCGTACAACCTCGTGGTCATCGACAAGGATCAGCATCGGTACTCCGGCGGGAGCTGGACACTGGTACCTGGCCGGACCATCACCTTCACCGGCGGGACGTCCGTGCGGCGCGCCGACATCGACCGAGTGCAGATCACCCTGCCCGACGGGACACCGATCCTGCAGCTGCACGTCTGAGGGCTGGGCTCAGACGTCCAGTAGGTGTCGTGCCGCCGGAAGAACTGAGCCCGTTCGTGCCCGCCGCCCTGCGGGACGTGCAGGAAGTCGTCCGCTACCCGAAGTCTCGTGAGCATTGCCCGGCGCGCGAGCGTGAACATCGAGTCATCGTCGAACAGCAACGCATGTCCGCCGGCGGAGAGCTTTCGTCCGGTTAGGAAGGACAATCGGATGAAAACCCTCCGCCCGATGGTACGGTCGCTCGGTGGCCGCCATCCAACGCGCCGACGCGGCCGAGAATCGTCGGCGGCTGCTGATCGCCGCCCGCGACCTGTTCGTCGAGGAGGGGCCGGGCGTCGCGCTCGAAGAGATCTCCCGGCGGGCCGGCTGTGGCATCGCGACGCTGTACCGGCGGTTCACAGATCGCCAGGCGTTGATGCGGGCGGTCGTTCTGGATGCCCTGGAGAGGACGGTCGAGCAGGCCCGCGAGGCCGCCGACGAGGAGCCGGACGGGTTCGCCGCACTCGTCCGCTACATGCACGCTGCGCTGGACATTCGAGCGGCCGCGGTCATCCCGGCGCTGTTGGGGACGCTCCCGCTCGACGACGAGGAATTGTCCCGCGCGCGCGAACGGGGCAGCCGCAACGTCCAGTACCTGATCGACGCGGCCCATCGGGATGGAACCCTGCGCCCGGACGTCACGTTCGGCGACATCGGCACCCTGATCGTGCGTCTGTCCCGGCCCCTTCCCGGAGCATTTCCGCCGAAGCAGAACAGCGAGTTGGGGCATCGGCATCTGGACCTTGTCGTGGACGGGCTTCGCGCCACGGCCGCCGTACGCGGCGCGCTGCCCGGCCCGGCGTTGACCCGGGACGATCTGCGGCACCTTCCCCGGCAACGGAAGGCGGACGGGCGGACGGCGGAGGGGCGGACGGCGTCGTGACCGGTGTCCTGGCCCGCCCGAGCGCCCAGTCGTTGGCGTCGGCCTGGTCCGGGCTGCGCCGCCTCGAACGGATCTGCTACCTCGTCGGCGCGCTGCTCGTCGCGTCCGGAGTCTTCCACCTCGGCGTTCTTCTCGTGCGCGGCGGCGGGTTGAACGGGCCCCTGTCTTGGCGCAAGCCGACCACCTTCGGCCTGTCCTTCGGTCTCACCCTGATCACGGTCACCTGGGTCGCGTCCTACCTCACCCTCGGCTCGCGCGCCCGCACCTGGCTGCTCGGCGTCTTCGCCGCCGACTGCGTGGTGGAGGTCGCCGGCATCACCATCCAGGCGTGGCGACGGGTGCCATCACACTTCGACACCGAGACGCCGGGCAGCACGGTCATCGCCATGAGCCTGGCGGTCGGCGGGGCGGTGCTCGTCGTCGTCCTCGGCGCACTGGCGGTGACCGCCTTCCGGGGCCGGATCGCGGCCGAGCCCGACATGCGCCGAGCGCTGCAGGCCGGTTTCGCGTTCCTGGTGGTCGGTCTGGCGACCGGCGTGGCGATGATCGCCAAGGGGGAGATCCTGATCAATACCGGGCACCGCCAGAAGGCCTATGACACGGCCGGCTCGCTCAAGTGGGTGCACGGGGTGACTCTGCACGCGATCCTGGTGCTGCCGCTCGTCGCCGCACTGCTCGCCGCCCGCGGTCGCCCGGTCGAGCAGCGGAGCCGTGCGGTGACGATCGGTACCTGGGCATACGGGGTGGCTACGGTGGCGGCGGTGGCGCTGTCGCTTCTTGCGGGCTGAGCAATTCGTCGACGAACGGCGCGAGCATCCGCCCGATGCCGCCGGCGATGGTCGCGGGGTCCGGGCCGGGCAGCAGGGCATGACTGATCGCCAGGCGCACAAGCGTCTCCGCCAGCAGTTGGCCGTCGGCGGCGCTCACCTGTGGCCACACTTCGGGAATCAGATGCGCGATCCGGTCCGCGGCCACCTCCTGGCCGAGCCCGGTCAGCAGTCGGTGCAGCTCACCCTCCTCGGCGCCGTTGACGATCAGCTGGACCACCGGCTCGTCCGAGGCCAGCTTGAGGAACAGGCTGAACGCGATCCGTAGCGCACGGTGCGCGTCGTCGGCGTTCGCCCGGACCGCCTCGCTCACCTGCGCCACCAACGTGTCGATCTCGCGCGTCACATACGCGGCAACGAGCGAGGGGCGGGATCCGAACTCGTTGTACAAGGTCTGTCGGCTCACGCCGGCGGCAGCGGCGACATCCGACATGGTGGTGGCCGACCATCCGCGGGAGCGTACGAGATCGTCCACGGCGGTGATCACCGTCTCGCGGAGCAGGGACCGGGCAGCGGTCGGGTACGGAACCCGCTCGAGCGGCGCGGAGGCTGCGCTGGGCACCGTCATGCCGATCCGCCCTCAGCGGGGACGAAGTCCACCTTCTCACGCACGCCGCAATCCGGGCAGCACCAGTCGTCGGGTACCGCCGTCCACGGCGTGCCGGGCGGAAAACCCTCGTGCGGTTCGCCCACCGCCTCGTCGTAGGCGTAGTCACAGACCTCGCATCGATACATCATCGAGTTGAATGCTCTCAAGCGGCGGAGGCATGGGCCGCATCGGCCGGCGGCGCGAACTTGGCCAGCAGCTTGTCGCGCTTGCGCGGATCGATGTTGGCCAGCGTGACGTCGCCGCCGTAGTGCGCGAGCACCCGCTTGTCCATGACCCGGCGCCACAGCGGCGGGACGTAGGCGAGCAGGATCATCGCGGCGTAGCCGGCCGGGAGCTGCGGCGAGTCCTCGAAGTGCCGCAGCGCCTGGTAGCGCCGAGTCGGGTTGGCGTGGTGGTCGCTGTGCCGCTGCAAGTGGTACAGGAACAGGTTCGTGGTCACGTGGTTGTTGTTCCAACTGTGCCGCGGGGTGACCCGCTCGAAGCGGCCGTTGGGCAGCTGCTGGCGGCGCAACCCATAGTGCTCGAGGTAGTTGACCGCCTCGAGCAGGCTGAACGCGAGCACGGCCTGCAGCAGCAGGTACGGAACGATGCCGACGCCGAAGAGGACGATCAGTGCCGCCCACAGGACCGCGGTCATGGCCCAGGCGCTGAGAACGTCGTTGCGCAGCGTCCACGTGCCCTTGTCCATCCGCCGCAGCCGGGTCTTCTCCAGCCGCCAGCCGTTGCGCACGCTGCCGACAACGGTGCGCGGCCAGAACGCCCAGAACGCCTCGCCGAACCGGCTCGACGCCGGGTCGTCAGGCGTGGCAACTCGCACGTGGTGGCCGCGGTTGTGCTCGATGAAGAAGTGCCCGTAGCCGCACGGCGCGAGAGCAATGCGCGCGAACCATCGCTCGAGGTGCTCCTTCTTGTGGCCGAGCTCGTGCGCGGTGTTGATCGCGATGCCGTTGAGCATGCCGAGGGTGGTCGCGATCCCGAGCTTGTCGATCACCGGGAGGCCGCCCTGGCGGGTCATCAGCCAGAAGCCGGTGAAGAGGGCGGCGAACTGACAGGGCAGGAAGAGGTAGGTGACCCAACGGTAGTAGCGGTCCCGCTCGAGCCAGGCGACGACATCCTCGGGGGCGTTGCTCCGGTCGTCGCCGATGACCAGGTCCAGCGTCGGGATCATCACATAGACGACGATCGGGCCGATCCACCAGAACAGCCCCAGGCCGGTCGCGTTGACCAGGCCCCAGCCGGCGAACAGGAACAGCGGAACGACGGTGCCGAGCAGCCACAGGTAGCGCTTGCCGTCACGCCACGTCGGTCGCTCGTCGGTCACGACTGCATGCCCCGACAGCGTGTCGGGCATCGGCTGCTCAGTCATTGGAGGGCCTCCTCGCGCCGTTGACAACAGACCTCGTACAGTCCGATTGCTTGACACGAGCATGCCTGATGTAAACCACAAAGGCAATACCTCGGACGGCTGCGTCGTGCGGCGCGCGACCGGCGGCGCGGATAGGGTGGGTACGAGTGAGCATCGCAGCGTGCGCAGCTAGCGAGGCGCGAAGCGAGTAGCGATGAGCGCTCGCGCGAAGAGCTGGAGGAACAGCGTGCACAAGCGCATCGTCGGCATCGAGAACGAGTACGGCGTCACGTGCACGTTTCACGGCCAGCGGCGCCTGTCACCCGACGAGGTCGCCCGCTACCTGTTCCGGCGCGTCGTGTCCTGGGGCCGCTCGTCCAACGTCTTCCTGAAGAACGGCGCCCGGCTCTATCTCGACGTCGGCAGCCACCCGGAGTACGCCACCCCGGAGTGCGACTCGCTCGAGACCCTGGTTGCCCACGACAAGGCCGGTGAGCGGGTCCTCGAAGGGCTCGTGGTCGATGCCGAGAAGCGGCTGCACGACGAGGGCATCGCCGGCGACATCTACCTGTTCAAGAACAACACCGACTCCGCCGGCAACTCCTA
>JAVHVD010000240.1:0-10301 GCA_032160745.1 Pseudonocardiales bacterium
TGTCGAGGTGTTCGACCCCAGCAGCGCGTCCGGTGCGACGACCGGCTCGGCCTGGCTGAACACCTCGTGCTTGAGGGACACCTTCTCGAAGACCGCTTCGACAATCAGGTCGCAGCCGGCCAGGTCGGCGTAGTCGGCGGTCGGCGTGATGCGGGCGAGCACCTCATCGGCCTTCTCCTGCGTCGTCTTGCCGCGGGAGACCGCCTTGTCGAGCAGCTTCTGCGAGTAGGCCTTGCCCTTCTCGGCCGCCTCGATCGAGATGTCCTTCAGGACGACGTCCATGCCGTTGCGGGCACTGACGTAGGCGATGCCCGCGCCCATCATGCCGGCGCCGAGCACGGCGACCTTCTTCGCGGGCCGCTTCTCGAAGCCGGCCGGCCGCGAGCCACCGGCGTTGATGGCGTTCAGGTCGAACCAGAACGCCTGGATCATGTTCTTCGCCGTCTGCCCCTTGGCCAGATTGACGAAGTAGCGTCCCTCTATCGCCAGCGCGGTGTCGATGTCGACGGTCGCGCCTTCGACAGCGGCACACATGATGTGGTGCGGCGCCGGCATCGGAGCGCCCTTGAGCTGCTTGCGCAGGTTGCCGGGGAATGCGGGCAGCATGCCGGCGATCTTCGGGTTGGACGGTGCACCGCCCGGCATCCGGTAACCCTTGGCGTCCCACGGCTGCTCGGTCTCGGGGTTGGCCTTGATCCAGTCGCGCGCCTTCGACAGCAGCTCGTCCGGGGTCGCGGCGATCTCGTCGACGATGCCCAGCTCGACCGCCTCGGCCGCCTTGTACCGGGTGCCCTGCAGCAGCACCTTCATCAGCCCGTCGGCGATGCCCAGCAACCGGACGATGCGGGTGACGCCGCCGGCGCCGGGCAGCAGGCCGAGAGTGACCTCCGGCAGGCCGAACTGCGACTTCGGGTTGTCGAGCGCGATACGCCGGTTGCAGGCGAGCGCGATCTCGAGGCCGCCACCGAGCGCAGCGCCGTTGAGCGCGGCGACGGTCGGCTTGCCCAGCTTCTCGAGGCGACGGAAGTCGGCCTTGATCTTCTCGACGCCCGCAGCGAACTCGTGCGCGTTCTCGTCGGTCACCTGGGCGAGCAGCTTCAGGTCACCGCCGGCGAAGAACGTGTCCTTCGCCGAGGTGATGATGACGCCGGTGACCGAGTCCTTCTCCGACTCCAGGCGGTCGACCGCCGACGTGAGCGAGGACCGGAAGTCGTCGGTCATGGTGTTGGCTCGCTGGCTGGGATCGTCGAGGGTCAGCGTGACGATGCCGTCCGCGTCCTGGTCCCAGCGGATGGTGTTCTCAGACATGTGCGATTCCCTCGTTCATCGGTTCTCTTCCGGACCGCTCGCTTCGCTCGGGTCCGTCTGAGACCCGATCCGCTCCTACGTCGCGGACTGTGCTTCTCGGTTCGCTCCGCAAGCGTCGCTCACATGCGTCGCGGACTGTGCTTCTTGCTTCGCTCCGCAAGCGTCGCTCACACACGCTCGACGATGGTGGCGACGCCCATACCGCCGCCGACGCAGAGCGTGGCCAGGCCGTAGCGCAGGTCGCGCCGTTCGAGTTCGTCGACCAGCGAGCCGAGGATCATCGCGCCGGTGGCACCGAGCGGGTGGCCCAGGGCGATCGCGCCGCCGTTCACGTTCACCTTCTCGTGCGGGACGTTCAGGTCGCGCATGAACTTCATGACGACGGCCGCGAACGCCTCGTTGACCTCGAACAGGTCGATGTCGTCAACGGTCAGGCCGGCCTTGGCCAGCGCCTTTTGCGCCGACGGTGCCGGGCCGGTGAGCATGATGGTCGGCTCCGAGCCCACGACGCCGACCGAGACGATCCGGGCCCGCGGGGTGAAGCCGTTGTCGGTGCCGGCCTTCTCGCTGCCGATGACCATCAACGACGCGCCGTCGACGATGCCGGACGAGTTGCCCGGGGTGTGGACGTGGTTGATCTTCTCGACCCAGTGGTACTTCTGCAGGGCCACAGCACCGAAGCCGCCCATCTCGGCCACCGCGGCGAACGACGGCTTGAGGCCGGCGAGCGTCTCGACGGTGGTGCCGGCACGGGGGAACTCGTCGTGGTCGAGCACGACCTGGCCGTTGATGTCGACGACCGGGATGACCGAGTTGGCGAACGCGCCGTCGGCGATCGCCTTGGCCGCGCGCAGCTGTGACTCGGCGGCGAACGTGTCGACGTCCGCGCGGCTGAAGCCTTCGAGGGTGGCGATCAGGTCGGCACCGATGCCCTGCGGCACGAAACCGGTCTTGTACGCGGTCTCCGGGTCCTGGGCCCACGGGCCGCCGTCGGAGCCCATCGGTACTCGGGACATCGACTCGACGCCGCCGGCGAAGATCAGGTCCTCCCAGCCGGAGCGCACCTTCTGCGCGGCGATGTTCACCGCTTCGAGGCCGGAGGCGCAGAACCGGTTGAGCTGGAACCCCGGGCCGGAGTTCTCGTAGCCCGCGGCCAGCGCGGCGGTGCGGGCGATGTCGGCGCCCTGCTCACCGATCGGCGACACGCAGCCGAGGATGACGTCCTCGACATTGGCGGGGTCGAGACCGACGTTGCGCTTGCGGACCTCGTCGAGCAGGCCGACCACCAGCGACACCGGTTTGGTGCCGTGCAGCGATCCGTTGGCCTTGCCCCGTCCGCGCGGGGTGCGCACAGCGTCGTAGACGAATGCTTCGGTCATGTTCAGTTACCGTCCTGTCTGGGCCGGGCCGTCCTGTGTCAGGCCGGGGAAGCCGACTAATGGTCCCAGTCTTACTGTCACAGTCGCCGAGTGCCAGTGATTGTGTCCCTGTGCACCCGGCAACGTCTACGCTCGGCCCGTGACCGGAGTGGAGGCGGCAACCGACGGTGAGCTGACCGTCGACGAGCTGGCCGCGCGTACCGGGATGACGGTACGCACGCTCCGTTTCTACGCAAGCGAGGGGCTTCTGCCGCCGCCGCAGCGCCGCGGGCGCGTGGCCTATTACGACGCCCGGCACCGGATGCGGCTCGACCTCGTCCGGACCCTCCAGGAACACGGCTACACACTGTCGGCCATCCAGCGGGTGCTGGACCGGATCCCCGAGGACGCGACCCCCGCCGAATATGCAGTACAGAGCGCAGTGCTGGCGCCGTGGTTGCACGAGCAGACCGAGGAGCTCGACCGGGCCGGCCTGGAACGGCGGATAGGCCGGCGCATCGAGGACGACCAGGTCGACTACCTCGTCGCCGTTGGCGCGCTGGAGCGGCGCCCGGACGGGAAGTTCCTGGCCTCGCCGGCGATGCTCGGCCACGCGGCGGAGCTGATGGATCTGCCCGTGCCGCAATCGGTACTGCGCGAGTCGGCGCAGATCATCGACGAGCACGCGACCGCGGTGGCGAACGGGCTCACCGACCTGTTCGCCCGAGCCATCTGGGGCCCGTATCAGCGCGGCGAGATCGACCACGAGCAGGTGGTGGCGATCCTGGACCGGATGCGTCCGCTGGCCCTGCAGGGCCTGCTCAGCGCGTTCGCCCGGGCCGCCGACGAGGCCGCCCACCGCCGCCTCGAGTCCTGACCGCCCCAGGATGGGCTGATCGGCCTACTTGCGGCGGGTGCAGAGCTTGTCGGGGTCGGGCTCGGCGGGATCGGTGCTGCACACGGCCGGCAGCGCCTTGGCGATCGCCTGGGACAGCGGCGGCAAGATCGTCCCGCCCTGGTACTTGGCCGGCACGGTGATGGAGATGTACGGGCCGCGGTCGACGGTGGTGTAGACGTTTCCGTCCCCGGCCCGGGTCACGTCGAAGTAGGGGCCGGCCACGTCGCCGCCGTTGATGAACTGCGCGCTCGACCCGGCGGTCAGCGCTTTCGGCCGGTCGACGCCGCAGCGCAGGACGACGGCGGGGTTGCCCCACCCGACGACGTAGGGCGAGTCGGGCTTGGTGTGGACGACCCGCGGGTCGAGGGTGTCGAGCCGCACCGGCAGCTCGGCGAGCACCTTGGCGCAGGGCGCCGCCTCGGCGGCGGCGTGCGGCGGCGCTGTCGGCGTCAGTGCGGGAAGAGCACCGGCGGTCGGGTTGCTGGTCGAGTCCGAACCCGAGCCGCCGCCGAGCGCGACGATTCCTATGGCCGCGAGCGCGACCAGGGGCAGCGTGACGCCAGTGGCGATCAGCGCCGCGCGGCGGTAGACGGGGTCGATCGCGGAGCCCGAGTCAGAGGTGGACGACGGGGCAGGTCAGCGTCCGGGTGATCCCGGCAACCGACTGCACATTGGCCACCACGAGCTTGCCGAGCTCGTCGACGCTCTCGGCCTCGGCCCGCACGATAACGTCGTACGGCCCGGTGACGTCTTCGGCGCTGGCCACTCCGGCGAGTCCACTGATCTGCTCGGCGACCGACGCGGCCTTGCCGACCTCGGTCTGAATGAGGATGTACGCGCTGACGCTCACGTGCCTGCCTTCCGGGTAGCTCGTCGCAGCCTCTGGCGCGCCGACCGGCCATTCGCGGCGCGTCCTAGTCTCGTCGAGATGAGCGGACCGGTAGAACGTAGCGCAGGCGCAGCAGAGGGACACCGGCTCCGCACCACAGCCGCCGGCGACCCGCGCCCGATCGTGAGGAGCACGACCATCACCGTTTCCGACGCCGGCGAGTTCGGGCTGATCGCGCGGGTCACCGAGGGGCTCGAGACGGTCGAGAGCACCCTGGTCGGCCCGGGCGACGACGCCGCCGTGGTCGCGACACCGGACGGCCGGGTCGTCGCGTCCACCGACCTTCTCGTCGAGGGACGGCATTTCCGCCGCGACTGGTCGACCGCGGAAGACGTGGGGCACAAGGCTGCCGCGCGGGCCTTCTCCGACATCGCGGCGATGGGTGCCCTGCCCACCGCACTGCTCGTGGGGTTCGCCGTCCCGGGGACGCTGGAGCTGTCCTGGGTGGACGGCCTGCTGGCCGGGCTGCGCCAGGAGTGCGCGCACGTCGAGGCGGCGATCGTCGGCGGGGACATCACCGCCGCCGACTCCATCACCATCGCCCTCACCGCTTTGGGCGATCTCGAGGGCCGCGCGCCGGTGACCCTCGGCGGCGCCGCGCCGGGCGATGTCGTTGCCCTCTGTGGCCGGATCGGTTGGGCCGCGGCCGGGTTCGCCGTGCTGGGTCGTGGCTTCCGCTCGCCGGTGCAGGTGGTCGCGGCCCATCGCCGCCCCGAGCCGCCCTACTTCGAAGGCGCGAACGCCGCCGCCCTCGGCGCCACGTCGATGACCGACGTGAGCGACGGCCTGGTGGCTGATCTCGGGCACGTCGCCGCCGCGAGCGGGGTACGTATCGATCTGCGCGCCGAGACACTGGACGTCCCGGCCAAACTGCGCGAAGTCGGCTCCGCGCTCAACGTCGACCCGATGATCTGGGTGCTCACCGGCGGTGACGACTACGCCCTCGCCGCCACGTTCCCGCGGGGCACCGACCTGCCCGACCCGTGGCTGGTGATCGGGTCGGTGGCTGAGGGCGAAGGGGTTCGGGTGGACGGCCGGCGCTGGCCGGTCGGCGGCCACGAGCACTTCCGTTGAGCCGTGTCGGAGTCACCTCGTAGGGTCGGAGCGTGCAGTTCGAGATCGAGACCCGGCCGTACGCCGACCCCGATGTGACCCGCTTGGTGGCCGAGGTCCAGCAGATGTACGTCACCCTCTACGGCGGGCCGGACGCCGCGGAAGTCGACCCGACGGAGTTCTCACCGCCCACCGGCCTCTTTCTGGTGGGGCTGCTCGACGGCATCGCCGTCGCCATGGGCGGCTGGCGCCGGTTGGACGAGTCCACGGCCGAGATCAAACGGATGTATGTGAGCCAGTCGGCGCGCCGACGCGGCCTGGCTCGTCAGCTGCTCACGGCGCTCGAACGCACGGCCGGCGAGGCCGGACTGAGCCGGCTGGTGCTCAACACCGGGCCGGAACAACCGGAGGCCATCGCGATGTATCGGCAAGCCGGTTATACGGACGTCCCCGGCTTCGGACACTACGCATGTCACCCGCGGGCGCTGTTCTACGGCAAGGCACTGCCCGCAGTGCAGCTGCGCTAGAGCGCCCGGACAGCACAACGGCCCGCCTCGCCGGAGCGAGACGGGCCGGGAGAGCGTGGAGGAGGCTCAGCCGCGGGTGACCTTGCCGGCCTTCAGACACGAGGTGCAGACCTTGAGCCGACGACGGGTGCCCGGGGCGACGACCGCCCGCACGGTCTGCACGTTCGGGTTCCACCGGCGGTGGGTACGGCGGTGCGAGTGCGAGACGGACATGCCGAAGCCCGGCCCCTTGCCGCAGACATCGCAGACGCTGGCCACTGGAGACTCCTTGCCGATCGAAAGAATTGAGCGCGCCCGAATCGAATCGGGGCAACCGGAGCAGTCTAACGTCTGCGGCTCGCCGCATCCAAACCGCCCGGATCGGTCGGCCCGGGCCAGTATCCTGCGCGAACAAATGGTGCCGAGAGGGGGGCGAGTGCTCGACGCGCTGGATGCCGACGCCGTGCGCCGATGGAGCCGCAGCGCGGTCGAGCTGCTCGACACCCACCGCGCCGAGATCGACGCGCTGAACGTGTACCCCGTCGCCGACTCGGACACGGGCAGCAATCTGCTGACCACCCTGCGGGCGGCCGACGCCGCCCTGGCCGCGGCCCGGCCCCGAAACGCCGCCGCGGCGCTGGCCGAGATGGCCGTCGGGGCGGCTCAGGGGGCCCTGGGCAACTCCGGGTTCATCGTGTCCCAGATCCTGCGCGGCTTCGCCGATGCCACGACCGACGAGTTCGACGCGCCGGCGATCACCGCCGGCCTCGACCGGGGCGCCGCGCTGGCCCGGACGGCGGTCGTCAGCCCCGTCGAGGGGACCATCCTCACCGTCGCCCGGGCGGCCAGCGACGGCGCGGTGGGGGACACGCTCGGCGAGATCATCATCAACGCCGTACGAGCGGCCGACATCGCCCTGCAGCGGACACCCAGCCAGCTGGACGACCTGGCACGGGCCGGAGTGGTCGACGCCGGGGGCCGCGGACTCGTCGTGCTGCTGGAGGCGCTCGCCCGCACGATCACCGGAGTGGTCACCCCGATCGGTCCGGTCCGCGTCCCGCTGCGCTCGGCGCCGGCCTTCCACGAGGGCGACGGCAGCGAGTTCGGCTTCGAGGTGCAGTACCTGCTGGACGCCGCCCCGTCCGCCGTCGACACCCTGCGCGGTGCGCTGGCCGAGCTCGGCGACTCGGTCGCCGTCGTGGCCGTCGGCGAAGGTGTGTGGAACGTCCACGTGCACGTCAACGACGTCGGTGCGGCGATCGAGGCGGGCGTGGATGCCGGCCGTCCCTCCCAGATCTCGGTGGTCCGTTTCTCCGACCAGATGCACGACGCCGCCGACGACGGCGCGATAGCCGTGGTAGCAGTGGCGCCGGGCACGGGTCTGGCCCACTTGTTCGAGGCCGAGGGCGTCCAGGTCGTCGAGGCCGAGCCCGGCGCGCTGCCCACCGTCGACGATGTCCTCGCCGGGATCCGCGCGGCCGACGCGCGTGAGGTCGTCCTGCTGCCCAATGCCTCTCGAGTCACCGGTGTCGCCGAAGCAGCCGCCGAACGAGCCCGGGCGCAGGGCATCCGGGTCTCGGTCGTGCCCACCCGGTCACCGGTGCAGGGCCTGGCTGCGATCGCGGTGCACGACCCGGCCCGGCGCTTCGACGACGACGTCATCGCCATGGCCGAAGCGGCGGCGGCCACACGGCACGCCGAGGTCACCATCGCCCGCAACGAGGCGCTGACCGCCGTCGGCATCTGCCAGCCCGGCGACGTCCTCGGCCTCATCGACGACGAAGTCGTCGAGGTCGGCCGCGGCCTGCTGGCGGTCGCCTTCACCGTCGTCGACCGGTTGTTGGGCGTCGGCGCCGAGCTGATGACAGTGCTGGTCGGGGTCGACGCCCCGCCCCGCACCGGTGACCTGATCAAGGCCCACGTCCACGACCGCGCCCCGTTCACCGACGTCACCATCTACCCGGGCGGCCAACCCGACCACCCGGTGATCATCGGGGTGGAGTAGGTCCGTGCCCACGCTCGAATCCAAGCTGTCCGACGCGATCGGTGGCCGCACCGCCAAGGCGCTCGAAAAGGCGTTCGGCATGCAGACCGTCGGCGACCTGCTCGCCCATTACCCCCGGCGGATGGCCGAGCGCGGTGAGCTGACCGAGCTCTCGTCGCTGCGTATCGACGAAGAGGTCACCGTCGTCGCCGACGTCCTCACCAGCACGGTCAAGCGGTCGAACACCGGTCAGCGCCTCGAGGTGGTCGTCGGGGACGGGCGGGCGAAGCTGCATCTCGTCTTCTTCGGCCGGGGCACCTGGCGTGGCCGCGACCTCGTCCCGGGCAGCCGTGGTCTCTTCTCCGGCAAGGTCGGCGAGTTCCGCGGGGTCCGCCAACTCGTGCATCCCGACTACCTGCTGCTGCGCGGCGACGACATGGACGAGGCCACGGCGGGCATGTACGCCGGTCGGCTGATCCCCGTCTATCCCGCGACTCAGTCCGTCCGGACATGGGTGGTCTCGAACGCGGTGCACCAGGCGCTGCTCGTCCTCGACCCGGTGCCCGACGGCCTCGACGCCGAGATCCGCGCACGGCGCGATCTGCTGCACAGCGACGCCGCGCTGCGGGCCATGCACGAGCCCGACGACCACGAGCACTGGCGGGCCGCCCGACGCCGACTCGCCTGGGACGAGGCGATGGGGGTGCAGCTCGCGCTGGCGCAGCGGCGCTGGCTGGCCGGCGCCAACCCCGCCGTGCCCCGTCCGCCCAAACCGGGCGGCCTGCTCGACGCGTTCGACGCGACGCTGCCCTTCACCCTTACCGCCGGGCAGCGCGACGTCGGCGATGTCGTGGCCGACGAGCTCGGGCAGCCGCACCCCATGCACCGGCTGCTGCAGGGCGAGGTCGGCTCGGGCAAGACGGTGGTCGCGCTGCGCGCGATGCTGCAGACGGTCGATGCCGGCGGGCAGGCGGCGCTGCTCGCGCCGACTGAGGTGCTGGCCGGGCAGCACGCCCGCACCCTCGAGACGCTGCTCGGACCGCTCGCGCACGGAGGTCAGCTCGGCGGCACCGAGACCGCGACCCGGGTCGCGCTGCTCACCGGATCGCTGCCCGCCGCGGCCCGCAAGCGAGCGCTGCTCGAAGCGGCCGGGGGAGCGGCCGGCATCGTGGTGGGCACGCACGCGCTGATCCAGCAGCACGTCAGCTTCGCCGACCTCGGTCTCGTCGTCGTCGACGAGCAGCACCGGTTCGGCGTCGAGCAGCGCGACGCCCTGCGCGGGAAGGCGGCGACGCCGCCGCACGTCCTCGTCATGACGGCGACGCCGATCCCACGGACGGTTGCGATGACGGTATTCGGCGACCTCGAGACCTCCACGCTGTCCGAGTTGCCGGCCGGCCGGGCGCCCATCGCCACCAGCGTCGTCCCGGCCGCGGAGAAGCCGGGGTGGCTGGAGCGGGCGTGGCAGCGAATCCGCGAGGAGGTCGCGGCCGGCCGCCAGGCGTACATCGTCTGCCCCCGTATCGGCGAAGGCGGTGACCTGTCCGACTTCGACGCCGAGCTACCCGACTACGACGACGGCGAGGGCGCGGGCACGAAGTCCCGGCGGCCCCCGCTGGCGGTGAACGATGTGCTGCCGATGCTCACCGACGGGCCGCTGAACGGTTTGCGGCTGGCGCCGCTGCACGGCCGACTGACGCCGGAGGACAAGGACCGCACGATGGTCGACTTCGCCGCCGGACGGATCGATGTGCTCGTGGCGACCACGGTGATCGAGGTGGGTGTCGACGTCCCGAACGCCACGGTGATGGCCGTTCTGGACGCCGACCGGTTCGGGATCTCCCAGCTGCATCAACTGCGCGGGCGGGTCGGCCGGGGCGGGCATGCCGGGCTGTGCCTGCTCGTCACCGACGTCGTGGGCGAGTCACCGGCCCGGGAGCGGCTCGACGCGGTGGCCGCCACCACCGACGGGTTCGCGCTGGCCCGGCTCGACGTCCAGCAGCGGCGTGAGGGCGACGTGCTGGGCGCCGCGCAGTCCGGCCGGCGCCGCCAGCTGAGGTTGCTGTCCCTGCTGCGCGACGAGGACCTCATCACCGCCGCCCGCGCCGAGGCCGGGGACATCGTCGCCGCCGACCCCACGCTGGCCGAGCACCCGCTCCTCGCCGCGCAGGTGGCAGCCCTCGTCAATGACGACCAGGCCGAATACCTGGAGAAGGCGTGACCGACCGGTCGTGGCCCCGTAGCGGCGCGGCACGCCGCGTGTCGCGCCGCCCCGAGGCCACGACCGGCTGGGCCGGGACGTGAG
>JAVHVD010000241.1:0-9350 GCA_032160745.1 Pseudonocardiales bacterium
CTCAACGTGCCCACCGGAATTCCGCTGCGTTACGAACTGGACGACGCGACCCTGCAGCCGACCGGCCCCGGCACCTACCTCGACCCCGACGCCGCGGCCGCGGCCATCGAGGCGGTCGCCAACCAGGGCAAGAAGTAAAGGGCAACTGTATTGGCTGGCGTGAAGAGTCCGGTTGACGAGCCGGGCTTGGCACTGGAACGACGGGTCGGTTGACATCGTTGTAACCCCCGGGTGAGGCTCTGTGGCATTTGTGGCCAGACGTCCAATGTGGGGCGTGTGGGCCAAAGCACCGAGAGGAACCCTTTGTGAGCATCTTCATGTCGCGACGCCGCGCCCGCGGCCTCGCCCTGGTCGCGGCGGCTGCCGTCACTGCGGCCATGGCCGTGAGCTCCCAGCCGGCCGGCGCCGCACCAGCCGGGGCAGCAAGTTCGCCGGCCGCCAACCGTCCCGCATTGACGGCCGGCCGCTATATCGTCTCCTTCGCCGATGAGCCGCTGGCGACCTACGACGGCGACGTGTCGGGCTATCCCGCGACGCGGCCCGCAACTGGCCACAAGCTCAATGCCCACTCGGCCGCCGCCGAGAAGTGGCAGCAGCGTCTCGTCGCCAAGCACGACAGCGCGCTGGCCAAGGTCGGTGCCACCAAGCTCTACGACTACACCGTCACCAACAACGGCATCGCGGCCGATCTCAGCGCCGCCCAGGCGACGGCTCTCGCGAAGACCAGTGGTGTCCTGGCCCTCGAGCGCGATCAGCTCCAGCACCCGGACACCACCCTGTCCCCGGAGTTCCTCGGTCTGAGCGCTCCCGGCGGGATCTGGCAGCAGCTCGGTGGCGCGAAGAACGCTGGCGCCGGCACCGTCGTCGGTGTGATCGACACCGGCATCTGGCCGGAGAGCGCGGCCTTCGCCGGCCACACCGGGATCCCGGTTCCGTCCACCTGGCAGGGCAAGTGCGTCGCGGGCGAGCTGTTCCCGGTCACCGAGTGCAACGACAAGCTGATCGGCGCGCGGTACTACGTCCAAGGCTTCGGCAAGCACAACATCGCGAAGTCCGAGTACCTCTCGCCGCGCGATGCGCAGAGTCACGGCACGCACACCTCCTCGACAGCAGCCGGCGATTACGGCACCGACGTCACCATCGACGGCCAGCACATCGGCACCGGGTCGGGCATGGCGCCCGGCGCGAAGGTCGCGATGTACAAGGTCTGCTGGGCCGGCGAGCCCGGCGTGGACGACGGCTGCTTCAACTCCGACAGCGTTGCGGCGATCAACGACGCCGTGGCCGACGGGGTCGACGTGCTCAACTACTCCATCGGTGGAACGACCGAGTCCGACGTCGCCAGCTCGGTCTCCATTGCGTTCCTGCTGGCAGCCCGCGCCGGCGTGTTCGTGGCCAACTCCGCTGGTAACAGCGGCCCCGGGGCGAGCACCCTCGACCACCCGGCGCCGTGGGTGACCACCGTCGCCGCGGCCACACACCGTCGCGCCTTCCAGGCCGTCGAGCTCGGCAACGGCGCCCGCTACGTCGGCGCGTCAACGACGCCCTCGCTCACCACACCGACTCCGCTGGTCACCGCCGCGAGCGTCAAGTTGGCCAGTGCGACCGTCACGAACGCGTCGCTCTGCTTCGCCGGCAGCCTCGATCCGGCCAAGGCGGCGGGCAAGGTGATCGTCTGCGACCGCGGCGTGAACGACCGGATCGAGAAGGGCTTCGAGGTCAAGCGGGTCGGTGGCGCCGGCATGGTGATGGTGAATCTCACGCCCAACTCGCTGAACGGCGATTTCCACCCGGTGCCGGCGGTGCACATCAACAACACCGATGGCGCAGCAGTCAAGGCCTACATCACCTCTGCCGGCGCGGCAGCAACGGCGAAGATTTTGCCGCTGACCCCGGTCGAGCTGGCCGCCGCACCGAAGGTTCCCGAGATCACTGACTTCTCCTCGCGGGGACCGTCGACCACCACGGGCGGCGACATTTTGAAGCCGGACATCGCGGCGCCGGGCAACGACGTCGTCGCCGCTGTCGCTCCGCCGGCCGACCACGGCCGGTCGTGGGACTTCATGTCGGGCACCTCGATGGCGTCACCGCACATCGCCGGCATCGGCGCACTCATCATGGCCAAGCACCCCGACTGGCTGCCGTCGGAGATCAAGTCGGCGATCATGACCAGCGCGGGCGACACCGTCTCGAGTGCCAAGGACCCGTTCGCGCAAGGTGCCGGCTTCGTCAACCCGAACGGGGCGGCCGATCCGGGACTGGTGTACCCGACCACGTTCAACGAGTACGTCCAGTACCTGAAGAGCATCGGCGCCGCCACCACCTCGTTGCCCGCCATCCAGGCGAGCGATCTGAACCAGGCGTCGATCGGCATCGGCCGGATCACCGGTGAGAAGACGGTGACCCGCCGGGTGAAGAACGTCAGTGACACTGCGGCCACCTACACGTCGACGCCCGACGTTCCGGGCTTCGACGTGACGGTGACGCCGTCGACGTTGACCGTGCAGCCGGGTGAGACGAAGGCGTTCACGGTGCGGTTCGTCCGTTCGGACGCGCCGCTCGGCGCGTGGGCCAAGGGTTCACTGACCTGGAGCGACGGGACGCACCGCGTGCGCATCCCGGTCGCGGTCAAGCCGGTCGCCATCGCGGCGCCGGCCGAGGTGCACGGTGCGGCCAGCGCGAGCGGCTCGCAGGTGTTCACCGTGACCCCTGGCTCCACCGGCACGCTGACCAGCACGGTCAACGGGCTCGTGGGTGTCACGCCCACCGCCGACAGCGTGGTTGCCGGCCCGTTCGACGCGGCGGCTCCGGTCGCCGGAGCGGCGACCAAGCACTACGCGGTGACGGTGCCGGCGGGGACCGCGGCGGCGCGATTCTCGGCCGACTCGGCGGACGACACGGCTGACCTGGATCTCTACGTCTACCGGGGCGGCACACTCGTCGCCGTGTCGGCGTCAGGTTCAGCCGATGAGCAGGCGACGATGAAGGCTCCGGCGGCCGGGACGTACGACGTGTACGTCAACGGCTTCTCCACGCCGGGCGGTTCGACGAACTACTCGATCGCCAACTTCGTCGTCCCGACCGGGCCGGTCGGCAACGCGTCCGTTGCCCCCAGCCCGGCGGCCGCCACGCAGGCCCAGCCGCTGCAGCTCACCGCGTCCTGGACGGGTCTCGACCCGGCCAAGCGGTGGTTCGGCGTCATCTCCTACAGCGGGGCGACCGACGTGACGTACTTCTCCGTCGGCTAGACCCCCACGGTTGACGAAGGGCCCGGCGATTCGTCGCCGGGCCCTTTGCCGTTCGGTGTGCGTGCGCCGCGTCCGCGTCGCGTCAGCGTCGCGTCAGCTCATCGGCGCCGTCAGGCCGTTGGTCGGCGCGTTCGGTCGCCGGCCGGTGACGATGAAGATCATGCGCCGCGCCACCGCGACGGCGTGATCGGCGTACCGCTCGTAGTAGCGGCCCAGCAGCGTCATGTCGATCGCGGCCTCGGTGCCGTGCGACCAGCGGGGCGACAGCACCAGGGTGAACAGCTTGCGGCGCAGCGCGTCCATCGAGTCGTCCTCGGCCTCGATCGCCTGCGCCAGCGAGATGTCGCGTCCCTCGACGACCTCTCCGACCTTCTGGACGAGGGAGCGGGCCACCTCGCCCATCTGCAGAATCACGTCGCGCGCTTCCTCGGGGACGGCAGCGTCGGGGAACCGCAGCCGGGCGATCTTCGCAACGTGCAGCGCCAGGTCGCCCATCCGCTCGAGGTCGGCGACGAGGTGCAGCGTGGTCACCAGTATGCGCAGGTCGGTGGCCACCGGCTGCTGCCGGGCGATCATCTGGAAGGCGCGGTCCTCGAGATCGACGCGCAGCGCGTCCACCCGGGTATCGGCGTCGATCACCTTCTGGGCCAGGAGCAGATCGGCGTCGAGCAGCGCGCTCGTCCCGCCCTGCATGGCCGCGGCGACCAGCTGAATCATCTCGGCGACACCGGCGCCGATGTCGTCGAGCTCGTCATGGAACACGTCACGCATGGTGGTCAGGGTGCGGGCGTTGGACGACCGCACCGTGGTAGGGCCGTGAACGGCGTCCGTCCGGAAGGTGAACAACCCATGACTCGGATTGCGCCACGGCGACTCGGCCGTTCACGCGCCCGTACCATCGGGGTGTGCCCGTCCTGGCAATTGCTCTCCTGGTCGTGGCGCTCGCCCTAGGCGTCGCGCTGGGGCTGATGATTGCTGCTCGTCGCCGACCGTACGCCGCTTCCGTCCACGATGTCGTCCGCCCGGCGGCGCCGGTGTCCGGGGTGTTCGCCGAGTCCTCGTCCCAACCGCTGGCGTCACTGGTCGTGGAGGCGCTCGACCACGGGGTCGTCGTGCTCGACCGCGAGGAGCGAGCAGTCCTGGTCAATCCGGCCGCCCGGACGATGGGCATCCTCGACGTCGACACGCTGGCCTTTCCGGGGCTGCTGAGCGTCGCGCGCAAGGCGCTCGAGACCGGCGAGCATCTGACGCTGTCGGTCGACCTGCCGATGGGGCGCCTCGGCCGTGAACCGATCGCGCTGGCGGTGACTGCCGTGCCGCTTCCCGGCTCGGACGACCGGACGGCCGCGGTCTGCCTGCTGTTGGCCGATGTGAGCGAACTGCGCCGCCTGGAGGCCGTCCGCCGCGACTTCGTGGCCAACGTGTCCCACGAGCTGAAGACGCCGGTCGGCGCGCTGACGCTGCTGGCCGAGGCGATCCAGGACGCTGCGGACGAGCCGGCGATGGTCGCCCGCTTCGCCGGGCGGATCCAGCACGAGGGCGCGCGGCTGGCCAAGCTGGTGGGCGAACTGATGGAGCTCTCCCGTGTGCAGGGTGCCGATCCGTTACCGGGCGCGACGGAGGTGGCCGTGAGCTGGATCGTGGACGAGGCGATCGAGCGCACCCGGCTCGTCGCCGAGCAGGCGTCCATCACCGTGTCGCCGTCGTGCGTCGAACCGCTTCGGGTGCGCGGCAACGGAGCGCAACTGGCCACCGCGGTGGCCAACCTCGTCGACAACGCGATCGCCTACAGCGGCGCGGGGACGAAGGTGGCGGTCACTGCGCGCTCCTCGCGTGACGAGGACGCGCGGCCGACCATCGACATCTCGGTCACCGATCAGGGGATCGGCATCGCCGACGCCGACCGGGACCGGATCTTCGAACGCTTCTACCGCGTCGACCCGGCGCGCTCGCGGGCGACCGGTGGCACCGGCCTCGGCCTGGCCATCGTGAAGAACATCGTCACCAACCACCTCGGCAGCGTGTCGGTGTGGAGCTCACCCGGGTCCGGATCGACGTTCACCATCCGGCTACCGCGCGTTCATTCGGATCGGCCATCGTCGGCGACGTTCGACGTCTCCGACGACGGCGTGCCGGTGTCTGCCGGGCCCGCGACAGCAGAGGATTCACTTCTGTGACCAGTACCGATGGGAAGACCGAATGACGCGAGTCCTGGTGGTGGAGGACGAGGAATCGTTCTCCGACGCGCTGTCGTACATGCTGCGGCGCGAGGGCTACGAGGTCGAGGTGGCCGGCAACGGCCACGAAGCTCTGCAGACCTTCGAGCGCAGCGGCGCGGACCTCGTGCTGCTCGATCTGATGCTGCCCGGACTGTCCGGCACCGAGGTGTGCCGGGAACTGCGCAGCCGCTCGCACGTGCCGATCATCATGGTCACCGCGCGGGACACCGAGGTGGACAAGGTGGTCGGGCTGGAGCTCGGCGCCGACGACTACGTGACCAAGCCGTTCTCCTCGCGCGAGCTCGTGGCGCGCATTCGCGCCGTCCTGCGCCGCGGTTCCGAGCCCGAGGAGCTGATGCTCAACGTGGTGGAGGCCGGGCCCGTCCGGATGGATGTCGAACGGCACGTGGTCACCGTCGATGGAAATCAGGTCGCGCTGCCGTTGAAGGAGTTCGACCTGCTCGAGCTGCTGCTGCGCAACAGCGGCCGGGTGCTCACCCGTGGGCAGCTGATCGACCGGGTGTGGGGCGCCGACTACGTGGGTGACACCAAGACTCTCGACGTCCACGTCAAGCGTCTGCGCGCGAAGATCGAGCCGGACCCGGCCAGCCCCAAGTACCTGACCACCGTAAGAGGCCTCGGCTACAAGTTCGAGTCGTGAGGGAGCTGATTGATCCGCCGTAGGCGGATCTCCTCAAGCGCCGCTCGCTGCGCTCGGGCACATCGTCGATCCGCACCTCGCTCGCGCTCGGGCCGCAAGCCCGCTTCGCTCGCGCGGCGGCGGGGCTCGGACCGAAGCCGCTCGTCGCTGGCGCTCCTCGGGCTTGATCCTCCCGTTGGTGGTTGGCTCTAAAGAGCTTCTCGCTGGGCCGCTTCCGTAGCTGGGTGAATCGCTACTAGGCCGAGTTCGAGGCGCTTTGCGCAGATCGATGCCAGCTCGTCGTAGGCCTTGTCGCCGATCAGTGCGGTCAGTTCGGGCCCGTACGACAGATACATCGGTTCGCCACCGACATGGGCCTCGGGTGACGAGCTGCAGTACCAGTCCAGGTCGTGTCCGCCCTCGCCCCAGCTCCGCCGGTCGAACTCGGCGATGGTCGAGCGCAGGATGCGGGTGCCATCGGTGCGGTCGACCCATTCCTGCTCACGGCGCACCGGCAGTTGCCAGCACACCTCGGGCTTCGTCTCGAGCGGATTCATGCCGAGCCGTAGCGCGAGCCCGTGCAGCGCGCAGCCGATGCCACCTGGATGTCCTTCGCGGTTGGCGAAGATGCAGGCGCCGTCGACCACCCTGGTCTTGCGCCGGGCCTCGTCCTCGCCCTCGCCCTTCGTCGTGAACTTGAGCTTGCCGTCGCGGTGCCCCTCGTCGTAGAGCTGCCAGTCGTCACGCGTCAGCTGGGCCGCGAAGCGGGTGACCCGCTTGCGGTCGTCCTTGTCGGAGAAGTACGCGCCGTGGTTGCAACACCCGGTGCTGGCCTGGCCGGCGATCGTCCCGTGACAACCGCGACCGAAGATGCACGTCCAGCGCGAGCACAACCAGGTGAGGTCGGCCCGGATCCAGTGCGTGTCGTCGGACGGGTCGGCGAACTCGATCCACTCGCGCGGAAAGTCCAGTGAAGTCTCACGAACCGGCATCCACTGAGCGTACGAGACGCATAGGGTCGAAGACATGCGATTGGGCGTTCTGGATGTCGGGTCGAACACGGTGCACCTGCTCGTGGTCGACGCGCATCGCGGTGCACAGCCCTCGCCGCAGCACTCGCGCAAGTCCGAGCTGCGCCTGGCCGAGCACCTCAATCGCGACGGCGAGCTCACCCGGTCCGGCGCCGACGCGTTGGTCGAAGCGGCCAAGTCGGCGCGCCGCGAAGCGGACGACCTCGACTGCGACGAGCTGCTGGCCTTCGCCACGTCGGCGGTGCGCGACGCCGGCAACAGCGCGCAGGTGCTGAAGCGGGTCGGCAAGGAGGCCGGCGTCGGGCTCAGCGTGCTGTCCGGTGAGGACGAGGCGCGGCTGACCTTCCTCGCCGTGCGGCGGTGGTTCGGCTGGAGCGCCGGCAACATTGTCAGCCTCGACATCGGCGGCGGGTCGCTCGAGCTCGGCGCGGGCGCGGACGAAGACCCTGAACTTGCGTTCTCGTTGCCGCTCGGCGCCGCGCGACTGACCCGCGAGTGGTTCACCGACGACCCGCCGCCGAAGGACGATGTTGTCCGCCTGCGCGCGCATGTCGCCGACCTGCTCGCCGAGCCGGCGAAGCAGTTGCTCGATACCGGCCGGCCCGACCGCGTGGTCGCGACCAGCAAGACCTTCCGGACCCTCGCCCGACTGGCCGGCGCGGCGCCGAGCTCGGCCGGTCCCCACGCGCGGCGGCTACTGACCCGGACCGGCCTCACCCAGGTGCATGCCTTCATCTCCCGGATGGCCTCGGCGGATCTCGCCGAGCTCGACGGCGTCAGTGTCGGCCGAGCCCATCAGACGCTCGCCGGCGCCGTCGTCGCCGGCGAGGCGATGGATGCGTTTGGTGTGGAGGAGCTCGAGCTGTGTCCATGGGCACTGCGCGAGGGTGTGATCCTTCGGCGCCTCGACTGGCTCGACGGCACCTGATGGCAACCGACGAAGTACTGTCCCGCGCATGACCGTCCGCCCGCCTCGTGCGTTGCGGTCCTCGCGCGCCAAGGTCGGGCTGTCCACCGCGTCGGTGTACCCGGACGGAACTCCGGTGGCCTTCGAACTCGCCGCGAAGCTCGGGTACGACGGCGTCGAGGTCATGGTGTGGACGGATCCGGTGAGCCAGGACCCGTACGCGCTGCTGCGTCTGTCGCAGCACTACCAGGTGCCGATCCTGGCGATCCACGCGCCATGTTTGATCATCACCCAGCGCGTCTGGACGACCGATCCCTGGACGAAGCTGCAGAAGGCGCAGTTCGCGGCGGAGCTGCTCGGCGCGCAGACCGTGGTGGTGCACCCGCCGTTCCGGTGGCAACGGGACTACGCGCGCGGCTTCCGGGAGGGCGTCCGCCGCCTGGCTGACGAGACGGACGTCCGCTTCGCGGTGGAGAACATGTTCCCGCTGCGGGTGCGCGGCCGGGAGGTCTCGGCCTATCAGCCCAGCTGGGACGTCTCGGCCGACGAGCCGTACCGCGACTACACGCTCGACCTCTCGCACACCGCCGTGTCGAAGTCCGACGCGGTGGCGATGCTGGACGCGATGGGCGATCGGCTCACTCACCTGCACATCGCCGACGGCACCGGGCAGCCCAAGGACGAGCACCTGGTGCCAGGGCGCGGCAGCCAGCCGTGCTCCGATGTGCTGGAACGGCTCGCCGTGCGCGGCTTCGACGGGCACGTGGTGGTCGAGATCAACACCCGTCGCGCGCTGGACCGGGCCGAGCGCGAGGCCGATCTCGCCGAGGCGCTGGCCTACTGCCGCCTGCACCTCGTCGCCCCGCACCCGTCCGCCTCGTAACCCTCGCCTTTGCACCGGGTTAGCCTGGCCCTCATGCTGCGCTCCGCGATCCTGGCTGCCGCGCGCAACCGCCGGATCGAGGACGTCGTCACCCGCGCGCCCGTCTCGCGCAGCGTCGTCCGCCGGTTCGTCGGTGGCCCGGACACGGCGTCGGCCGTCGCCGCGACGAAGGCGCTGGTGCACGCCGGCCTGACGGTCACGCTCGACCATCTCGGCGAGGACACCACCGATCGCGCGCAGGCCGGCGCCGTGGTCGACGCGTATGTCGAGCTGCTCCGCTCGCTCGAGACGGCGCACCTGACCCAGCTCCTCGACCCGCTCACCGCGGGCGTCGAGGTCAGCGTCAAGCTCAGCGCGATCGGTCAGGCGCTGCCCGGCGACGGCGAGCAGCTCGCGCTCGACCACGCCCGGACGATCTGCAC
>JAVHVD010000242.1:0-8081 GCA_032160745.1 Pseudonocardiales bacterium
CAGCTGATCCGTCGGCTCGACCTCGCGCTGGGCGATGGAGGAACTCCTGGCGGAGACGAGCTGTTGACCGCTCTCCTGCGGTTACCGGCTGAGGAGGCGGCGCGGATCCGGCATGCGACGCCGCCGCGTGTGCGGCCCCGGCCGCAGCAGGGCCCGAGCGCCGATTACGGGTGGGACGGTTGAACCCGGACCACTGGGTTTGTCAGTCCGTTGCCGCTCCGTCGTCCACAGCCATCGTGCGGAGCCGACGATCGGTCGTCGGCCTCGGGCACGGTTGCGCTCATGCGAGTGAAGGATGCGGTCGGGCGCTATGGCGAGCAGGTTGCCGCCGATCACCTCGAGGCGGCGGGCCTGGTCATCCTCGAGCGGAACTGGCGCTGTCGCGAGGGTGAGCTGGACATCATCGCCCGCGACGGCGCCGAGCTGGTCTTCGTCGAGGTGAAGACCCGCTCGTCACTGGCGTTCGGCTCTCCGGCCGAGGCGGTCGGCCCCTCGAAGTCGGCGCGCATCCGTCAGCTGGCGCTGCGCTACCTGATGGCCCGGCGTGAGGCGGGCGACGAGGCGTCCTGGGCGGCGCTGCGCTTCGATGTCGTCGCCGTCCTGCGCTCAGCTGGGAATGGCCCGGATGTCGTGCACGTCCGAGGCGCGTTCTGATGACGTTGTCGCGCACGCTCGCGGTCTCCCTGACCGGTCTGGACGGCCAGCTGGTCGAAGTGGAATGCGACATTTCCTCCGGCCTGCCCGGACTCTCGTTCACCGGGCTGCCCGATACATCGGTGGTCGAGTCGCGGGATCGACTGCGCTCGGCGCTCGTCAACTCGGGCGTCGACTGGCCGAATCAGAAGATCACCATGGCGCTGCTGCCCGCGGATGTGCGCAAGGTCGGCTCCCGCTTCGACCTGGCGCTCGCCGTTGCGGTGCTCGCGGCGGCCGGTTCGGTGCCTACCGCTTCGGTGGCCGGCGCTGTGTGGATCGCCGAGCTCGGGCTCGACGGCCGGCTGCGGCCGGTGCGCGGGGTGCTGCCGTCGGTGCTGGCGGCGAGGCGGTTGGGCGCTCGTCGCGTGGTCGTCGCGACCGCCAATGCCGCAGAGGCCGCTTTGGTCTCCGACCTCGATGTCCGCTGCGCGCAGCACCTCGGCGACATCGTCGGTTGGCTCACCGGCGACGGGCCGACGCTGCCGCCGGTCCCGACCGAGCCGTCAACCCCGACCGACGCGGCGTCCGCCGATCTGGCCGATGTCGCGGGGCAGACCTCCGCCAAACGGGCGCTCGAGATCGTCGCTGCGGGCGCGCACCACCTCTACATGGTGGGTACGCCAGGCGCCGGCAAGACCATGCTCGCCGAGCGGCTGCCGGGCCTGCTCCCGTTCCTCGACGACCGGGCGTCGATGGAGGTCACCGCCATCCACTCCATCGCGGGGCTGCTGGCCGAGCACCCTCAGCTCGTCCGCCGGCCTCCCCTGCAGGCGCCGCACCACACTGCATCTGTCGCGTCGCTCGTCGGTGGCGGGTCGCATCTGGCCCGGCCCGGCGCGATCAGCCTGGCCCATCACGGGGTGCTGTTCCTCGACGAGGCCCCGGAATTCTCACCCAGGGCGCTCGACGCCCTGCGCCAACCGCTCGAGTCCGGGCATGTCGTCCTGCATCGCGGCGGGGGAGCGGTGCGGTACCCGGCCCACTTCCAACTCGTCCTCGCGGCGAACCCATGCCCGTGTGGCCAGACGGCAGCGAACTGCACCTGCCCGCCGATGACCCGCCGACGCCATCGGCAGCGGCTGTCCGGGCCGTTGATGGATCGCATCGATCTGCGGGTCCAGGTCGATCCGGTAGCGCACGCCGACCTGTTCGATGTGACGGCCGAACGCGAGTCGAGCGCCACGGTGGCGGAGCGCGTGCTCGCCGCGCGCAATGCCGCGGCGGCCCGCTGGCGCGGAACTCCGTACACCGTGAACGCGTCGGTGCCGGGCTCCATCCTGCGCAAGGGCCCGTGGGTGCTGCCTACCGCCGTACTGCGCCCGGCCCGCAACTTCCTCGAGCAGGGCTCGCTGAGTGCCCGCGGCTTCGATCGGGTGCTGCGCCTCGCGTGGACGATGGCCGACCTCGCCGGCCGTACGGTGCCGAACTCCGAGGACGTCGCCGAGGCGCTGTACTTCCGCACCGGACGGGAGACGTCATGGGCGGCGTGAGCGACGAGGTCCTGCTCGCGCGGGCATTCCTGAACCGGGTTGCCGAGCCGGCCTCGATACCGGTGTGGAACATGGTCCGTCGAGACGGTGCGGTCGAGGCGGCTCGGGCGATCCGAGACGGCACGGTCGACGACCGGGTCTCGGAGGCGACCGCGGCGCGGGCGGCACATGTCGATCCCTACGCCGACCTCGAGGCGGCACAGCGCCACGGCATCCGGCTCGTGGTTCCGGAGTCCGACGAGTGGCCGCACTTCGCGTTCGCGGCACTCGAAGCGACGGCACTGCGTCGGCTGGAGACCTACACCAGCGGGCAGCGCAAACATGCCGAGGGCGGCGAACTGATCCCGCCACTTGCGCTCTGGGTCCGCGGGACGTCGGAGTTGTCCACGGTCGGGGTGCGGTCGGCGGCGCTGGTCGGCGCCCGGGCCGCCACCGAGTACGGCGAGCGGGTCGCGCGCGAACTCGCCTGCGGCCTGGCCGAGCGCGGCTTCGTGGTCGTGTCCGGCGGGGCCTACGGCATCGACGCGGCGGCGCACCGCGGAGCGCTCGCCGCCGACCGGGACACAGTCATCGTCTCCGCCGGCGGCCTCGACCGCGCCTACCCACCCGGCAACACCACTCTCTTCGAGCGCGTCGCCGAGTCCGGCCTGCTGGTATCGGAAAGCCCGCCGGGCTCGGCGCCGCAGCGTCGCCGTTTCCTCACCCGCAACCGGCTTATCGCTGCGTTGGGCACCGGCACCGTCGTGGTCGAAGCCGCGCGACGCTCCGGCGCCATGAACACTGCCCATCACTGCACCGGTCTCGGTCGTCCGCTGATGGCGGTTCCCGGGCCGGTCACCTCGGCCATGTCCGTCGGCTGTCACACGCTCATCGCCGCCGACACCGACAGCGCTCGCCTCGTCACCGGACTCGATGACGTGCTCCTCACCATCGGCTCGGCCAGCGACCTTCCGGTCAACCCCTCGGCGCCCTCCCGGTCGGATCTGACGAGTCGGCTCGACCAGCTGGACCAGCCGGCGCGTCAGGTCTTCGACGGGTTTCCCGCGCGCGGCTGGGTGCACCCGGACCGGTTGGCGGTGCGGACCGGCCTGTCGCCGCTGACCGTGATCCGGGCCCTCCCGATCCTCGAACTCTCCGGCCTGATCGAGGTCTCGGACGGCGGTTACCGCATCGTCCGGCCGGTGAGCCGGTCGCCGTCGACGCAGTCGACCTGAACTCTGGACGGCGGCCGATCGTGGCTTCCGCGCGTGGCGGCTTGACCATGTCGCGTCCCGCGCGCGACGGTCTGACCCATGCCGGCCGATGAGGAACTCAGCGGACGCATCGACGTCGCGCGGCTGCGGGCCGAGCTACCGGCTGCGCTGGCCGAGGCCGTCGACGCGTTCGAGCGGCACCTGCGGCTGGAACGCAACCGGTCCACGCACACAGTGCGGGCCTACCTCGGCGACGTGGTCGGCTTCCTCGATCATCTGGCCCGCCTCGGTGGGCGCAGCGCGGCCGACATTGAGCTGGCGAACCTTCGCGGCTGGCTCGGCGTACTTCGGGCGCGCGGCGTGTCCAGGGCGACGATGGCGCGCCGGTCGGCGTCACTGCGCACGTTCTCGGCCTGGGCGCACCGCGCCGGGCTGCTGCCGTCGGACCCCGGCCAGCTGCTGGCCAGCCCGAAGACCCGCCGCACACTGCCCGCGGTCCTGCGGGTCGACGAGGCCGAGCGGCTGATGACCGTGGAGGGCGACCCGGATGCGCCTGAGGCGGTCGTGCTGCGCGACCGGCTCGTCGTCGAGCTGCTCTACGCGGCCGGGATCCGGGTCTCCGAGCTGGTGGGTCTCGACATCGACGATGTCGATCGGCACCGGCGGGTGCTGCGAGTGCTCGGCAAGGGGGCCAAGGAGCGGACCGTGCCCTACGGACTCGCCGCGGACCGGGTCCTCGACGATTGGCTCGCCCGCGGCCGTCCCCAACTCGTCGGCCCGGCGGCCGGGGCCGCGCTGCTCGTCGGCGTGCGTGGCGGCCGGATCGATCAGCGCACGGTGCGCACGATCGTCCACCGACGCGCCGCAGCGGTACCCGGCGCTCCGGATGTCGGGCCGCATGGGTTGCGGCACACCGCCGCCACGCACCTGCTCGAAGGCGGTGCCGACCTGCGCAGCGTGCAGGAGGTGCTCGGCCACGCCAGCCTGTCGACGACGCAGATCTACACGCACGTGTCCGTGGAGCGACTGCGCCGCAGCTACCAGCGAGCGCACCCGCGGGCCTGACCCTCAGCTACCGCGTGGCCAGGGCAGCAACACCACCGGGCCCAACGGCCGCAGCAGCGCGAGCGGGTCGAGGTACTCGCCACCGCGCCGCGCTCCCCAGTGCAGGCAGGCGGCCGGGCAGCCGCGATGCGTTCCGTGCACGTGTCCGATGATCTGGCCGCTACGGACAACGGCGCCGGCCCGAACACTGGGCGTTACCGGCTCGTACTCGGTGCTGATGCCATCCGCGTGCAGCACCACGACCACTCCACGACCGGCGACCGGCCCGGCGAACCGGACGACCCCGGCCCCGGCTGTGCGAACCGTCGTGTTCAGGTCGACACCCAGATCAACTCCGCGGTGCCCCGCGCCGTAGCGGTTCTCCGGCGGACGGAAGCCACGCACGACGCGCAGCGGGCTGACCGGAGCGGTATAGATGACCGCATCGGCTTCGCCACCCGGCCCTGGCGCTGCGGCCTGCGGAACTCGGCCGCCCACCGCGCCGCCCACCGCGCCGGCCCGCGGCGCGCTCACGGCGACGATCAGCAGCGCGGCGGCGACGGCGACGCGGTTCGGCATCCGTCCACCCTGCCGGTTTCGGCGCGACGCCGTGACGGGATGTGGACAGCCGAGCCGGTTGTCCACATCTAAGGGCTCCGGACGAGCGAATAGGGCGTTCTGCCGATGCAGCGGGTCCCCTCAGACGAGCAGGGTCGGCGCTGTTCCCGAAAGGAGCCCGCTCATGAACGCTCTCACCGCCCTGAATCCGAAGGCGATCGCGGCCGAGCTGGACTACCGCCGCGGCATGTTGGCGGTATCAGGGCCGCGGCGGAGTCGCCGCCGGAGGCGTGCCGCACGGTGACTGGGCTCATCTCTGTCGGTGGACAGGGCCAAGATAGGACCGTGCCCCGGTCCACCACGCCCCTCGTCGGACGCGCTCCGCAGCTGGCGACGCTGGTCAACGCCATGTCCGACGCGCGCGCCGGCACGTCCGCCGCGGTCGTCGTCGGCGGCGACGCCGGGGTCGGCAAGACCCGCCTGCTCGGCGAGTGGCTCTCCGCCGCGGCGGCCGACGGGGTCCTTTGCCTGATCGGTCACTGCGTCGACCTCGGCGACACCCCGCCGCCCTATCTGCCGTTCACTGAGGCGTTCACCCGGCTGTCCGCAGACAAGCCCGAACTCGGCGAGCCGTTGGTGGGCAGCTTCCCGGCGCTGGCGCGGCTGCTCCCGGGCCGGGCGGCCGAGCACCAGTACCCGGTCGAGCGGGGCGAACTGTTCGACTCCGTCCTTGCCGGGCTGGCGCACCTCGCCGCTGAGCGGCCGATCGCATTGGTGGTCGAGGACGTCCACTGGGCGGATCAGGCCACCCGGGATCTGCTCGGTTTTCTGTTCACCCGGATGGACGGTGAGCGCATCGCCCTCGTCGTCACCTACCGCAGTGACGATCTGCATCGACGCCACCCGTTGCGGCGCACGCTCGCCGAATGGTCACGCCTGCCGGCCGTGACCCGGATGCATCTCGAGCCGCTCGATGCCGACGACGTGCGGGCGCTGGTTCGCTCGGTGCACGGCGTCGGCATGGCCGACCGCGAGATCGACAGCATCGTCACTCGTGCTGACGGCAACGCCTTCTTCGCCGAGGAACTCATCAACGCAGCCGAGCAGTGCGGCGACGCCCGGCACCTGCCGTGGCACCTCGCCGACCTCCTCTTGGTCCGCCTCGACCGGCTCTCCGACGACGCCCGGCAACTCGTACGGGTTGCCTCGGTCGGCGGGCGCCGGGTCACTCACGACATGCTCGAAGCGGTCGCCGACCTGCCCGGCTCGCGTCTCGACGAGGCCTTGCGGGACGCGATCGACTCGCACGTCCTGCAGCTGACGGCCAGTGGGCGCGGCTACGTCTTCCGGCACGCGCTTCTGGCCGAGGTCGTCTACGACGACCTGTTGCCCGGCGAGCGCGTCCGTCTGCACTCAACGTACGCGGCGGTGCTGTCGGCCCGCAGCGACCGACGCGCGGCCGAGCTCGCCCGGCACGCCAGGGCGTCGCACGACCTGCCGACCGCCTACTCGGCCAGCGTGGCCGCCGGCCACGAAGCGATGGCGCTGGCCGCTCCGCAAGAGGCGCTGCAGCACTACGAGACCGCCCTCGAGCTCGCGCCGCAGGTGCCGGACGCGCCGGTGGATCGCTCCGAGCTGATCCTCGCGGCGGTCGAGGCGGCCGATGCCGCCGGGCACACGCAGCGCGGGCTCAAGCTCGCGCGGCGCGCGCTGGCCGACCTGCCCACCGACGCCGAGCCGGTGCGGCGGGCGACCCTGCTGCTGGCCGTGGTCATCGCCGCACTGGGCAACGAGATCGACGACGAGGCGATGGCCTTCACATCGGAGGCGCTGCACCTCGTCCCGGTCGACCCGCCGACCACCTTCCGGGCTCGGCTGCTTGCCGTTCACGCCCGGGTCGCGCTGATCATGGGCCAGGAGGTCGACGCCGAGCGGACCGCACGCGAGGCCGTCGCGGTCAGTGAGGCCGTCGACTGCCGTAACTCGGCCACCGACGCCCGGACCACGCTCGCCCAGCTCGCGCGCCGCACGGTCGACCCCGCCGAGGCGGCGCGGCTGATCGAGAACGTCGTCGAGCAGGCCCAGACGTCGGGCGACGCCGCGTCTGAGCTGCGTAGCCGGTACAGCCTGGCCAGCCTGTGGCACGAGCAGTGTGAGCTCGACACGGCGCAGGACGCGTTCGAGCTCAATCGCCGGCGCGCCGTGGAACTCGGCCGCACGTGGGACGCCTTCGGCGTGCACTCGCGGGCGATGACCGCCACCCTGCAGTACCTGCGCGGTGACTGGGACGGCGCGCTGCGCACCCTGGACACCACCGGGCAGCAGCCCACGATGATGGCCGATGCCGTCTTCCGTTCGACGGCCATGGCCGTACGGGCCGGGCGCGGTGAGGTCGACGCGTTGTCGGTCGTCGACGAACTGCGCCCGTACTGGCACCGCGAGGGACGCGTCGGGTTGTACTCCGGCCTGGGCGCGCTCGAGATCTACGAGCAGCAGGCCGAGCCGGCTCCCGCCCTCGCGCTCATCGACGATCTGGTCGAGGCACTCGGCACGCTGTGGCTCGATCCCTGGTTCCTCGCTCGTATCCAGATCTCGGCCATGGGCATCTCGGTACTCTCCGCCACGGCCGCCCGAGCGCCGGAGTCCCAGCACGAGAACCTCGCGGCCGACGGCGCTCGGCTGCTGGCCGACGGTCGCAAGAGCGCCGACAAGGGCCTGCCCCGTGGGCGGGCGCTCGGTCCGGAAGGCCAAGCCTGGCTGATGCGGCTCGAGGCCGAGAGTGCTCGACTGCGCTGGCTCACCGGACAGGACCCGCCGGCGGCCGACGACCTCGTCAAGGCCTGGCGCAAGTCAGTGGAGGCCTTCGATTACGGACAGGTGGTCCAGGAGACCCGCTCGCGGGTGCGGCTGGCCGAGGCCCTGCGGGCGACCGGGCGGCCCGACGAGGCGGCCGAGCAGGCCGAGCTCGCGCGTGCCGCGGCGAAGATCATGGGCGCCGCTCCGACCCTTGCCGAGATCCGCGCGCTGGGCACGACGGGTCGTCGCCCCGCCGACGACGAGCGCTCGGGGCTGATCGCTCTCACCGACCGCGAACGCGACG
>JAVHVD010000243.1:0-2630 GCA_032160745.1 Pseudonocardiales bacterium
GAGACGCTGGCCCGGCCGTGGGCGGTTCCCGGGACCGCGGGGCTGGAGCACCGGATCGGCGGCATCGAGAAGGCCGACCGGACGGGCAACATCAGCTACGACCCGGACAACCACGACTTCATGACCCGCACCCGGCAGGCGAAGGTCGACGGGATCGCCCGGTCGCTGCCGCCGATGGAGATCGACGACCCGGACGGCGATGCCCGCGTGCTCGTCCTCGGGTGGGGCTCGACCTACGGCCCGATCGGCGCGGCCTGCCGGCACGTCCGGGCGGCGGGTGGATCGATCGCGCAGGCGCACCTGCGGCACCTGAACCCGTTCCCGAACGACCTCGGCGACATCCTCAAGCGCTACGACAAGGTCGTCATCCCCGAGATGAACCTCGGCCAACTGGCCACCCTCATCCGCGCCAAGTACCTCGTCGACGCCATCAGCGTGACGCAGGTGCGCGGCCTGCCGTTCAAGGCCGACGAGCTCGCGGAGATGCTGCAAGGAGTGATTACACATGACTGATCTGGGATTGAAGGCGAAGGACTTCAAGACCGACCAGGAGGTCCGCTGGTGCCCCGGCTGTGGGGACTACGCGATCCTGGCCGCCGTCCAGGGCTTCATGCCCGAGCTCGGTGTTGCCCGCGAGAACATCGTCTTCATCTCCGGGATCGGTTGCTCGTCGCGATTCCCCTACTACATGAACACGTTCGGGATGCACTCGATCCACGGCCGCGCGCCGGCGATCGCGACCGGGCTGTCGACCTCGCGCCCGGACCTCTCGGTCTGGGTGGTCACCGGTGACGGCGACGCGCTGTCGATCGGCGGCAACCACCTGATCCACGCGCTGCGCCGCAACGTCAACCTCAAGATCCTGCTGTTCAACAACCGGATCTACGGCCTGACCAAGGGGCAGTACTCCCCCGCGTCCGAGCTCGGCAAGATCACCAAGTCGTCACCGATGGGGTCGATCGACGCGCCGTTCAACCCGGTGTCGGTCGCGCTGGGTGCCGAGGCGTCCTTCGTCGCGCGGACGCTGGACTCCGACCGCAAGCACCTGCAGTCGGTGCTGCGCGCGGCCGCCGATCACGAGGGCACCGCGCTGGTGGAGATCTACCAGAACTGCAACATCTTCAACGACGGTGCGTTCGAGGTCCTGAAGGACAGCGAGACCCGCGACGACTGGACGATCCGGATGGAGCACGGCCAGCCGCTGCGCTTCGGCGCGGACGGTACGAAGGCCGTCATCCGGGACGGGAACGGCGCGCTGTCGATCGCGGACGGGCTGAGCGATCCCGACCCGCGGGTGGTCGTCCATGACGCGCACGCCGAGGACCCGTCCTACGCGTTCGCGCTGTCCCGGCTGTCGTCCGGCGACAACGCCTACGCCCCGATGGGTGTCTTCCGCGACGTGAAGCGCCCGGTCTACGACAAGATGATGAGCGAGCAGCTCGACCAGGCCGCCGCGAAGGCGCCCGGCGACGCCGCTGCGCTGCAGAGCATGCTGCTCGGCGCCGACACCTGGTCCGTCGCCTGACGCGCTGGGCCTGAGCAAGCCAGACCTGCGGGTATGGCCGGGTACTCGAGCGTGCCGCCGTCCGTAGGGTTCAAGGAGTGGCAGAGGGTATGGACGAGCGGCGCAAGGGACTCTTCTATGGCGCGGCCGCGTACCTGCTGTGGGGCGTCTTCCCGCTGTACTTCCCGCTGCTGGAGCCGGCCGGGACGATCGAGATCCTGGCCGAGCGGATGGCGTGGTCGCTGGTCGTGATGGTGATCGTGCTCCGGCTGACCGGCGGGTTCGACGGAGTCCGCGCCGTTCTGCGCAATCGGCGGCAGTTCGGGCTGCTCGCCGCGGCCGCCGTCTTCGTCTCCTTCAACTGGGGCACCTATATCTATGGCGTCAACACCGGGCACGTGGTCGAGACGAGCCTGGGCTACTTCATCAACCCGCTGCTGACGATCCTGCTCGGCGTGGTGGTGCTGGGTGAGCGGCTGCGGGTGGCGCAATGGGTCGCCGTGGCGATCGGGGCGATTGCCGTGGTCGTCATCGCCGTCGACTACGGCCGGCCGCCGTGGATCGCGCTCGTCCTGGCCGTCTCGTTCGGCATGTACGGCTTCTGCAAGAAGCAGGCCGACGTGGGCGCCGTCGACTCGCTGGCCGTCGAGACCGGTGTGCTGTTCGTGCCCGCGCTCATCGCGATCGCGGTGATCGGCGCCCAGGGCGATCTGGTCTTCGGCACGCGGACGCCGACCTCGCTGCTGTTGGCCGGGACGGGCGTCATCACGGTGATCCCGCTGCTGTTCTTCGCGGCCGGGACGCGGCGGCTGCCGCTCAGCGTGGTGGGGCTGCTGCAGTACCTGGCGCCGGTGCTGCAGTTCGCGGTCGGCGTCGGGATCCGGCACGAGACGCTGCCGCCGGCCGAGCTGGCCGGGTTCTGCTTGGTCTGGCTCGCCTTGATCGTGCTGACGGTGGACGGGCTGCGCAATCAGCGAGCGTCCCGCCAGCTCGCCGACAGCGCAGAGTCGGTCTCGGTGTAGCTCGCGAACCGCTTGCTAGGGCCGGACCTGGATGTTTCCGCCGTTGATCGACAGCTGGCCGGCCGGAGTCCCCACCTGGTATCGGCTAGTACTCCCAGGCATGC
>JAVHVD010000244.1:0-5422 GCA_032160745.1 Pseudonocardiales bacterium
CGCGATCTTGTCCTCGGTGAGCTGACGCACCGCCTTGCGGAGCAACTGCTGCTCGTCGGTGAGCTGGTACTGGTCGAACCCGGAGTCTGCGCTGGCCATAGCTCCGATAGTAGGACGACCTACTAAACCGGTGGTGTGTCACACGGCCACCGGCTGTCTCGTCTCCTGTCCGACTGCACCGTCGGATGAAGGAGAACCCATGCGTGTGTTCCTGGCCGGCGCGACCGGCGCGATCGGCAGCCGGCTGGTCCCGCAGCTCGTCGCGAGCGGGCATTCGGTGGTGGCGACGACCCGCACCGATTCGAAGTTCCCCGTGCTGTCCGAATCGGGCGCCGAACCGGTCCGGGTAGACGGGCTCGACGCCGCCGCCGTCGGTGAAGCCGTGGCCGCGGCCGAGCCGGACGTGATCGTGCACCAGATGACGGCGCTCGCCGGCAGCGCCGACCTGCGCCGGTTCGACCGCACCTTCGCGACGACGAACAGGCTGCGCATCATCGGCACCGACAACCTGCTCGCGGCGGCCCGAGCCGCCGGCGTTCGCCGTTTCGTGGCCCAGAGCTTCACCGGATGGCCCAACGAGCGCACGGGCGGACCGGTCAAGACCGAGGCCGACCCGCTGGACCGGCACCCGCCGAACGCGCAACGCGAGTCGATGGCAGCGATCCGCTACCTCGAGCAGGCCGTGATCAACGCGCCGCTGGACGGCGTCGTGCTGCGGTACGGCATGTTCTACGGCCCGGGGACGAGCGACGAGCTGCTCGACCTGGTTCGCAAGCGCCGCATGCCGATCGTCGGCGCCGGCGGAGCGATCTGGTCGATGATCCACACCGACGACGCGGCGAGTGCGACGGTCGCCGCGCTCGAGCGGGGCAGCGGCGTCTACAACATCGTCGACGACGACCCGGCCCCGGCGGCCGACGTGCTGCCGGCGCTCGCGGAGATCCTCGGCGCCAAACCGCCGCGCCACGTGCCGCTCTGGCTGGGCCGGATGGCCGCCGGCGAGGTGGGCGTCTCGTACCTGACGCAGATTCGTGGCGCGTCCAACGTGAAGGCCAAGCGCGACCTCGGCTGGGCGCCACGCTGGTCGAGCTGGCGCGAGGGCTACCGCTCGGGCCTCACGGTTCCCACAACCACGGGATGATCGATGCGAGTGAGCAGCGCAGCGAGCGAGGAGCGGAGCGCGCGGGCGAGGAGCGCTCGCGCGAAGGGCGGAGGGTTCATGGACGGCGTCTTCACCGAGTTGCGGCCGCTGCTCTTCTCGATCGCCTACCGGATGCTCGGCAGCGTCAGTGACGCCGAGGACATCGTCCAGGACGCGTACCTGCGCTACCACGGGGCCCTCACCGATGGCATCGACATCGAGTCGCCGAAGGCCTACCTCTCGGCCATCACGACCCGATTGTCGATCGACCTGCTCCGCTCGGCCCGGCACCGGCGCGAGACCTACGTCGGCCAGTGGTTGCCCGAGCCGTTGCTGACCGACCCGGGCGCACCGGACCCGGCCGAGCGGAGCGCCCAGGCGGACTCGCTGTCGATGGCGTTCCTGCTCGTGCTCGAGCGACTCGGTCCGGTCGAGCGTGCCGTGTTGCTGCTGCACGACGTCTTCGGCTACGACTTCGCCGAGGTCGCGTCGATCGTCGGCAAATCACCGAACACCTGCCGCCAGGTGGCGGTGCGGGCCCGCCGGCATGTGAACGCCGAACGCCCCCGGTTCGAGGTTTCGCCGACCCGCCGCGACGAGCTGGCCGACAAGTTCGTCGCCGCCCTCTCCGAAGGTGACGTCGACGGGCTCGTCGAGCTGCTCGCCGCTGACGTTGTCGTCACCGGAGACAGCGGTGGCATGAGCCCCTCGTGGCCGCGTCCGATCGTCGGCCGCGACAACGTCGTCCGGCTGCTGCTCGGATTGGCCGAACAGATGCGCCGAGCGGGCGTGGTGCGGCTGGAGCGGGTCGAGGTGAACGGACAGCCCGGCGCGGTCGTTCGCGACGCCGACGGCGGCCTGGTCAACGTGTTCAGCTTCGACATCGTCGACGGCGTGGTGCAGGCGGTGCGCTCGGTCATCAGCCGCGAGAAGCTGCGCCACCTCGGCCCGCTGGCCGACGTTCCGGCGCTGATGCGAGCGCGACAGTCAGCCGGCGAGGCAGAGCAGCGCCCGTGACGGCAGGTCGAGTCCGTCGTCGGTCCGATACTTGGCGGTCAGGTCGGCCACCGTCTGCCGGACGCCGGCGAGCTGCTCGGTCGAGGCGCGGGCCAGCGCGCCGGCCAGCTGCGGCGCGAGCGCGCCGACGACCCGCAGGTGGTGCTCGGCGTCGGTGAACCGCCGGGTCGCGTCGACAGTGGTCACGGTGACGTCAGAGAATCCCGCGCCGCGGACCCGCTTCTCCAGATCAACGGGGTCGGCGAGCGAGAACGGCCCGCCCGGGCCGACCGGTGGGCCGCCGGACACCAGACCCTGCATCATGGCCGCCATGCCCACCGTCACCATCCACGGGTTGTCCTGCGGTCCGCCCCAGACGGCCACGGCGATCTTCCCGCCTGGCCGCAGGACGCGCCGCATCTCCTGCAGCGCCACGTCGGGCTCCGGCATGAGCATCAGTCCCATGCGGAACACGACGACGTCCACGGATTCGTTCGGCAAGGGGATCGACGCGGCGTCGATCCGCATGACCTCGACATTCGGCAGGCCACCGAGGCGCGCGCGGAGCAGCTCGACCATCCCGGGCGCCGCGTCGCTTGCCACCACTGCGCCGGACGGCCCGGCGGCGTCCGCGAGCCGCGCGGCGAGCTCCCCTGTACCGGCGCCGAGTTCCAGAACCCGGCGGCGCTCGAGCGGGCCGACCCCCCTGATCAGCCGGTCCGTCAGTTCCGTCTTCATTGCCTCGACCTCGGCGCGATTGCGGTCCCACTGCGGGGCGGCCGCTGACCAATCGACGTCCATCTCACTCCTCCGATATAGTGGAACTGTGTTCAATACAGTGAAGGTGTACTTGAATTGAGCGAGCCCGTCAAGAGGTCGTACGACTCGTCCCGTCGTCAGGAACAGGCGCGTCAAACGCGGCTCGCAGTGCTGGCAGCGGCGCGCGAGCTGTTCGTCGAGCAGGGCTACGGGCGCACGACGATCGCCGAGATCGCCCGGGCGGCGGGCGTCTCACCCGAGACGATCTACGCGACGTTCAAGAACAAGTCGACGCTGCTGCACCGGGTATGGGATGTGACGATCGGTGGCGACGACGAGGAGCTCGTGTTCCACGAACGGCCGGAGATCATGGCGATCCGCGCGGAGCCCGACCTCGCGAAGCGGTTCATGATGCACGCCCGGATGTCGACCACCGCAGCCCGACGGATGGCGCCGTTCCGGCTCGCCGTCCAAGCCGCGGCCGGCTCGGAGCCCAGCGCCGCCGACATGTTGGCCGAGATGGACCGGCAACGGCTGACAGGCATGGGAGTGATGGCGGCCGAGGCCGCTAAGACCGGCCAGCTCGCGGTGAGCGAGGAGGAGTGCCGCGACATCGTCTGGGCCATGACCGATGGGCTCCTGTGGCACGCCTTCGTCAACGGGCGGGGTTGGAGCGACGAGCGATACGCGGACTGGCTCGGCCGGATGTGGGTCGCCGTGCTGGTCGAGCCGGCCCCCGGCGATCGAGGCTGACGACGGTATCGTCGCGGTCATGCCGTTGGACAGCGCAGCCCAGCCCTTCGACGCCGACGCCGCGTCCGCCGCCTACCGCAGCGCCCTGCAGGTCATCGAGTCCGTCGAGCCCACCGTCGCCGGCGCGATCCGCAGCGAGCTCGCCGACCAGCGGGCGTCGCTGAAGCTGATCGCCAGCGAGAACTACGCATCCCCGGCCGTGCTGCTGACGATGGGCACCTGGCTGTCGGACAAGTACGCCGAGGGGACGATCGGGCACCGGTTCTACGCCGGCTGCCAGAACATCGACACCGTCGAGCAGGCGGCCGCCGACCATGCCAAGGCGCTGTTCGGCGCCCCGCACGCCTACGTCCAGCCGCACTCGGGCATCGACGCCAACCTGGTCGCGTTCTGGGCGATCCTCGCGCAGCGGGTCGAGTCCCCGGCGCTGGAGAAGGCCGGCGCCAAGCACGTCAACGACCTCTCGGCCGCCGACTGGGAAGAGCTGCGCCACGCGTTGGGCAACCAGCGCGCGCTGGGCATGTCGCTCGACGCCGGCGGCCACCTGACGCACGGATTCCGGCCCAACATCAGCGGCAAGATGTTCGAGCAGTCCTCGTACGGGACGGACCCGGAGACCGAGCTGCTCGACTACGCCAAGGTCCGAGAGGCCGCGCGCGAGTTCAGGCCGCTGATCCTCATCGCCGGTTACTCCGCGTATCCGCGCAAGGTCAATTTCGCGACGATGCGCGAGATCGCCGACGAGGTCGGTGCCGTGCTGATGGTGGACATGGCGCACTTCGCCGGGCTCGTCGCCGGCAAGGTCTTCACCGGCGACTTCGATCCGGTCCCACACGCGCACGTCACCACCACGACCACGCACAAGTCATTGCGCGGCCCGCGCGGCGGCATGGTGCTGTGCCAGCCGGAGTTCGCCGACGCGGTCGACCGCGGCTGTCCGATGGTGCTCGGCGGCCCGCTCGGCCAGGTCATGGCGGCCAAGGCGGTGGCGCTGGCCGAGGCCCGGCAGCCGAACTTCCAGATCTACGCGCAGGCGGTCGCCGACAACGCCGTCGCGCTCGCCGAGGGCCTGAGCAAGCGCGGCGCCCGACTCGTCACCGGCGGCACCGACAACCACCTCGTCCTCATCGACGTCACGTCCTTCGGCCTGACCGGGCGGCAGGCGGAGTCGGCGCTGCTCGACTCCGGCATCGTCACCAACCGCAACGCGATCCCACGCGACCCGAACGGCGCGTGGTACACCTCCGGCGTGCGCATCGGCACCCCGGCGCTCACCTCGCGTGGGTTCGGTCCGGGCGAGTTCGACCGAGTCGCCGAGCTGATCGTCGACGTCCTCACCGGCACCACGCCCGCGGCGGCGCCGTCCGGGGGCACGTCCAAGGCGAAGTACCTGATCGGCGACGGCGTGGCCGCGAAGACGCACGACGCGGCGGCCGAGCTGCTGGCCGCGAACCCGCTCTATCCCGGCCTCGAGCTCAGCTGACCGACGGTTGCGGGTACCCGGTGTGCCAGGATCGGCCTCGTGCCCGTTGATCCCAACCTCGCTGGCCTCCTACAGCTCATCGTCGCCGCCGGTCGGCCACCGGTGTCGGAGAGCAGTCCGGCCGAGGCCCGCACGGGGCTGCGCACCCTGATGGTCGACTTCCGGGATCCGTCCCTGTTGGCGCCGGTCGAATCCGTCACGGCAACGACCGTGGCCGGGTCCATCCCGGCGCGCGTGTACCGACCCGACGTCGATGACCCGGTTCCGACCATCGTGTACTTCCACGGCGG
>JAVHVD010000245.1:0-16864 GCA_032160745.1 Pseudonocardiales bacterium
GCCCGGAAATCCGCGACCACCCCGCGCGCGATGAGTGCCTGAGTCACCTCGTAGGCGTACGGCAGCTGCAACGCCACCTGCGACCCCCGGCGGACCGGCTCCCGTGGCGTCGCCGCCGGCACGCCGAGTGCGTCGGCGTAGCCGAGGACGAGCGACGTCAGCCCGAGCGACTTCTCCCGCAGATCCGCCAGCGACACGCCGTCGAACACGTCCAGCGCGGCGTCGAGCGACCGCATGGCGAGCACCGGCGGCGTGCCGATCCGGGCCCGCTCCACCCCGGGCGCCGGTGCGTAAACAGCATCGAGCGCGAACGGCGCGACGTGCCCCTGCCAGCCGGCAAGCGGTAGGTCGACGCTGTCCTGGTGCCGAGCGGCCAGGTAGATCCACGCCGGCGCCCCGGGGCCGCCGTTGAGGTACTTGTACGAGCAGCCCACCGCGGCGTCGGCCGCCAGCGCGTCCAGCTCGAAGGGCAGCGCACCGGCGACGTGCGCGAGGTCCCAGAGCATCAAGGCGCCCGCCCCGTGCACCGTCCGGGTCACCGCGTCCGCGTCCCACAACTCCCCGGTGCGGTAGTCGACGGCACTGAACGAGACGACCGCGACGTCGGGCCCGAGAACCGACGCGACATCGCGCGGCGAGACGCGGACCAGTTGCATGCCGAGCAACCGGGCGGCGGACTCCGCGAGGTACTGGTCGGTCGGGAAGTTCGCACCGTCGGTGACGATCGTGTGCCGGCCCGGATTCAGCCGGGCCAGCGCGACCAGCGCCTGGAAGAGCTGCACGCTGGTCGAGTCGCCGCACATCACCTGCCCGGGCGCCGCACCGACCAGCGCGCCGATGCGGTCGCCGACGCGAGCGGGCAGCGTCCACCACCCGTTGCTGTTCCAGGACGCGATGAGGTCGCGGCCCCACTCCCGCTCGACGGTCGCGCTCACCGCGGCCGGGACGCCGATCGGCAGGGCGCCGAGGGAGTTGCCGTCGAGATAGATCAGCCCCTCGGGTAGGACGAAACGGGCGCGCGCATAACCCAGCGGATCCGCCTCGTCCGCCGCCAGCGCCGCGGCCCGCGACGTGATCGGCTCAGGCACCGCGCACCTCCCACAAGTCGGGAAAAGCGGGCCGGAACAGCGTCGAGCGCAGGTACTCCGCGCCGGCCGAGCCGCCGGTCCCGATTCGGGCGCCGATGATCCGCTCGACCATCTTGACGTGCCGGTACCGCCACTCCTGGATGCCCTCGTCGATGTCGACGAGGGCCTCGCAGACCTCCGACGCCGGGTTGTCATCGTCGTCGTACGCGGCCCTCAGCACCGCGAGGATGGACGGGTCGCTGCCGCGCCAGGGCTTGGCGGGGTCGCGCTCCAGCGCCGGTTGTGGCACGTCGTAGCCGGTCACCGAGAGGTAGCGCAGCAGTGAGTCGAAGACCGAGCGGCGCTGCATCGCCGCGGCCGTGCCCGGGTCGTCGCGGGGGAGGTCACGCCGGCCGAGCACCGCCTCGAGCTCGCGGAACTGGTCGGACTGGAATCCGCTCGAGGACCCCAGGTGCGGCCGGAACGAGGCGAATTGCCGGGGCGTCATCGTCTCCAGCACGTCGAGCTGCCCGACGATCGTCTTCAGGACCTTCGCGATCCGCCGGGCGGTGTGCAGGGCGCCGGTGCCCTGCCCGGTCTCGAGCCGGGTCTGGAGCAGCGCCGCTTCGTGCAGGATCTGCTTGAACCACAGCTCGTAGACCTGATGAATGATCACGAACAGCAGCTCGTCGTGCTCGTCAGTGGCCGGCGATTGGCACGAGAGCAGCTCCGGGAGCCGCAGGTAGCTGCTGTAGGTGATCGAATCGGACGTCGTGCTCATGGGACCATCATGGGCGATGAGCGACGTGTGCGGAGCGAACAGAAGCCCGGCGTGGGCGAGGCGCCGCTCCGAGCGCAGCGAGGACACACGATGAGCGACGCTTGCGGAGCGAACAGAGGCCCGGCGTGGGCGAGGCACCGCTCCGAGCGCAGCGAGGACACACGATGAGCGACGCTTGCGGAGCGAACAGGGGCCCGGCGTGGGCGAGGCACCGCTCCGAGCGCAGCGAGGACACACGATGAGCGACGTGACGGTGGACGAGTGACTTCGAACGGCGAGATCGAGGGCCGGGCGCGGGTGCGGATGACCGGGCGGGAGCGTCGGGAGCAACTGGTGCTGGTCGGTCGCGCCCTGTTCGCCGAGAAGGGGTTCGACGGCACGTCGATCGAGGAGATCGCCGCCCGCGCCAAGGTGAGCAAGCCGGTGGTCTACGAGCACTTCGGCGGCAAGGAGGGGCTCTACGCCGTCGTCGTCGACCGCGAGATGAGCGCCCTGCTCGACCGGCTGACCCGCGTGCTGTCGGCCGGTCAACATCCGCGGGAGCTCGTCGAACAAGCGGCCCTCGCCTTGCTGACCTACATCGAGGAGGAGGCCGACGGGTTCCGGATCCTCTCCCGGGACTCCACGGCCGGGGCGTTCTCCTCGCTGCTCAACGACCTCGCCAACCAGGTCGAATACGTCCTCGTCCGCGAGTTCGGGCAACGAGACATCAGCACCAGACACGCCGCCATGTATGCCCAGATGTTGGTGGGAATGGTCGCTCTCACCGGTATGTGGTGGCTTGAGGAGGGCAAGCCCGAGCGCGAAGAGGTCGCTGCGCATCTGGTCAATCTGGGCTGGAACGGGCTGGCCCATCTGGAGCCGAAACCGCGCCCCGTCCCGCGGCCGAACACCTAACGGCGGCCATGGTCGGTAACGCGCCCGCGCCCGCGCGTGGGGCGCCTGGTGTCGCGCCGATGGCCCGAGCCTGCGACGATGTTGCCATGCAGGGCGACTCCGCAACCCGCGACGACGCGCCGCCGGGGGCCGATTCCGCGTCTCGCAGCCGTCCCGCGCCGCGCCGCCGCGTCCCGCCTCAACTCCCCCAGCAGATCCCGTCCCCGCCGTTGAACGGGGCAGCGAACCTCGACGAACCGAGTGGACGGCACGCCGCTCCGGCCGACGCCCCGCCGCTCGAGCCCGCTGCGCCGGCGCCGCTGTCGGCTCCGTCCTTCTCGACTCCGTCCCTGTCGACGCCGTCCACGTCCTCCGCTCCGTCCACGCCGGCTGCGCTGAGCGCAGCGCACGACGAGGCGCAGGCGATCGTGAACGATGCGCTCGAGCAGGCCGCTCTGGTGATCGCCAACGCCGAGCACAGCGCCGAGACGATGCTGGCCCAGGCGCGCGAGGACGCCGAGCGCGAGGTCGCGAACGGCAAGGCCGCTGCCGGGGTCCTGCGCGAGCAGGCCGACGCGATCGTCGCCGCGGCCCGGCGCCGGGGCGAGGAGATCGAGGCCCAGCACGCCGAGCGCCTGGTCGAGCTGCAGTCCGAGCTCGACGCCATGGCCGGGTCGCAGACCCGGGAACTCGCCGCCGTGCGGGCCAATCACGAGCGCCGGCTGGTCGCCGAGGGCGAGGAGGCGGAGGCGCGCATCGAGGCGCTCATGGGCGAAGCCCGCGAGCACGCCCGAACGGTCCGCGAGGCCGCCGAGAACGAGGTCGCCGGCGCGAGGGACGAGGCGGAGCGCATCCGCAACGACGCGCGCGAGCACAGCGCGTCGATCCTCGAAGAGACCCGCGAGACGGTCGCCCTCGAACTTGCCGAGGCCCGCGAACAGACGGCCTGGACGCAGCAGACCATCGCTGATCTGATGGCCGCGGCCGAGGCCGACGCCGCGAACGTCCGGCAGAGCGCGGCGGCCGATGCCGCGCAGGCGCGCGAGCAGGCTCACGCCGAGGCGGCGTCAGCGCTGGCCGCGGCCCAGGCGCAGGCCGAGCAGGTTGCCGCGGCCGCCCTGCGCGACAGCGAAGACCTCGCCGCCCGGGCCAACGCGGCGCTGGACGACGCGGAGGCCGACGCCGGGGTCATCCGGCAACAGGCCGGCGACGACGCCGAGGAAGTCCTGGCCCAGGCCGCCGAGCAGGCGCGCGCGGCCGAGGAACGGGCGCAGCGCCGCATCGCCGAGGCGGAGACCGGGGCCCGCGCCGTGCGCGAACGGGCCGCCGATCATCTCGCCCGGGCCCAGGACGAGGCGCGCGAGGTCCGCCGGGCGGCGAGAGACGAGGCCGCCCGGGCGATTGGCAGCGCCCGGGACGAAGCGGACGAACTACGCTCCAAGGCGCGTTCTATCCTGGCCGAGGCTCGGGCGGAGGTCGCCGTGCTCTCTGCTCACCGTGACGAGATCAGTAAGCAGTTGGGAGACCTGTCCGGCGTCATCGAGGCGCTCGCAGTATCCGAACGTCCCCAGACCGCGAGACCCAAGCCATCCGACACCGACGAGGTACCGAGAGAGTCATGACTCAGCAGAATGCGCTCCCGTTCAAAAATGTCCGACACGGCTATGACCCCGCTGAGGTCGAGCGCCACGTCTCCGACCTCTCGCAGACGGCGGCCGAGGCGCAGCGGCGTGCCGATGAACTCGCCTCCCAGGTGGAGCAGCTGAACCGGGCGGCCGCGGAGAAGCCGAAGATGGCGAAGCCGCTGCCGCCGACGGAGCCCACATTCCATGACTTCGGCAAGCGCGTCGGTCGCATCCTCGCGATGGCTGAGGAAGAGGCCGAGGAGATGCGCAACGCTGCCGTCGCCGAGGTCGACAGCCGCCTCGCCGAGGCCGAGGAGACCGCCGGGACCACGCGGCAGGAGGCCGATGCCTACGCGAACGAGGTTCGCGGCTCGGCCGACGAGCACGCCAGCCGGCTGATCGAGGACGCCAAGCGCGCCGCCGACCAGATGGCCGACGAGGCCGAGCGGATGGCCATCGCCCGCAGCGGTGAGGCCGAGGCGCTCTACGAGGAGCAGCGCGCGCGCGCCGCCAAGGCCGCGGCCGACTTCGAGCAGACCCTCGCCGAGCGGCGGGACAAGGCCGAGCAGACGTTCCAGGAGCGCGCCGAGGTGGCCGAGCGGGAGCTCGAGGCGGCCCGCAACCGGGTGGCCAAGCTGCGCGCCGAGGGCGACCAGCTGCAGGCCGAGGCCGCGCGCCGCGCCCAGCAGCTGCAGGCCGACGCCGAGCGCAAGGCCGAGCAGATCGTCGCCGACGCGATGGAGCGGGCCGACCGGATCCGCGGTGAGTCCGAGCGCGAGCTGGCCGCCGCGACGCAGCGCCGGAACGCGATCAACGCGCAGCTGACGAACGTCCGGCAGATGCTCGCGACGCTGTCCGGCACGGCGGGTGCCGCCGGCGCCGACGAGTCCGAGGAGTCCCCGGAGCACACGCCCCGCCCGAACTAGATCTTCCGTCCGTTGCGCTGTCGAAAAGGGCGTCCCTCGTTCGACGCACTGATGACCAGGGCACCGACAACGGAGGGTGATTGCAATGGGCAAGATCGGCGTACACGAGTTCGTCAGCCTGGACGGGGTCTTCGAGAACCCGAGCTGGACCGCGCCCTACGGCTTCACCGAGGGGATGGGCCGCGCGATCGGGGACCTCACCGCGGCGAGCTCGGCGATCCTGCTCGGGCGCACGACCTACGAGATGTTCGCCCCGGCGTGGTCCGGGCGCACCGCTGACGAGGACCCGGGCGCGCCGTTCTTCAACGACACGCCCAAATATGTCGTCTCGTCCACGCTGCGGTCGGCCGATGGCTGGCAGAATTCCAGCGTTCTCGGCGGCTATGACCCGGCCGCGGTCCGCGAGCTGAAGGACGAGGTCGACGGCGGCATCTACATCAGCGGCAGCGGCACCCTGGTGCGAGCGTTGCTGGCCGACGGGCTGGTCGACGAGCTGCACCTGCTGATCTACCCGATCGTCCTCGGCACCGGCGCGCGGCTGTTCCCGGAGGGCACGCTGCGCACGCCGCTCGCCCTGGCTGCGCAGGAGACGTTCGAGAACGGCGTCATCCATCTGACCTACGCCCCGGCGGACGAGTAATGAGCGGACGCTCGACGCGACAGCGCGACCCCAGCCGACCTCAGCCGACCTCGTCGGCGAGGAGCAGCCAGGCCTCCTCGGCCGCCTCGCGCTCGGCAACAACCGAACGCAGCTCGGCGTCGAGCTCGGCGACCTGGGAGTAATCGGTCGCGGCCGCGGCAAGCTGGTCGTGCAGCGTGATCTCGCGTTTCTGCAGCGTGGCGACCCGTCGCTCGAGCCGGGTCAGCTCCTTGCGCGCGGCGCGGGTGTCGCCCCGCCGCTCGCGCCGGTCGTCGGCGGCGGCTGACGCCGCCTTCGTCGCCCCGGCTGCGCGCCGCTGCAGGTACTCGTCCACCCCGCCGGGCAGCGCGGCGAGCGACCCGTCGCCCAGCAGCGCGACCGTCGTGTCGCAGACGCGCTCGAGCAGGTAACGGTCGTGGCTGACCACGACGATCGTGCCCGCCCAGCTGTCGAGTAGGTCCTCCAGCTCGGCCAGCGTGTCGGTGTCCAGGTCGTTGGTCGGCTCGTCCAGCAGCAACAGGTTGGGCTGGGTGAGCAGCAGTCGCAACAGCTGCAGCCGGCGCCGCTCGCCGCCGGACAGGTCGCCGACGGGCGTCCATTGCCGCTCGTTGGCGAAGCCGACGCGCTCGGCGAGCTGGCCGGCCGACAGCTCGACGCCGCCGAGCTCGGCTGTGGAGCGGACGTCGGTCACCGCTTCGATCACCCGTAGGTGGTCGGGCAGCTCACGGATCTCCTGGCTCAGGTGCGCGGTATGGACGGTCTGGCCCACCTTCACCGTCCCCGACGTCGGCGCGATCTCTTGGGCCAGCAGCCGCAGCAGGTGCGTCTTGCCCGAGCCGTTGACGCCGATGACGCCGATCCGGTCGCCCGGCCCGACGTGCCAGGTGACGTGGTCGAGCAGCGTCCGCTCGCCGACGGTCATCGTGACGTCCTCGACGTCGACGACGGTCCGGCCGAGCCGCCGTTGCGCAAGGGCGCGCAGCTCGACCGAGCGCCGCGCAACGGGGACGTCGGCGATGAGCGCCTCGGCCGCGTCGATGCGGAACTGCGGCTTGGACGTACGGGCCGGCGGTCCGCGGCGCAGCCAGGCCAGCTCCTTGCGCAGCAGGTTCTGCCGGCGGGCCTCGGCCGCGTCGGCCTGTCGAGCCCGCTCGGCGCGGGCGAGGACGTAGGCGGCGTACCCACCGTCGAAGGGCCGGACCGCGCCGTCCCCGATCTCCCACATCCGTTCGCACACCGCGTCGAGGAACCAGCGGTCGTGGGTGACGACGAGCAGGGCGCCGCGCCGGGCACGCAGGTGCTCGGCCAGCCAGGTGATGCCCTCGATGTCGAGATGGTTGGTCGGTTCGTCGAGGACCAGCAGGTCGGCCTGCTGGACGAGCGCGGCGGCCAGCGCGACGCGGCGCCGCTCGCCGCCGGACAGCCGGGCCAGGTCGGCGTCGAGCCCCACCGCGGACAGGCCCAGCCCCTCGAGGATCGAGCGGACCGCGGCGTCCCCGGCCCACTCGTGCACGGCACCGTCGCCGACGACGTGGCTGCGCACCGTCGTCGCGGCCGGCAGGTCACTGCGCTGGTCGACCCGCGCCACCTTGACGCCGCCGGTGCGGGTGACGCGGCCGGAATCCGGGAGGTCCTCACCGACGATCAACCGCAGCAGCGTCGACTTGCCGCCGCCGTTGCGTCCGATCACGCCGATCCGTTCGCCGTCCGCGACGCCGAGCGAGACGGAGTCGAGGACGACGGTCGTCCCGTACGCCTTGCTGACGTTCTCGAGATTGACGAGGTTCGCCATCACGCGACCACGCGGGCACCCGGCGCCGGTCCGGACGCGACCCGGGCCGCCCGGCAGACGCCGGCCGCGACCAGCGCCGCGGCGACCTGCTCGGCGGCGTCCTCGTCGGCGCAGAGGAAGGCGCAGGTGGGGCCGGAGCCGGAGACGATGCCGGCCCGCGCCCCGCCCTCGGAACCGGCGGCCAGGGTGTCGGCGAGGGTCGGGCGCAACGCGAGCGCGGCGGGCTGCAGATCGTTGACCAGCGCGGCCGCGATCCGGCCGAGATCGCCGGCGGCGAGCGCGTCGAGCAGGGCGTCCGGGTCTCCGGCGGGCGGCGGCGCGGTGCCGGCGGCGCGCTGCCGGTCCAGCTCGCCGTACGCGGCGCTGGCCGAGATGCCGCCGTCGGCCAGCGCGAAGGCCCAGTGCAGCCGTCCGGTGGTCGGCACCGGCCTGAGCAGCTCACCGCGCCCGGTACCCACCGCCGTCCGGCCGAGGAGCGGGAAGGCGACGTCGGAGCCCAGCCGGCCGGCCAGGGCGGGAAGGTCGGCGTGCACGCGCCACAGGCGGGCGCAGGCCAGCAGCGCGGCGGCGGCGTCGGCCGAGCCGCCGGCCATGCCGCCCGCGACCGGAATCGTCTTCGTCAGCTCCAACCGCACAGCCGGGTCGTCGATCCCGACCGTCTCGGCGAGCAGCGCTACGGCCTGCCAGACGAGGTTGGCGCGGTCCGTCGGCAGTTCGGCGGCACCTTCGCCGGCAATGGTCAGGGACAGCCGGCCGGCCGGCGAGGCGACGACCTCGTCCACCAGGTCGACGGCGTGGAAGACGTTGACGAGCTCGTGGTACCCGTCCGGGCGCAGGGGTCCGACGGACAGGTGCAGGTTGACCTTCGCCGGCGCCCGAACCCGGACAGCTTCGGCGGACAGCACCCGACCACCCTACGGAGCGCGAGATGAGCGCTCGCGCGCTCTGCCGCTCAGGGACGTCGCAACGCGGGCAGCAGTTCCTTCTGCGACCACTCCAGGAACGGCGCCTGCTGCTCGGCGCCGATCTGGATGAGGGCGACATGGGTGAAGCCGGCGTCCGTGAACTCCTTGACGGCGTCGACGACCGCACCGACGTCCGTGCCGCACGGGATCGATTCGGCGACGTCGTCCTTCGTCACGAACTGGGTCGCAGCGGCGAATGCCGCAGGTCCCGGCAGCTCGGCGTTCACCTTCCACCCGCCGCCGAACCACCGGAACTGCTCGTGCGCGCGGTCAATGGCGGCGTCGCGGTCGGTGTCGTAGCAGATCGGCAGCTGCCCGACGCGCGGCTTGCCGCTGCCGCCGGCCGCGTCGAACTGCTCGCCGAGGGAGGCGTCCGGCTCGACGGCGATCATCAGGTCGGCGCGGCCGCCGGCGAGTTCGCAGGACTGCGCGCCGGACACGGCGACCCCGATCCGGGGCGGCGGGTCGGCGACGTCCCAGAGCTTCGCCGAGTCGACGCGGAAATGCCGGCCGACGAAGTTGACGTACCCGCCGTCGAACAGTTGGCGGATGATGTCGATCGCCTCGCTGAACATCTCGTGGCGTTGATTCGCGCCCGGCCAGCCGCGGCCGACGATGTGCTCGTTCAGGTTCTCGCCGGCTCCGAGGCCGAGGGTGAACCGGCCTTCGCTCAGCAGCCCGACCGTCGCGGCTTGCTGGGCAACGACCGCGGGGTGGTAGCGAAACGTCGGGCAGGTCACGTAGGTCATCAGCTCGACGGTTTCGGTGGCCTGCGCAACCGCGCCGAGCGTGGCCCACGCATTCGGCGCGTGGCCCTGGCTGTCGAGCCACGGGAAGTAGTGGTCGCTCATGACCTCGAAGTCGTATCCGGCCTGCTCCGCGGCGACGGCGTCACGGACGAGGGCGGCGGGGCCGGCCTGTTCGGTCATCAGGGTGTATCCGAATTGCGCCATGCCAGCGGCCTACCCCGCTACGCGCGCACGGCTAACGCCGAAGATCGGCCAGGACCTGGGTGCGCCGCGGCCCCGTCGAACCGGTAAGCTGACCAGGTTGCCCCGGCGAGGGACCGCCCAAAGCGGAATCCGTGATCGACGCGGTGTCGTTCGTCGACGCGCGTCCCGCGTCCGAGGCACCGCGATGAACTAGAGAACGTAAATTCCTGGAGGAGTACAGCTGTGTCCGAGGTCCGACTGCCCGCCGAGACGCGCACCGAGTTCGGCAAGGGCGGCGCCCGCCGTACCCGCCGGGCCGGCAAGGTGCCCGCCGTGATCTACGGTCACGGCGCCGATCCCCGGCACGTGGCGCTGCCCGCCCGCGAGTTCGCCAACGCCATCCGGCACGGCGGCGCCAACGTCCTGCTGACCCTCGACGTCGAGGACGGCGAGCAGCTGGTCATTCCGAAGTCGATCCAGCGCCACCCCATCAAGGGGCACTTCGAACACGTCGACCTGTTGGCCGTGCGCCGCGGCGAGAAGGTCACCATCGACGTGCCGGTGACCATCGTCGGTGACCTCGTCCCCGGCGGCCTGGTCAACCAGGAGAACACGACGATCAGCGTCGAGGCCGAGGCCACTCACCTGCCGACCGGCTTCGAGGTCAGCATCACCGATGTCGAGATCGGCAGCCAGATCACCGCCGCCGACGTCCCGCTGCCGAGCGGTTCGGTACTCGTCACCGATCCGGACAACCTCATCCTGTCGATCTCCGAGGCGCCCACCGCCGAGCAGCTCGACGCCGAGGCGGCCGAGGCGGCCGACGAGCTCGGTATCGTCCAGGACGTTCCGGACGCCGCCGAGGGCGGCGAGCCCACCGGGGGCGGCGACTCCGGCGAGAGCTCGTCCGCCGAGTAACTCCCACCCGAACCACCCGCCGTGGCCGACGACAGAATGCTTGTCGTCGGCCTCGGCAATCCTGGGCCCAAGTACGCGGGCACCCGGCACAACGCCGGCTTCCTCGTGGTCGACCTGCTCGCCGAGCGAATCGGGGGACGGTTCAAGGCGCACAAGGGGCGCGCGGACGTCGTGGAGGGGCGCCTGGCCGGGCGACCGGTCGTCCTGGTCAAGCCGAAGGCGTACATGAACGAGTCGGGCGGACCGGTCGTGTCGATCTCCCGGTTCTACAAGGTGCCGGTCGAGCGGATCACGGTCGTGCACGACGAGCTCGATCTGCCGTACGGGACGCTGCGCGTCAAACGCGGTGGCGGGGACGGCGGGCACAACGGGCTGCGCTCGACCACCTCGGCGCTGGGCTCGAGGGAGTACGCGCGAGTCCGGTTCGGCATCGGCCGGCCACCCGGGCGGCAGGATCCGGCCGACTACGTGCTGCGCGAGTTCGTCGCGGCCGAGCGCAAGGACCTGGCCTTCCACGTCGACCGCGCCGCCGACGCCGTCGAACTGTTACTGGCCGAAGGTCTCGTGGCAGCCCAGAACGCCTTCAACTCTTGACCGCCGAGGCGGATCTCCTCACGGACCACTCGCTCCGCTCGGATCCATCGTCGATCGGCACCGCAAGCTCGATTCGCTCGCGCGGCGGCGGGCTCTTCGCGCGAGCGCTCATCGCGTGCTGGTTGCTCAAACGGCGAAGAGGCCGGCGCGTTGGGCTTCGTGGGACAGCAACCACTGCTTGGCGGGCAGGCCGCCCCCGTAGCCAGTCAGGGAGCCGTTCGCGCCGATCACCCGGTGGCACGGCACGATGATCGAGACCGGGTTCTGGCCGTTGGCCAGGCCGACGGCCCGCGCCGCCCCGGGTGCGCCGATCGACGCGGCCAACGCGCCGTAGCTCGTCGTCTCGCCGCACGGGATCTCCCGCAGCGCCGTCCAGACCCGCCGTTGGAACGCGCTGCCGATCATGTTCAGCGGCAGGTCGAACTGCGTCCGCGTTCCGGCGAAGTACTCGCCCAGCTGCTTCCGCACGTCGTCGAACGCGGCGTCGTCACGAATCCACTCCGGTGCCGGCTCGGCCTTGTGCCGCCCGGTGGGCAGCAGGAGGTCGGTGATGCCGAGCTCGTCGCGTGCGAGCAGCAACGCGCCGAGCGGTGAGTCGATGATGGTGTATCGGGTCATGGTGCAACGCTCCAGAGGTCGGCGTACAGATGGGCCCAGAGGTGGTAGGTGGCGTAACTGCGCCAGGGCGCCCACGCCGGCTTGCCGTCGGCGAGGTCGATGCCGAGGTCGTCCGCGGCCCGCCGGACGACGAGGTCGGACGTCAGCAGCACGTCGGGATGAGCGACGGCCCGCATGAGCAGGTAGTCGGCGGTCCATGGACCGACGCCGGGCAGGGCGAGCAGCGCGGCGCGGATCTCGTCGCGATCGGCGCCCGGATCGAGGTCGATCCCGCCTGTGGCGAACGCGGTCGCCACCCCGACGATCGACCGGCCGCGGGCGCGCGGCATGGGCAGGTCGGCCGGGTCGGCCGCGGCGAGGTCCACTGGGGACGGGAACTGCAACCAAGTCTCGCCCGCGAATGCCGGCCGACCGTGCGCGGCGACGATCCGGCCGAGCACCGTCCGAGCCCCGCTGACCGAGACCTGCTGCCCGACGATCGTGCCGATCGCCGTCTCGAAGCCGTCGACGGTTCCCGGCGAGCGGAGTCCGGGTCGCTTGCGGACGAGCGGGGCCAGTGCCGGCTCGGTTCCGAGGACGGCGTCGACGGCGACCGGGTCGGCGTCCAGATCGAGCAGCCGGCGCACCCGGGCGACCACGGCGACCAGGTCGCGGGTGTCGTGCAGGCGGGCGCGGCACAGCACCGCGCCGTCGCCGGCCGAGAGCGACACGAGCGCAGGCCCGTGCGGCGCGGCCAGTACTCGGGTGAACACGCCGTCCGCGTACCGCTCCAAGCCGGGCACCGCGTGCGCGCCGAGCAGCTCGAGCAGTGTGGTCAGCTGGATCGGCTCGCGGTAGGGCAGGCGCAGCGAGACGACGCCGGCCTCGACCGGTGTGCCCGGCCGGCGCTTGGTCCGCAGCCCGCTGGGCGTGGTCGCGAACACCTCGCGGACGGTGTCGTTGAACTGCCGGACGCTGGCGAAGCCGGCCGCGAACGCGACGTCGGTGACCGGTAGGTCGGTGGTCTCGAGCAGCAGCCGGGACGTCTGCGCCCGTTGCGCGCGAGCCAGGGCCAGTGGCCCGGCTCCGACCTCGGCGACCAGCGTGCGGTGCAGTTGCCGCTCGGAGTAGCCGAGCCGCCCGGCCAGTCCGGGCACACCTTCCCGATCGACGACGCCGTCGCCGATCAGCCGCAACGCGCGGCCGGCGAGATCGCCGCGGACGTTCCACTCCGGCGAACCGGGTGACGCGTCCGGACGGCACCGCTTGCAGGCGCGGTAGCCGGCCCGCTGAGCTGCTGCCGCGCTCGGGTGGAACGTGACGTTGCGCCGGTGCGGTGTGATGGCCGGGCAGGACGGGCGGCAGTAGATGCCGGTGGTGCGTACCGCGGTGAAGAACCAGCCGTCGAAGCGGGGGTCGCGCGACTGCACCGCTCGATAGCAGGTGTCGGCGTCCGGGAGAAGCATGAGCCCAGTCTGCACCGGTCCACCGACATCGACTGGCGGTTTTCGGACGCGACCGTGGGGTCAGTCGGGACGGACGTCCAGCCCGAGATTCCGGGCCAGGACGATCGCCTGCTCCCAGGTCACGATCGCGCCGCCGATGCTCACCTCGGCCGGATAAAGCGATCCGACCTCCGACCCGCGCAGGTCGCAGCCGGACACATCCGCGCGCGACCAGACGGCGGAGGTGAGGTCGCACCTGGTGAGCGTCGCGCCGCGCAGCCGGGTGCCGGTGAGGTCGACCTCGCGCATCTCCGCGCCGGTGAACGCGGCGCGGCGCAGATCGGCGCCGGGCAGCCCGACGAACGACCAGTTGCCGCCCTGCACCCGCAGCTGGTCGAAGGTGCAGCCGTCGAACATGCTGCCGACGAACTTGCACCCCGTCAGTTCGGCGTTGAGGAACGTGCTGCGGACGAACGTGCAGTTCTCGAACGCGCAGGACTCGAGCACCGCCCCGACGAAGCTCGCGCTGCGGAACGTGCAGTCGACGAACCGCGCTCCGGTGCCGGTTGCTTCGTCGAAGTCGGGGTCCTGAAACAGGACCCGCTCGTAAGCGAGTTCGCCGATGTCGGCGCCGTACCAGTCGGCGCGGTGAACCGTCTCGTCGGTGGGCGCCGCCGGGCGGCCGCCGATCCGGTCAGCCACGGCCGGTCATCCGGTGTTACGCAAGCCGGCCGCGACGCCGTTGATCGTCAGCAGCAGCGCGCGGTGCAGTTCGGGTGGCACCTCGCCGGCGTCGTTCGCCCGCACCCGGGCCAGCAGGTCGACCTGCAGGTAGGAGATCGGGTCGAGGTACGCGTCGCGCACGCCGAACGTCCGCTGCAGCACGGGCGAGTCGTCCAGCAATGCCTTCTCACCGGTCACCCGCAGCACCTGGTCGACGGTCCGTTCGTGTTCGTCGCGCACGACGTCGAACAGCCGCGCGAGATGGGTCGGAACGAGCGTCCCCACGTAGTGCGCGGCGATGTCGAGATCGGTCTTGGCCAGCGTCATCTCGACGTTCGACATGAACGTCCGGAAAAAATGCCACTGCTCGTGCATCTCGGCGAGGACATCGTCGAGGCCGGCGGCGCGCGCCGCCGCCAGCCCGGTGCCGACGCCGAACCAGCCGGGAACGATCTGGCGGGACTGCGTCCATCCGAACACCCACGGGATCGCCCGCAGCCCCTCGATGCCGCCGCCGGAGTCGGGTCGCCGCGCCGGGCGGGAGCCGATGTTCATCAGGCCGAGCTGCTCGACCGGCGTCGACGCCAGGAAGTAGTCGGGCAGGTCCGGGTCGTCGACAAAGGAGCGGTACGCGGCGTAGGCGGCATCACTGACCACGGTCATGCACTCGTCCCAGCGAGCCAGCTGGGCGCCGGACTGCCGCGGCGAGCGGTGCAGGGTCGACGCGCTCAGCGTGGCGGCGAGGGTGAGCTGCAGGTTCTCCCGGGCGAGCTCGGGCAGCGCGTACTTGTCGGAGATGACCTCGCCCTGCTCGGTGAACTTGATCTCGCCGTCGAGCACGCCCCACGGCTGGGCCAGGATCGAATCGTAGGTCGGCCCGCCGCCGCGGCCGACCGTCCCGCCGCGGCCGTGGAACAGGCGCAGCCGCACTCCGTGCCGCGCGGCGACGTCGCGCAGCGTGCGCTGCGCGCGGTGGATCTCCCACTGGGACGTGACGATGCCGGCCTGCTTGTTCGAGTCGGAGTACCCGAGCATCACCTCCTGGACGTCGCCGCGCAGCCGAACGATGAGCCGGTACGTCGGGTCGCCGAGCAGGTCGTCGAGCACGTCGCCGGCCTTGCGCAGCTCGTCCACCGTCTCCAACAGCGGGACGAAGCCGATCCGGGCGAATGGTTCGCGGGCGCCACCGACACCCGCGCCGTGCACATCGACCAGCCCGGCTTCCCGGGCCAGCAGCACCGCGGCGAGCACGTCGTCGGCGCCCCGGGTCATCGACACGATGTAGCTCTCGATGACCTCCGGGCCGTAGGTGTCGAGCGCCTCGCGGATGGCCGTGAAGACGGCGAACGTCTTGGCACCGGCCTCGTCCAGCGGCGGCGGCGACCCGGCGAGCGGACGGCGCGAGCGCAACTCGCGCGACAGCAGCCGCATCCGGTAGTCGCGCGGGACGTCGGCGTAGAGCCAGGTCTCCTCGACCAGCCGGTCGACGAGCTGCCCCACGGCGTGGTGGTGCGCGTCGGCGTGCTCGCGGATGTCCATCGTCGCCAGGTGCAGGCCGAACACCGCGATCGTGCGCTGGACCCGGGCCAGCAGGCCGTCGGCGATCAGCCCACCGGAATTCGCGTGCAGCGAGGCCCCGAGGACCTCGAGTTCGGCGAGCAGCTGGTCGGTCCCGCGGTAGTCGCGACCCGGTTGGTGCGGTAGCGCCTCGTCGATGCGCCGGCGCGTATTGGCCACCTTCGCCTTGATGCAGGTGAGCTTGAGCCGGTAGGGCTCCGTGGCGTTGAGCGTGATCAGCCGCGGATCGATGTCGAGCACGGCGAGATCGGCCTCGATGGACGCGGCCAGCTCCGGCGAGGCTGCGACCACGGCGGTCGACGACGACAACTCGGCGATCAGGCCGTCCAACGCACGGTCGATGGCTCGCGCGGCGACGTGGTGCTGCATCCGCAGGACGTCGCGGGTGACGGCGGCGGTGACGTTCGGGTTGCCGTCCCGGTCACCGCCGATCCAGGTGCCGAACGTCAGCGGGTGTGCCGCGGCCGGCAGCTCCACGCCGTGGCGGGCGGCCTCGTCGGCCAGATCGGTCGCCAGTTCGGGCAGCGTGTCGTCGGCCAGGTCCTGCAGGTAGTAGACTACGTTGCGCGCCTCGTCCAGCGGCGTCGGCCGGTGCCGGCGCAGCTCGTCGGTCTGCCACACGAGGTCGACCAACTCGGCGAGGTCACGGTCCTGCCGGGCCCGAGCCGTACTGCCCGGCTCGGTGGGCGCGGCCAGGATGTCGGCCACCCGGCGCAGCTTGGTGAGGATCGAGCGGCGGCTCGCCTCCGTCGGATGCGCGGTGAACACGGGACGGACGGCCAATTCGTTCAGCGCGGTCCGCAGCGCGGCCGGGCCCTTCTCCTCGGCCACTGCGGCGACCGCCCGGGACAGCCATCCCTCGTCGGCCGGCCGCGACCGCAGGCCGCGCACGCGGTGCACCTGCTCGGCGACGTTGGCCAGGTGGAAGTAGGCCGAGAACGCGCGGACCAGCACGGCCGCGGTCTCGATGGGCTGCTCGGCCAGCAGCGTCCGCACCACGTCGCGCGCCTGCGCCTCACCGGTCTTGCTCTGCTTGGTCAGTGCCCGGACCCGCTCGACCAGGTCGAGTGCGTCCCCGCCCTGCTGGCGCACCAGCGATTCGCCCAGCAGTGTGCCGACGCGGCGCACATCGGCGCGCAGTTCGGCGTCCCCCGTCTCGTTGCCGAGCAGGTCCGGTGTCTCGAGGTCAGCCGTCACGGGCTCCATTCTTCCGGGTAGCGTCGGGCGCGGACGACCGACACCGGAAGAAGGCGGGACGATGCGGGTACTCGTGACCGGCGGTGCCGGTTACATCGGTAGCGTCGTGGCGGCCCAGTTGCTCGCCGAGGGCAACGAGGTCGTCGTCGTGGACGACCTGTCCACCGGACACGCCGACTCCGTTCCGCAGGGCGCGGTGTTCCACGAA
>JAVHVD010000246.1:0-9942 GCA_032160745.1 Pseudonocardiales bacterium
ACGGCCCACGCCGTGCTCCCCAAGGCGGGACCGCAGGTGCTGCCCGCGTTCTTCAACCACAGCGACCCGCTGCCGTCGCTGGCCGCGCTCGAGGTGCTGGACGCCGACCTGATCCTGCCCGGGCACGGCGCCGCGCTGCGCCGACCGATCGCTGACGCGGTCCGCGAGGCCCGCGACCGCGCCTCGCGCTGAGGGTCAGTGGGCGAACTCGGCGGCGAAGCCTTCGCGCCAGGTCGGGTACTTCGCCGGCCGCGTCACGGCAGCTCTAGATCGACGACGATCGGCGCGTGGTCGGACGGCAGCTTTCCCTTGCGCGCATCGCGGTCGACGTAGGCGTCGGTCACCGCATCGGCCAGCGCTGCCGACGCGTAGATCAGGTCGATGCGCATGCCCATGTTCTTGTGGAACATCCCGGCCCGGTAGTCCCAGTACGTGTACGGGGTGTCGTGCTTCATCGCCCGCGGGACGACGTCGCGCAGCCCGAGCTCGCGCAGCCGGGCCAGCGCCGCACGCTCCGGTTCGCTCACGTGCGTCGCCCCGTGCACCGCGCTCGCGTCCCACACGTCGGCGTCGGTCGGGGCGATGTTGAAGTCGCCGATCACCGCGAACCGTTCGTGGGCGGGCAGCTCCTCGGCGACGGTGGCGCGCAGCGCGTCCAACCAGAGCAGCTTGTACGTGTAGTGCGCGTGGCCGACCTCGCGTCCGTTCGGCGCGTACACCGACCAGAACCGCACCCCGCCGCAGGTGGCTCCCACGGCGCGCGGCTCGGTGGCCTCGAGCATCGCGTCCTCGGGCTGGTAGCCCGGCTCGTCCAGCAAACCGGCCCGCTCGGACTCGATGCCCACCCGCGACAGGATCGCCACCCCGTTCCACCGTCCGGTCGAGTGCATCGCCACCTCGTACCCGAGCCCGGACACCGCGTCGATCGGGAACTCGCCGGTCTTGAGCTCCTGCAGGCACAGCACGTCCGGCTCGACGATGCCGAGCCACTCGACCAGGCGGGGCAGCCGGGCGATGACCGAGTTCACGTTCCAGGTGGCGATCCGCACGCCGTCCAGCCTCTCAGAGGACGTCTGCCGTAGCGGACCGACCACGAACGGTGTATCCCTGCGGAGTTCCACCTGCGACCGAAGGGGTAGGCGATGGACGTGACGCCGGACGGCACGCCGGATCGGTTGGCGCCGATCACGTTGGGATTGGGGGCGTCCGCCGGGTACTCGGGCACCGACCTCACCAACCCCCGTGCCGCCACCCTCGCCGGCGAGGTGCCGTACCTCGCGCTGGACGGCAGCACCCCGGACGCCGACCCGGTGCTCGAGCTGCGCATCCACGGGGTCGGTGGCGCGCCGTCCACGGAGAATCTGGAGACGCCCTCCACCGTGCAGGTCGCCGGGGACGGCACGGCCGGGTTCTTCCGCGCCTGGTTCCCCGGCGACAGTGCCCGCCGCCAGCCGCGCCGCGAGGCGTACTGCTGGGGCGGGCTGAACACCCGCGCGAGCAGCCGCGCGCTGTACCTGCTGCTGATCGCGTTCATGCTCGTCAACGTCGCGCATTGGGCGCTGCCCGGCCGCCGGATCAAGCGCGAGCCGGTCGCCAACGAAGTGGCCCGCGCCGCCCTGCGGGTCGTCGGGCTCGCGCTCACCGTCGCATTCATCGCCACCACCGTCACCGTCCTCGGCGACCTCGTCGCCTGGCAGGCCCCCGAACGTGGCGCGTTGCCGAGCTGGCTCGGCTGGTACACCCGCCGTGACACCGGCCCGCGCCTGGCGATCGCGCTGCTCGCCGTGCTCGCGGTGCTCGGCGGCCTCGTCTGGCTCAGCGTGTCGAGCGTCCGTTCCTACGAGCGGTGGGGCCAGGGCATCTGTTCCGAGCCCGACCCCGAGTGGCCGCTCACCCAACCGGCGTTCTGGCGCGGCGAGCTACCGGTCAACCGGCAGCGCAACTGCCACGTCGTTGCCGCCGCGTCGGTCGTGCTGATGTTCGCCGCGCTGCCCGAGTCGTCGGCCGACAGCGCGCGGTGGCTGTTGCTCATCCTTGCGCTGGTAATGGCCGCGACCGCCCTCGTGGTGGTGGCCTCGCCGTGGGCCGACCGGCAGCGGGTCGCCGGCGCTGATGAGCGATGGTCGGACGAGGTCTGGCGCTGGTTCGCCCGCTTTGCCGTCGCGGTCGCGGTGGGCGCCTGCGTGGCACGGTTCTGGTGGCGCGTCCATCCGGGGCCGCATGCCCTGCCCGGCGACGAGATGCTGCAGGTCTGGTCGGTCGTCGCCGAGTTCGCCGCGCTGATCGTCCTGTTCGTCGCCGTTGTCGTCCAGGCGCCGTGGAAGGCCGGTCGACAGGTCATGGGGTACGGGCTCGCCGCGCCACTCGTCGCCGCGCTCGCGTGCGTCATCGCCACGATCTTCGGCTCGTCGCTCACCCTTGCTGTCGCCAACCTGATCGGTTCGCCGAAGGTGACCGTCCAGGGCGGCGCCGTGAAGGGCGAGACGCTGCTGCTGCCCTCGACGGTGTACGACGGCGGCCTCGGGATGGTGGCCGCGCTGATCCTGGTGCTCGGCGTCGGCGGCTACCTGTTCGCCTGGTCGCGGTGGGAGAGCCGCCGGCTCGCCCGGGTCGACGACGATCGGCCGGCCGACTCGGTGCAGTCGAGCTATCCGCGGCCGGGTGACCCCGGAGCGGTGGCCAGCGTCGCCAAGACGTGGGCGCGGTCGGAGATCACCGACCACGCCGCCAGCGTGCTGACGGTGCTGACCGTGCCGACCGGTGCGCTGCTCGTCGGCTACCTGATCAGCCTCGAGGCCGGAGCGGACCCGCGGGCGCTGCTGCGGATCGCGCAGGTCGGCGGCACGATCGGTGTCGCGGTGACCGCGTACTTCCTGGCCACGCTGCGCTCGGCGTTCCTGCAGGCGTCCACCCGGAAGCGGTTCGGCCTGCTGTGGGACGTCGGGACGTTCTGGCCGCGGGCCTGCCATCCGTTCGGGCCGCCCTGCTACGCCGAGCGTTCCGTCCCGGAGGTGGTGACCCGGATCCGCCGAATGGTCGGTGACCGGGTCCAGGGGCCGGGCGATCCGGCGGTCGCACAACAGCTTGCCGAGGCGGACGGCAGGATCGGGTTCGAGGCGATGGAGCGGCAGAGTTCGCTACTGCTGACCGGCTACAGCCAGGGCACCCCGATCTCGGTGGCCGTCCTGGCCCAGTTGCCGCAGGACGTCCGGGATGACATGTCGCTACTGACGTTGGCCGCGCCGATCCGGCGGCTGTATGGGCGGGCGTTCCCGGCCTACTTCGGGCCGGCGCAGCTGGCCCGCCTACGGACTTACCTGACGGCGGAGGAGGTGGTGCGCTGGCGCAACCTGGTCCGGCGGAGTGACTACATCGGCGGGTGGGCGTTCGATCCGGTGCTGCATCCGGCCGAGAACCTCCTGGTGGACCGGGTCATCCACGATCCGCCGACGCTCTGGGGCGACAAGGACCCCAGCCCGCCGGCGACGCACCTGCACTCGGACTGGTTCCCCGACCCGCAGGTACGCCAGTACGCGCGGGACCTAACGGGACAGCTGGAGCTTCGTGGCGGCTGAGGCGGCGGCCGTTCGCGCGGGCCGGACGGGGCTCGACAGCTGGCGCCGGCAGGTCATCCGAACCAGCTCGGCGCCGGTGACGGCGACCAGCATGAGCACGAAGGCGAGGATCAGCTCGGTCATGACTGGCAGATACCCGGGGTTTCGACTAGGCAAACAAAATTGGGAATGGTGTGACTTGTGGGGGACGAGAGGGTGACGCCCACGACCGGAGCGGATCGGGCGGGCGCGGCGCTCGCGTACCCTCGACGGTCGTGGACGTCCCCGCAGAACTGAAGGAATTGTCCGCGACCCTCGCCAGCATCGAGGCGGTCGTGGACCTCGCGGCGCTGCACCGCGAACTCGACGATCTCGAGAAGCAGGCGTCCGTCCCCGACCTGTGGGACGACCTCGAGAATGCGCAGAAGGTGAACTCACGGCTGTCCTACGTGCAGGGCGAGATCCGGCGGGTCGAGGACCTGCGCCGCCGTCTGGACGACACGCAGACGCTGTGGGACCTGGCCGAAGAGATGGACGATGCCGACTCGCGCGCCGAGGCCGAGTCGGAGATCGCCGGGCTGCGCAAGGCGATGGACGAGCTCGAGGTGCGGACGCTGCTGTCCGGCGAGTACGACGCCCGCGAGGCGCTGGTGACGATTCGTTCCGAGGCCGGCGGCGTCGACGCGGCCGACTTCGCCGAGATGCTGCTGCGCATGTACCTGCGCTGGGCCGAGCGGCACGGCTACCCGGTCGATGTCCTGGACACGTCCTACGCCGAAGAGGCCGGCATCAAGTCGGCGACGTTCCAGGTCAAGGCGCCGTACGCCTACGGCACGCTCTCGGTCGAGCAGGGCACCCATCGGCTCGTCCGGATCAGCCCGTTCGACAACCAGGGCCGCCGGCAGACGTCGTTCGTGGGCGTCGAGGTCCTGCCCGTCGTCGAGTCGTCCGACCACGTCGAGGTCCCTGACGACGACCTCCGGGTGGACGTCTACCGGTCATCCGGTCCTGGCGGTCAGGGCGTCAACACCACGGACTCGGCGGTGCGGATCACGCACCTGCCGACCGGCATCGTGGTCAGCTGCCAGAACGAACGCTCGCAGATCCAGAACCGCGCCTCGGCGATGGCCGTCCTGCAGGCGAAGCTGCTCGAGCGACGCCGCGAGGAGGAGCAGAGCGCGATGAATGCGCTCAAGGACGCCGGCAACTCGTGGGGCAACCAGATGCGCAGCTACGTCCTGCACCCCTACCAGATGGTCAAGGACCTGCGCACCGACTACGAGGTCGGCAACCCGCAGGCGGTCCTGGACGGCGAGATCGACGGCTTCATCGAGGCCGGTATCCGCTGGCGGCGCTCGGCCGTCGCGTCCTGAGGTTCGGCCGGGGATATAGGGGTGCTTCCGAATGTGTATTACGCGCGTAATACACATTCGGAAGCACCCCTATATCCCCGGCCGAACCTCAGGACGCGACGGCCGAGCGCCGCCAGCGGATACCGGCCTCGATGAAGCCGTCGATCTCGCCGTCCAGGACCGCCTGCGGGTTGCCGACCTCGTAGTCGGTGCGCAGGTCCTTGACCATCTGGTAGGGGTGCAGGACGTAGCTGCGCATCTGGTTGCCCCACGAGTTGCCGGCGTCCTTGAGCGCATTCATCGCGCTCTGCTCCTCCTCGCGGCGTCGCTCGAGCAGCTTCGCCTGCAGGACGGCCATCGCCGAGGCGCGGTTCTGGATCTGCGAGCGTTCGTTCTGGCAGCTGACCACGATGCCGGTCGGCAGGTGCGTGATCCGCACCGCCGAGTCCGTGGTGTTGACGCCCTGACCGCCAGGACCGGATGACCGGTAGACGTCCACCCGGAGGTCGTCGTCAGGGACCTCGACGTGGTCGGACGACTCGACGACGGGCAGGACCTCGACGCCCACGAACGACGTCTGCCGGCGGCCCTGGTTGTCGAACGGGCTGATCCGGACGAGCCGATGGGTGCCCTGCTCGACCGAGAGCGTGCCGTAGGCGTACGGCGCCTTGACCTGGAACGTCGCCGACTTGATGCCGGCCTCTTCGGCGTAGGACGTGTCCAGGACATCGACCGGGTAGCCGTGCCGCTCGGCCCAGCGCAGGTACATGCGCAGCAGCATCTCGGCGAAGTCGGCCGCGTCGACGCCGCCGGCCTCGGAACGAATCGTCACCAGCGCCTCGCGGGCGTCGTACTCGCCGGACAGCAGCGTCCGCACCTCGAGCTCGTCCATCGCCTTGCGCAGCCCGGCGATCTCCGACTCGGCCTCGGCGCGCGAGTCGGCATCGTCCATCTCTTCGGCCAGGTCCCACAGCGTCTGCGTGTCGTCCAGACGGCGGCGCAGGTCCTCGACCCGCCGGATCTCGCCCTGCACGTAGGACAGCCGTGAGTTCACCTTCTGCGCATTCTCGAGGTCGTCCCACAGGTCGGGGACGGACGCCTGCTTCTCGAGATCGTCGAGTTCGCGGTGCAGCGCCGCGAGGTCCACGACCGCCTCGATGCTGGCGAGGGTCGCGGACAATTCCTTCAGTTCTGCGGGGACGTCCACGACCGTCGAGGGTACGCGAGCGCCGCGCCCGCCCGATCCGCTCCGGTCGTGGGCGTCACCCTCTCGTCCCCCACAAGTCACACCATTCCCAATTTTGTTTGCCTAGTCGAAACCCCGGGTATCTGCCAGTCATGACCGAGCTGATCCTCGCCTTCGTGCTCATGCTGGTCGCCGTCACCGGCGCCGAGCTGGTTCGGATGACCTGCCGGCGCCAGCTGTCGAGCCCCGTCCGGCCCGCGCGAACGGCCGCCGCCTCAGCCGCCACGAAGCTCCAGCTGTCCCGTTAGGTCCCGCGCGTACTGGCGTACCTGCGGGTCGGGGAACCAGTCCGAGTGCAGGTGCGTCGCCGGCGGGCTGGGGTCCTTGTCGCCCCAGAGCGTCGGCGGATCGTGGATGACCCGGTCCACCAGGAGGTTCTCGGCCGGATGCAGCACCGGATCGAACGCCCACCCGCCGATGTAGTCACTCCGCCGGACCAGGTTGCGCCAGCGCACCACCTCCTCCGCCGTCAGGTAAGTCCGTAGGCGGGCCAGCTGCGCCGGCCCGAAGTAGGCCGGGAACGCCCGCCCATACAGCCGCCGGATCGGCGCGGCCAACGTCAGTAGCGACATGTCATCCCGGACGTCCTGCGGCAACTGGGCCAGGACGGCCACCGAGATCGGGGTGCCCTGGCTGTAGCCGGTCAGCAGTAGCGAACTCTGCCGCTCCATCGCCTCGAACCCGATCCTGCCGTCCGCCTCGGCAAGCTGTTGTGCGACCGCCGGATCGCCCGGCCCCTGGACCCGGTCACCGACCATTCGGCGGATCCGGGTCACCACCTCCGGGACGGAACGCTCGGCGTAGCAGGGCGGCCCGAACGGATGGCAGGCCCGCGGCCAGAACGTCCCGACGTCCCACAGCAGGCCGAACCGCTTCCGGGTGGACGCCTGCAGGAACGCCGAGCGCAGCGTGGCCAGGAAGTACGCGGTCACCGCGACACCGATCGTGCCGCCGACCTGCGCGATCCGCAGCAGCGCCCGCGGGTCCGCTCCGGCCTCGAGGCTGATCAGGTAGCCGACGAGCAGCGCACCGGTCGGCACGGTCAGCACCGTCAGCACGCTGGCGGCGTGGTCGGTGATCTCCGACCGCGCCCACGTCTTGGCGACGCTGGCCACCGCTCCGGGGTCACCCGGCCGCGGATAGCTCGACTGCACCGAGTCGGCCGGCCGATCGTCGTCGACCCGGGCGAGCCGGCGGCTCTCCCACCGCGACCAGGCGAACAGGTAGCCGCCGACGCCGAGCACCAGGATCAGCGCGGCCACCATCCCGAGGCCGCCGTCGTACACCGTCGAGGGCAGCAGCAGCGTCTCGCCCTTCACGGCGCCGCCCTGGACGGTCACCTTCGGCGAACCGATCAGGTTGGCGACAGCAAGGGTGAGCGACGAGCCGAAGATCGTGGCGATGACGCACGCGAGCGCGGCGACGAGTGGCGCGGCGAGCCCGTACCCCATGACCTGTCGACCGGCCTTCCACGGCGCCTGGACGACAACGGCGACGAACAGGACGATCAGCGCGGCGAACTCGGCGACGACCGACCAGACCTGCAGCATCTCGTCGCCGGGCAGGGCATGCGGCCCCGGATGGACGCGCCACCAGAACCGTGCCACGCAGGCGCCCACCGCGACCGCGACGGCAAAGCGGGCGAACCAGCGCCAGACCTCGTCCGACCATCGCTCATCAGCGCCGGCGACCCGCTGCCGGTCGGCCCACGGCGAGGCCACCACCACGAGGGCGGTCGCGGCCATTACCAGCGCAAGGATGAGCAACAGCCACCGCGCGCTGTCGGCCGACGACTCGGGCAGCGCGGCGAACATCAGCACGACCGACGCGGCGGCAACGACGTGGCAGTTGCGCTGCCGGTTGACCGGTAGCTCGCCGCGCCAGAACGCCGGTTGGGTGAGCGGCCACTCGGGGTCGGGCTCGGAACAGATGCCCTGGCCCCACCGCTCGTAGGAACGGACGCTCGACACGCTGAGCCAGACGAGGCCGCCGAGCACCGCGAGCACGGCGAGCAGCGCGATCGCCAGGCGCGGGCCGGTGTCACGGCGGGTGTACCAGCCGAGCCAGCTCGGCAACGCGCCACGTTCGGGGGCCTGCCAGGCGACGAGGTCGCCGAGGACGGTGACGGTGGTGGCGATGAATGCGACGGTGAGCGCGAGCCCGACGACCCGCAGGGCGGCGCGGGCCACTTCGTTGGCGACCGGCTCGCGCTTGATCCGGCGGCCGGGCAGCGCCCAATGCGCGACGTTGACGAGCATGAACGCGATCAGCAGCAGGTACAGCGCGCGGCTGCTCGCGCGGGTGTTCAGCCCGCCCCAGCAGTACGCCTCGCGGCGCGGCTGGCGGCGGGCACTGTCGCCGGGGAACCAGGCGCGGAAGAACCCGGCCGTGCCGTCCCCGGCGACCTGCACGGTGGAGGGCGTCTCCAGATTCTCCGTGGACGGCGCGCCACCGACCCCGTGGATGCGCAGCTCGAGCACCGGGTCGGCGTCCGGGGTGCTGCCGTCCAGCGCGAGGTACGGCACCTCGCCGGCGAGGGTGGCGGCACGGGGGTTGGTGAGGTCGGTGCCCGAGTACCCGGCGGACGCCCCCAATCCCAACGTGATCGGCGCCAACCGATCCGGCGTGCCGTCCGGCGTCACGTCCATCGCCTACCCCTTCGGTCGCAGGTGGAACTCCGCAGGGATACACCGTTCGTGGTCGGTCCGCTACGGCAGACGTCCTCTGAGAGGCTGGACGGCGTGCGGATCGCCACCTGGAACGTGAACTCGGTCATCGCCCGGCTGCCCCGCCTGGTCGAGTGGCTCGGCATCGTCGAGCCGGACGTGCTGTGCCTGCAGGAGCTCAAGACCGGCGAGTTCCCGATCGACGCGGTGTCCGGGCTCGGGTACGAGGTGGCGATGCACTCGACCGGACGGTGGAACGGGGTGGCGATCCTGTCGCGGGTGGGCATCGAGTCCGAGCGGGCCGGTTTGCTGGACGAGCCGGGCTACCAGCCCGAGGACGCGATGCTCGAGGCCACCGAGCCGCGCGCCGTGGGAGCCACCTGCGGCGGGGTGCGGTTCTGGTCGGTGTACGCGCCGAACGGACGCGAGGTCGGCCACGCGCACTACACGTACAAGCTGCTCTGGTTGGACGCGCTGCGCGCCACCGTCGCCGAGGAGCTGCCCGCCCACGAACGGTTCGCGGTGATCGGCGACTTCAACATCGCCCCGACCGACGCCGACGTGTGGGACGCGAGCGCGGTGCACGGGGCGACGCACGTGAGCGAACCGGAGCGTGCGGCGCTGGCCCGGCTGCGCGAGCTCGGGCTGCGCGACGTCGTCCCGCGGGCGATGAAGCACGACACCCCGTACACGTACTGGGACTACCGGGCCGGGATGTTCCACAAGAACATGGGCATGCGCATCGACCTGATCTACGCGTCGGCAGCGCTGGCCGATGCGGTGACCGACGCCTACGTCGACCGCGATGCGCGCAAGGGAAAGCTGCCGTCCGACCACGCGCCGATCGTCGTCGATCTAGAGCTGCCGTGACGCGGCCGGCGAAGTACCCGACCTGGCGCGAAGGCTTCGCCGCCGAGTTCGCCCACTGACCCTCAGCGCGAGGCGCGGTCGCGGGCCTCGCGGACCGCGTCAGCGATCGGTCGGCGCAGCGCGGCGCCGTGCCCGGGCAGGATCAGGTCGGCGTCCAGCACCTCGAGCGCGGCCAGCGACGGCAGCGGGTCGCTGTGGTTGAAGAACGCGGGCAGCACCTGCGGTCCCGCCTTGGGGAGCACGGCGTGGGCCGT
>JAVHVD010000247.1:0-2504 GCA_032160745.1 Pseudonocardiales bacterium
ATCACGGCCTGACCGGCACCACCCGAGACCGGCCCGGCCTGCGGGAGGCGATGGCGGCCTGCCGAGAAGGCGACACCCTGGTGGTGACCAAGCTCGACCGCCTCGCCCGGTCGCTGCCCGACGCGCGGGCGATCGCCGACGAACTCACCGCCCGGCAGGTCCGCCTCAGCCTGGGCGCCTCGGTCTACGACCCCAACGACCCGGTCGGCGGGCTGCTGTTCAACGTGTTGGCCATGGTCGCCGAGTTCGAGTCCGACCTGGTCCGGCTCCGCACCCGAGAAGGGATGAAGGTAGCGAAGGCTTCGGCTCCGCGGCAAGCAGCCCAAGCTCAACCCCCGGCAGGAAGCACATCTGGTCGGCCTGCTGCAGGCCGGTGAGCACAGCACCGCCGAACTCGCCGACCTGTTCGGTGTCGCCCGCTCCACCGTCTACCGCGCCAGCAACGCCACCAGGCAGCCGCCCGACCGTGAGACCGCAGATGCCGTCCCGCAGAAACACCAGTGCCGGGCGCCCACGGTCCAGCGCCCTCAACACCGCCACACGGGCCGTAAACCGTTGGGGTGCGGGCACTGGTCTGGACCGGGCTGATCGCGCGGCCCGGCCGCGGGCTCGGGCCACGCGCGGCGAGGCCGCGGGCTCGGGCCACGCGCGGCGAGCGGCTCCGGCGCCGGTTCCGCGGGCTGGCGAACCACGTCCGGTACGGTCCGCTCATGCCCGATCGAAACCGCCGCTTCCTCCTCCGCGAGCGCCCCTCCGGGCGCATCGGCCCGCACACCTTCGAGCTCAGCGAGGAGGCGGCGCCCGAGATCGGAGACGGCGAGGCGCTCGTGCGCGTCGACTGGATCTCGCTCGACCCGACGAACCGCACGTGGATCAACGACACGCCGACGTACCTGCCGCCGGTCGGCATCGGCGAGGTCATGCGCGCGGCCGGGCTCGGTGAGGTCGTCGCGTCGAACAATCCGAACTATGCGGTCGGCCAGACCGTGCAGGGTTTCGTCGGCTGGCAGGAGTACGCGGTCGCGTCGGACGCGATGCCTTTGCTGCCGGTCGATGTCGCCGAGGGCGTCTCGCCGAGTGCCTACCTCGGCGCGCTCGGGTTGACCGGGCTCACCGCGTGGATCGGGATCCGCGACATCGGCAAGCCGCAGCCGGGCGAGACGGTTGTCGTCTCGGCCGCGGCCGGCGCGGTCGGCTCGGTCGCCGGCCAGCTCGCCAAGTTCGACGGCGCGCGCGTCGTCGGGATCGCCGGCGGCGCCGAGAAGTGCGCGCTGCTGACCGACCGGCTCGGCTTCGACGCGGCCGTCGACCACCGCGCCGACGACTGGGCCGCCCAGCTCGCCGCGGCGACGCCCGACGGCATCGACGTCGACTTCGAGAACGTCGGCGGCGACATCATGGACGCGATCTTCGCGCGCCTCAACGTCCGCGCGCGCGTCGCGCTCTGCGGCCTGATCTCCGGCTACAACTCGGCCGACCCGCCGCCCGGACCGCGCGCGTTCGCGAACCTGCTCGTCCAGCGCGCGACGCTGCAGGGCTTCATCGTCCTAGACCACTTCGGCCGCGCGCCGGAGGCGATCGGTGAGATCCGCGCACTGATCGCCGAGGGCAGGCTCACGCCGCTCGAGACCGTCGTCGAGGGTTTCGAGCAGCTGCCGACGGCGATCAACATGCTGTTCGACGGCAAGAACGTCGGCAAGCTCGTCGTCAAGACGTCTGGCTAGGCGCTTCAGCGGGGGTTAGACCCCGACGCCGACGACGCGGACCGCCATCACCTGTTGCGGATTCGGTACCGCTTAGAATCCACGATGGATCGTCACCGAAAATCCACCCGGATCGGGGCGCGGAGTTCGTTTTCGAACGCACGAGTTGTGCCGGGTTCGCCCCGCACGCTCCCCCGGGCGGCACGCGCCGATGTACCCGCGCGCGAATACGGGATCGCGGGAGTGACCAACCAGCACAGTGGCGGCGAACAGTGCAAGTGCGGTATCCGGTGCGATGACTGGCTCGACATTCCCATGCCCGCCCAGGTGGTCGCGGATCGAAGCTTCCAGCGTCTTCCATGCTCGCGTGTCCTCAAGCGGCGGACCCGGATCGGCCTCGACAGATCGCTGCCTCGACCAGTTTTCGTCGCTTAGCTGTATTGCTTCTGGACGAGGTTGCTCGATTCCTCGCGAGGTATCACCTAGCGCCCGCGTGCAGCCCGCAATTCGACGTTATTGCAGAAGAGGCCGGGAAATGTCCGGTTGACGATCGCCATGCGGGAATCTGAGCCCGAGGCACACCACCGCGGTGGACCTTGCCGCTGCGCATGGGCTGGCCGACACCTGGACTCGCGCCGCAACCTCGCCGCCGCTCGTCAGCGGCTCCGCGGGCAATCCTGCTGGCGGTGGATCGCAGGACTAAACGATCCCGAATCTAGAGATTCGGGAGTGATCAGTTCGTCTCGCGCAGCTATCCGCGTAGGCCTTCGGCCGCCGTGAGTGCGGGTCGCCGGGCAAGTA
>JAVHVD010000248.1:0-21153 GCA_032160745.1 Pseudonocardiales bacterium
GGCAGCGACATCCCGAAGTCGATGTGGTTGATCAGGATCTGCAGGACCGTCGTGATGATCGTCGCCCCGCCCGGCGAGCCGACCGCGAAGTCGAAGCGGCCGTTGTTGAGGACGATCGTCGGCGACATGCTCGAGCGCGGACGCTTGCCGGCGGCCGGGAGGTTCGGGTCGTTCGTCGTCGGGGTCGCCGGCGCGAAGTTGAAGTCGGTCATCTCGTTGTTGAGCAGGAACCCGCGTCCGGGCACGGTGATGCCGCTGCCGGCGAGTTGCTCGATCGTATTGGTGTAGCTGACGACGTTGCCGTCCTTGTCGGCGACGACCAGATGGTTGGTGTTCGTCCCCTCGTTGTCCGGCGTGGTGGTCTTGGCGGTGGCCCCGCAGCCGGTGTACGGCGGGTACGGGTCGCCGGGCGCGACCGGCGAGGTCAGCGCGTGATCGGTGATCAGACAGCGCCGGGTCGCCGCGTACGCCGGGTCGAGCAGCCCCTGTTGCGGCACGTCGACGTAGGCGCTGTCACCGATGTAGGCGTTGCGATCGGCGAAGGCCAGCCGCGAGGCCTCGAGGTACTGGAACAGCGCCTGCGCCCGCGGCTCGGTCGAGAGCGGGAAGCCGGAGAGAATGTTCAGCGCCTCGCCGACGGTCAGCCCGCCGGACGACGACGGCGGCATCCCGTAGACGTCCCGCCCTCGGTACGTGACGTGGGTGGGTGCGCGCTGCGGCACCCGGTACGCGGCGAGGTCGGCGGTCGTCATGTGTCCGGGGCGGATCGGGAACCCGGCGACGCCGGGCACGACCGGCGGGTGTTGGACGGTCGCGGCGATGTCGGCGCCGAGCGGGCCGCCGTACAGGTAGCCGGCGCCGTGCTGCGCCAGTTGCTGGTAGGTGCGGGCGAGGTCCGGGTTGCGCAGCGTGCTGCCGACCGGCAGCGGCTGGCCGTCTGTGGTCAGGAACAGCGAGCGACTGCTCGAGAAGGTCTGCAGGTCCGCGAGCGCCGCCTGCTCCTGCTGGGCGAAGTTCGCGTCGACGGTGAACCCGTGCTTCGCCACCGCGATGGCCGGGAGCAGGTCGCGGGCGAAGGACCGCGCGCCGTACCGCTCGACGGCGCTCGACCACGTGGCCACCATGCCGGGCACGCCGACCGACAGGCCGCTGCGCCGGGCTTCCTCGAAGGGCAGCGGCGTGCCGGTCGTCGGATCGACGAACATCTGGCTCGTGCACGACGCCGGGCAGGTCTCCCGGCCGTCCAGCACGACGACGCGGTGCTGGCGGGCAAGGTAGATGACCATGTAGCCGCCGCCGCCCGGTCCGGCGACGAACGGCTCGGTGACGCCCAGTGTGCTGGCGACGGCCACCGCCGCGTCAACTGCGTTGCCCCCGCGGCGCAGGACGTCGATCCCGGCCCGGCTCGCATCGAGGTCGGCTGACGCGACCGCGCCTCCGTAGCCGGTCGCGACCGGTTGCTTGACGGCAGGTCGATGGGTGGTCGGGTGGGCGTGGGCCGCAGCCGGCACGACCAGGCCGGTGCCGGCGAGGACCGCCGCCCCGACAACGCTGAGTACCGGACGTACGCCGACGCGCATTCGGCTCACCCTCTTCCTCGACGGACCTACCGCGAGTGTTCTGCCCGGTTTGTCGGCCGTTGTCCCACGTTCGCCGCAACGGGTTGACATCTCGGCCCGGATCCGAATACTTAAGTGTGTGCTTAACCAACTCGACGAGACGGACGTGGTGTTCCATGCGCTGTCAGACCCCACGCGTCGCCGGATCGTCGAGCAGCTGTCCCTCGGCCCCGCGTCGGTCAGCGAGCTCGCCGCTCCGCTGCCCATGTCGATGCCGGCCGTCGTCCAGCACCTGCAGGTCCTGCAGGCCAGCGGCCTCGTCCAGTCGGAGAAGGTCGGCCGGGTTCGCACCTGCCGGCTCGTCGTGAAGCGCCTCGACACCGTCCAGGACTGGATCGACGCCCGGCGTGCCCTCTGGGAGCGGCGCCTCGACCGCCTCGGCGACTTCCTCGCTGCGGAACAAACCCCACCCAACAAGGAGAAGAAATGACCCAAACAATGCCGCGTTCCGTCGTCCACGACACGTTCTCGATCGAACGCACCTATCCCGCGCCGGTCGAGCGCGTGTTCGCCGCCTGGGCAACCATCGAGGCGAAGTCGCACTGGTTCGGCAACGAAGAGGGCATCGAGCTGTTCGGCGAACGCACCTTCGACTTCCGCCCCGGCGGCACCGAGCGCTTCGCGGCCAAGGCCGAGGGGATGACGTTCGACTTCTCGTCCACCTACTACGACATCGTCCCGAACGAGCGGATCCTCTGGGCTTACGACATGTTGATGGACGGCCGCCGGATCTCCGTGTCACTCGGAACGGTTGAGCTGACCCCGGTCGCGGGCGGGACGAAGCTCGTCCTGACCGAACAGGGCGCGTACCTCGACGGACTCGACACCAACGCGCAGCGCGCCGAGGGCACCGAGCAGTTCCTGAACAACCTCGGCACGTACCTCGCGGCCGGCTGAAACCCCCACACCTGATTCGGAGAGTTGACTCATGAGTACCGACCGCCGCCGAGTGGCCGCGCTGATCGTCCTCTGCACGGGGATGTTGATGATCGTTCTCGACCTCACGGTCGTCAACGTCGCCCTGTCGGCGATCCGCGACGACCTGGGCTTCACCGAAGCCAGCCTGGCCTGGGTGGTGAACGCGTACATGATCGCGTTCGGCGGCCTGTTGCTGCTGGCCGGCCGACTGGGTGACCTGCTCGGCCGGCGCCGGGTCTTCCTCGCCGGGCTCGCGGTCTTCACCATCGCCTCGCTGGGCTGCGGGTTCGCGCAGACGCAGTCCATGCTCGTCGCCGCCCGCTTCGTACAGGGCATCGGCGGCGCGATGACCTCGGCCGTCATCCTCGGCATGATCGTGACGATGTTCCCCGAGCCGCGCGAGCAGGCCCGGGCAATCGGCGCCTTCGCCTTCGTCGCGTCGGCGGGCGGTGCCATCGGCCTGCTGGCCGGCGGCGTGCTGACGCAGGCGATCAACTGGCACTGGATCTTCTTCATCAACGTCCCGTTCGGCGTCGTCACCGCAGTGCTCGCCGTACGCCTCGTCGAGCCCGACCGCGGCACCGGTCTGGGCGCCGGCACGGACGTCGCCGGTGCGCTGACTGTCACCGCGGCGCTCATGCTCGGCGTGTACGCGATCGTCGAGCCGGCCGCGAAGGACGGTTGGACAGCCCCGGCCACGCTCTGGTTCGGCGCGGCGTCGGTGGTGCTGCTGGGGCTCTTCGTCGCCCGGGAGATGGCGGCGGCCAACCCGCTCGTCCCGATGGGCATCTTCCGCTCGCGCAACGTGGTCGGCGCGAACCTGATCCAGATCGCGGGGGCTGCCGGGATGTTCGGCATCTTCTTCCTCGGCTCGCTCTATCTGAAGGGCGTGCTCGGGTACGGAGCACTGGAGATCGGGCTGGCCTTCCTGCCGACGACGATCCTGATGGGCGCGCTGTCCGTCCGGTACACCGAGCCGCTGGTGTCCCGGTTCGGCGCGCAGCCGGTGGTCATCACCGGACTCGTCCTGATCACCGCCGGTCTGGTGCTGTTCACCCGGGCTCCGGTCGACGGCCAGTACGTCCAGGACGTGCTTCCAGTGGTGTCACTGCTCGGCATCGGCGCCGGGCTCGCCTTCCCGTCGTTGATGACGCTCGCGATGTCGGGGGTGACGGGGGAGAACGCCGGCCTGGCGTCCGGTCTGGTGAACACGACCGCGCAGGTCGGGTCGGCCCTCGGGCTGGCCGTGCTCGCCACCCTGTCGGCATCGCACACCAGTGCCCTCGTCGCCGACGGAACCGGGCAGAGGGCCGCGCTGGTCGGCGGCTACCACCTCGCCTTCTGGGTCGCTGCCGGGCTCGTCGCTGCGGCCGTGGTGATCGCGAAGACCGTGCTCCAGCCGGTGGCCGACCCGGCCGGCGACGAGGTGTCCGGCGACGAGGTGTTGGCCACCGTCTGACCCGACGACGCCGCGCGAGGAGCAGCATGGGTACATGCGGCTCCTCGCGGTGGCGTCTGTCGCGTGCCTCGTGCTCGCCGGTTGCAGCCACTCCAGCTCGCCGCCGGCCAGCAGCTCCACGCCGCCGGCCAGCAGCTCCGCGTCGCCGGCACCGTCGACGGGGTCGGCCGCCGTCCCCCGGTTCACGCACATCGTGGTGGTCGTCGAGGAGAACCGGTCGGAGTCGGAGGTGCTCGGCACGCCCGACGCGCCGTATCTCAACGGGCTCGCGGCCAGTGGCGCGCAGCTGACCAACTCCTTCGCCATCCGGCATCCGAGTGAGCCCAACTACGTGGCGCTGTTTTCGGGATCGACGCATGGGCTGACCGATGACTCGTGCCCGCACACCTATAGCACCGACAACCTCGGGCACCAGTTGCTCGCTCGAGGCCTCAGCTTCGCCGGCTACTCCGAGTCGCTGCCGTCCGTCGGCTTCCAGGGATGCACGGCCGGCCTGTACGCCCGCAAGCACGCGCCCTGGGTGAACTTCGCCGACCTGCCCGCCACGATCAACCGGCCGCTGTCGGCCCTGCCCACGGACTGGTCCCAGCTGCCGACCGTGGCGTTCGTGATTCCGAACCTCGACGACGACATGCACAACGGGACGGTCAGCCAGGCCGACAGCTGGCTGCGGACGCACCTCGGGGGCTACGCCACCTGGGCCCAGACCCACAACAGCCTGCTGATCGTGACGTGGGACGAGGACGACTCCACCGCGGCGAACCACATCCCGGGCGTGCTCGCCGGCGCGCACGTCAAGCCCGGCCCGTATGCCGGCCGCGTCGACCACTACACGATGCTGCGCACGATCGAGGCGGCCTACGGACTGCCGCCACTGGGCTCAGCGGCCCAGCGCACGCCGATCACCGCCACGTGGGTGCCTTGACGGTTATATAACTACTCACGCATACTAGGGAGGTGAGCTTCGAGGTCCTCGCCGAGCCCAGCCGCCGGCGCATTCTCGACCTGCTGCGCCCGGGTGAGCAGCCGGTAGGCGTGCTGGTCGAACACCTCGGACTCAGCCAGCCGGCGGTGTCCAAGCACCTGCGCGTGCTCCGCGAGGCCGGCCTCGTGTCGGTCCGCGGCGATGCCCAGCGGCGCTTCTACCGACTGGAGCCGCAGCCGCTGCGCGAGCTCGACCGATGGCTCGCCCCCTACCGCGCGCTGTGGAACGACAGCCTCGACGCCCTCGAGGTGCACCTCGACAGGAGCAGCTGAATGAGCGAGACCGCCAAGTCGAAGAACGTCCACGGGACGCTCGAGCAGACCGCGGAGGGATGGAACCTCCGCTTCGTCCGCCATCTGCACCACAGCCCCGAGAAGGTATGGGCCGCGTTCACCGATCCCGAGCAGCGGGCCGCGTGGTTCCCGGACACGATGATCGGCGAGTTCGTGCCCGGCGCCACGCTGCGGTTCGTCACCGGGACGAAGTCCCTTTCCGAGTTCACCGGGACGGTCCTCGCCGTGGACCCGGGTCGGTTGCTGGAGTTCACCTGGGGGGATGACACGCTGCGCTTCGAGCTCGACCCGACCGAGACCGGCTGCACCCTCACCCTGCGCGACTCCCTGTCCGAGCTGGGCAAGGCGGCTCGGGACGGCGCCGGCTGGCATGTCTGCCTGGACGGCCTGGCGATCGCGCTGGGCGACCGCCCCGCCGGGTCCGAGGAGGACCGGTGGAGGGCTGTGCACCCGGACTACGTGGCCACCTTCGGACCGGAGGCCGCGACGATCGGACCTCCCGCGGATTGGGCCGAGTCGCAGTAGCGGCCCCGGTTCGTCCGCTGTCAGGCTGCGCCGGCGGCGACCTTGGCGATGATGGCCTCGCCGATGGCCGCCAGCTGGTCCAGCTGCTCGCGGTCGAGCGCCTCGATAAGGAAGCTGCGGACGGCGGCGACATGGCCCGGCGCGGCGTCGCCGAGCGCGGCGTACCCGGTGTCGGTGAGCTTGGCGATCTGTCCTCGGCGATCGGTCGGGCAGTCCTCGCGGACGACCCAGCCGCGCTCCTCGAGGCGGGCGACGGCGTGCGAGAGCCGACTGCGGGACGACCGCGTCTGGTCGGCCAACTCACTCATTCGCAATGCCTGGCCCTCGACCTCGGAGAGCCGGACGAGGATCTCGAAATAGGCGTGCGGCATGTCCGCGTCGCGCTGCAGCTGGCGGTCGAGGGCGTCGAAGAGCACCTTGGTCGACCACATGTATGCGCGCCATGCCCGTTGCTCGTCGTCGTCGAGCCACCGCGGCTCGGTCGACGTTGCCCCACGTGCGTCAGCCATAGGTGGAAGCCTACATTGTTGAACTTTCAACTGACTTGAATTACGCTCAGGGTAACCCCGGAAGGGAGTCTCCCTCATGGCCATCCACCGGCTCAACCACGCGGTGTTGTACGTGCGCGATGTCGCGCGCAGCGTCGCCTTCTACCGCGACGTCCTGGGCTTCGACGTCATCACCGAACTAGGCGGCAAGGCCGCGTTCCTCCGCGCCGACGGGTCGTCCAACGACCACGACCTGGGGCTCTTCCAGATCGGCGAACAGGCCGGCCCGTCGGCGGCCGGGCGATCGACGGTCGGTCTGTACCACCTGGCCTGGGAGGTCGAGACGCTGCGCGATCTGGAGTCCCTGGCCGGCCGGCTCGCCGACACGGGCGCGCTGTCCGGCTCCTCCGATCACAGCACGACCAAGTCCCTGTACGGCCACGATCCGGACGGCCTGGAATTCGAGATCGCCTGGATCGTCCCGGCCGACCTGCTCGACGACGCGACGATCGAGGGCCGGGTGCGGATCCGCCCGCTGGACCTGGCTCGAGAGATGGAGCGCTACGGCGCCACCACGCCGGGCGGTGTGGGAATCAGCCGCAGCGTTTCGGGCTGAGGACCCCGGGCGGACGCTCGCGGCTTCACACGCAGTTAGCGCCTTCGTGGGGGCGGGTAGCCCCTAGACATACCGGCAACCCGCCACTCCAAGGAGGCCCGCAATGCTCGGACTCATCATTACGCTGATCCTCGTCGGACTGATCGCAGGAGCGCTCGCCCGACTGCTCGTCCCCGGCCGTGACCCCATGGGAATCGGCGCCACCATTCTGCTCGGCATCGTCGGCTCGTTCATCGGCGGTTTCCTGGGCTACGTGCTGTTCCACAAGGACGGCAGCGATGGCTTCTTCCAGCCCTCAGGCCTGATCGGCTCGATCATCGGTGCGATCATCGCACTTCTCATCTACCGCAGGGTCGGCAGCAACCGCCGGGTGCACGCCTGACCTCGGAACCTGTGAGCGACGCCCCCGTCCGGTAATCCGGGCGGGGGCGGCGTTCGTTCGTCTCTAGACTCGAGGGTGGACCTGCCCCACTTTCCGAAGGCGCCCTCATGACCGCTAGCCCCGTCCGCGTCCTGCTGCTGGAGCAGATCCATCCCGACGCGGAGGAGATCCTGCGTTCGGCCGGCTTCGAGGTCGAGGCAGTCGCCCGAGCACTGGACGAGGACGAGCTTGTCGAGCGCATCTCCGGGGTGACCCTGCTGGGCATCCGGTCCAAGACCAACGTCACACCGCGGGTGCTGGACGCCGCGGACCGGTTGATCGCCATCGGCGCCTTCTGCATCGGCACCAACCAGGTTGATCTGGCCGCCGCCACCGAGCACGGCGTCACGGTGTTCAACGCCCCGTTCTCCAACACCCGTTCGGTGGTCGAGCTGGCGATCGCCGAGATCATCGCGATGACCCGCCGGCTGACCGAGAAGAACGCGCTGATGCACGCTGGCGTGTGGGACAAGTCGGCCGACGGCGCCCACGAGGTGCGCGGCCGGACGCTCGGCATCGTCGGTTACGGCAACATCGGCACCCAGCTGTCCGTCCTGGCCGAGAACCTCGGCATGAAGGTCGTCTTCTACGACACCGCCGACAAGCTCGCGCTCGGCAACGCGCGTCAGTGCGGGTCGCTGAAGGAGCTGTTGGCCGAGTCCGACGTCGTCACCCTGCACGTCGACGGGCGCCGCACGAACGAGAACTTCTTCGGCGAGTCCGACTTCGCGACCATGCGCCAGGGCTCGCTGTTTCTCAACCTGTCGCGCGGGTTCGTCGTCGACTACGCGGCCCTGGGGACGCACATCCAGTCCGGGCACATTGCCGGCGCCGCAGTGGACGTCTTCCCGGTCGAGCCGAAGGGGCGCGGCGACGAGTTCGTGTCCGAGCTGCGGGGCCTACCCAACGTCATCCTGACCCCGCATATCGGCGGGTCGACCGAGGAGGCCCAGCAGGACATCGGCCGATTCGTGGCCGGCAAGTTCCGTGACTTCATCCTCGACGGCTCGACCGCGATGAGCGTCAACGTGCCGGGTCTGACGCTGCCGCGGGCCCGCGACACGCTGCGGATGATCCACCTGCACCGCAACGTCCCCGGGGTGCTCGCCCGGGTGAACGGGCTGCTCGCCGACGGCGGAGTGAACGTCGAGGCCCAGCTGCTCGGCACCCGCGGCGAGCTGGGCTATGTGGTGACCGACAGCGCGAGCGGCACCACCCAGGCGATCGTCGACCAGATCCGCGCCCTCCCCGAAACCATCAGCCTGAGAGTGATCTTCTAGCCGAAACCGGCACAGTGGCGCTGCTAACTTCTGCAAGCAGCGGTTGCGAACTCCTACTGGCGGGTAATATCCTTGATGTTACTGGCGAGTAGCCGCCCGCATCTGACTACAGGAGTTCCGGCGATGGGCCACTTCAAGAGCAACGTCCGCGACATCGAATTCAACCTGTTCGAGGTCTTCGGCACCGACAAGGTGCTCGAGAAGGCACCGTTCGACGACGTCGACGTCGAGACCGCCCGCGGGATGATCGAAGAGGTCGCCAAGCTGGCCGAGGGCCCGCTCGCCGCGTCGTTCGTCGACGGCGACCGCAACCCGCCGGTCTTCGACCCCGACACCAACTCCGTGACCATGCCGGAGTCGGTCAAGAAGTCCTTCAAGGCCCTGTACGACAGCGAGTGGTGGCGGACCGAGACCGTTCCGGAACTCGGCGGCCAGCTCGTTCCCCGCACGCTCACGTGGGCCATCGCCGAGCAGGTCCTGGGCGCCAACCCCGCGCTGCACATGTACATGGCCGGCGCGCCGTTCGCCGGCATCCTCTACAAGAACGGCAACGAGACGCAGAAGAAGATGGCCCAGCGGATGGTCGACCGCGGCTGGGGCGCGACCATGGTGCTGACCGAGCCGGACGCCGGCTCCGACGTCGGCGCCGGGCGCACCAAGGCGATCGAGCAGCCCGACGGCTCGTGGCACATCGAGGGCGTCAAGCGGTTCATCACCTCGGCCGAGCACGACCTGACCGAGAACATCGTCCACCTGGTGCTGGCCCGCCCCGAGGGTGCCGGCCCGGGCACCAAGGGCCTGTCGCTGTTCGTGGTCCCGAAGTTCCACTTCGATCCCGAGACCGGCGAGCTGGGCGAGCGCAACGGCGCCTACGTCACCAACGTCGAGCACAAGATGGGCCTGAAGGCCTCCACCACCTGTGAGCTGCGCTTCGGCGAGAACCCGGACGTCCCGGCCAAGGGCTGGCTCGTCGGCGACGTCCACGAGGGCATCGCCCAGATGTTCCAGGTCATCGAGCACGCCCGGATGATGGTCGGCACCAAGGCGATCGCCACCCTGTCGACCGGCTACCTCAACGCGCTCGAATTCGCCAAGACCCGCGTCCAGTCGGCCGACCTCACCCGGGCATCGGACAAGACCGCGCCCCGGGTGACGATCATCAACCACCCCGACGTGCGCCGCAGCCTGATGTTGAACAAGGCGTACGCGGAGGGGCTGCGGTCGCTCGTCTACTACGCGGCCACCACGCAGGACCGGATCATCGTCGGCGAGCACGAGGGGCAGGACACCTCGCTGGACGAGGCGATCAACGACCTGCTGCTGCCCATCGTCAAGGGCGTCGGGTCGGAGCGGTCCTACGACCAGCTCGCCCAGGCGCTGCAGGTCTTCGGCGGCTCCGGCTACCTGCAGGACTATCCGCTCGAGCAGTACATCCGCGACGCCAAGATCGACACGCTGTACGAGGGCACCACCGCGATCCAGGCACAGGACTTCTTCTTCCGCAAGATCGTGCGGAACAAGGGCCAGGCGCTCGGCGCCCTGTCGGCCGAGATCACCGCGTTCCTCGAGTCGATCGGGGACGAGGGCCGGCTCAAGGAGGAGCGCGCCGCGCTGCAGAAGGCGCTCGAGGACTTCGGCGGCATCGTCAGCGCGATGTTCCAGCAACTGATGAGCGGCCAGGAGGACGTCACGAACGTCTACAAGGTCGGCCAGAACGCCACCCGCCTGCTGATGTCGGCCGGCGACCTGATGGTCGGTTACCTGCTGCTGCGCCAGGCCGCAGTTGCCCTCACCAAGCTCGACGCGAACGGGGTATCCGCGTCCGACCGCGCTTTCTACGAGGGCAAGCCGGCCGTGGCCCGCTTCTTCGCGACCACGGTGCTGCCCGAACTCGCGGCGCGCCGGGTGATCGCCGAGTCGATCGACAACACGCTGATGGACGTCCCGGAAGCGGCGTTCTAGCCCAATTCGTCTGAAGGACGGCCCGCTCCCCCGAAGGCGGGCCGTCCTGTTATGCGTGCCCGGGAGCGGCATCGCAGTAACGAGCGGCCGGGTCGCCTCGTTGAGTGGCGCAGACGCCGACCCGAGGAGAGCCCGTGCGCCGATTCGCCGCTGTTGCCGGAACTGCGCTACTTGCGACGGTGATGCTCGGCAGCGCGCCGGCCCCCGCCGCGCCGCCGCCGGGCGTGCGTCCGGTGATGTACGTCGGCAACAACTGGGACGGCACGGCCGACGTGGTGGACGCCCAGACGTACCAGGTCGTCAAGCACATCAACGTGATCCCGGACAAGACACAGCGGCTCACCGAGATCCTGCTGAACCCGGTGAAGCTGGTGCTCTACCTGGCCATCCGAGGCCTGATCGGTCAAGGACACGACCAGTACACCGACGACATGTTCAGCAGCAGCGACGGCAAGTTGCTGGCGGTCTCGCGGCCCAGCTTCGCCGACGTGGTGGGGATCGACCTCGCCACCGGCAAGATCAAGTGGCGGGCGCCGATGGACGGATACCGCGCCGACCACATGGCGGTGTCGCCCGATCGAAGCCGGCTGCTCGTCTCCGACTCGACCGCCAACGTGGTGCACGAACTCGACATGGCCACTGGTGCACGGCTGCGCAAGTTCCCGTCCGGCGACACACCGCACGAGAGCAACTACTCGCCGGACGGTTCGCTGATCTATCACGCCAGCATCGGTCGGATCTACACGCCGACGGACCCGTCGGTCTTCTGCCCGCTGGCCGATCCGACCAAGGGCACCCAGGTCTTCCAGATCGTCGACAACGCCACGTTCGCCATCCTGCACCGGTGGGACATCGGCAAGAAGCTCGCCGAGGCCGGCTACCCGTGCATGAGCTCGGCGGTGCGGCCGATGGCGATCGCACCCGACCAGCGCTACGCCTACCTCCAGATCTCGTTCCTGCACGGCTTCGTGGAGTTCGACATGGTGGCCCAGCAGGTGACGCGGGTCGTGCAGCTGCCCAACCTCGTCCCGACCATGCCGAAGTCTCAGTACGTGCTGAATTCCGCGCATCACGGCCTGGCCATGAACGACGCCGGCACGAAACTGTGCGCCGCCGGGACGATGGACGGCTACGGGGCGATCGTGTCCCGCGCCACGGGCGCGGCGACGATCCTGCCGCTGGGCGACACCCCGTACTGGGCGACGAACGGGCCGAGCGGTGACCAGTGCTGGATCTCGGTGGCCGGCGACGACAAGGTGGCGGTCATCGACTACGCCACTGCGAGCGTCGTCACCTATGTGTCGGTGGGCGATCACCCGCAGCGGGTGCGGGCGGGCGTGATCCAGAACGCCCTCGTCGGCTGACCACGGCGTTGAGTGGTCACTTTCGGCGCGAGTGGCCACTTATAGCTGACCACTCGACGTCCAACTGACCACTCGAGGTCGCATATCGTTACTCGGTGATCGATCCTGACGACCTGGCGCAGTGCCTGCGGGTGCTTGCGCTGGCCGAGACCCTGCCGCCCGAACATCCCGACGCGGTGGCCGTTCGCCGCGCCACCGGCCGCATCTTCAAGACAGTGAAGAAGGCGCGGCGGGACGAGCGGCGCGAGGCGATCAATGCCGCCGACCGCGCGGTTGTCGCCGCCACCGCGACCGGCTCACCGCAGCGCATCGACGATGAGACCGAGGGGCTGCCGCTCGTGTCATCAGTGGCCGGGGCGCTGGCGGGGGTCTTCGTCCGGCCGCGGCCGTGCTACATCTGCAAGCAGGACTACACCGAGGTGGACGCGTTCTACCACCAGCTCTGCCCGTCGTGCGCGACCGTGAACCGGGCACACCGGGATGCGCGGGCCGACCTCACCGGTCGCCGGGCGCTGCTGACCGGCGGACGCGCGAAGATCGGCATGTACATCGCGCTGCGGCTGCTGCGCGACGGCGCGCACACGACGATCACCACGCGGTTCCCGAACGACGCGATCCGTCGGTTCCGGTCGATGCCCGACAGCGCCGAGTGGCTGCACCGGCTGCGGATCGTCGGCATCGACCTGCGCGACCCGGCCCAGGTGGTGGCGCTGGCCGACTCCGTCGCCGCGGCCGGTCCACTCGACGTCCTGATCAACAACGCCGCGCAGACCGTGCGCCGTTCGCCCGGTGCGTACGCGCCTCTGGCGGCCGCCGAGAGCGAGCCGCTGCCTGACGGTCCGTTGCCCGAGGTCATCACGTTCGACCACATCTCCGACGCCCACCCGGCGGCCCTGGCCGGCTCGCTGTCCGCGCATCCGCTGCCGCACCTGCCGGACACGCTGCGCGGCGCGGACCTCTCTCGGCTGGCGCTGGTTGCCGGGTCGGCGCTGCCGGCGGCCGGAACCGCGGGTGTCGATGCCGGGGGTCTCGTCCCGGACGTGAACAGCGTCAACAGCTGGACGCAACGCGTCGATGAGGTGGACGCGCTGGAGCTGCTCGAGGTGCAGCTGTGCAACACGACCGCGCCGTTCATCCTGATCAGCCGGCTGCGCGCGGCGATGGCGGCGAGCCCGGCGCGGCGCAAGTACATCGTCAACGTGTCGGCCATGGAGGGCGTGTTCAGCCGCGGTTACAAGGGTCCGGGTCACCCGCACACGAACATGGCGAAGGCCGCCCTCAACATGCTGACGCGGACGAGTTCGGCCGAACTGCTGACCGACGGGATCCTGATGACGGCGGTCGACACCGGGTGGATCACCGACGAGCGTCCGCACGAGACGAAGGTGCGGCTGGCCGACGAGGGCTTCCATGCGCCCCTCGATCTCGTCGACGGCGCGGCCCGCGTATACGACCCGATCGTGCAGGGCGAGGCCGGCGTCGATCTGCACGGCTGCTTCTTGAAGGACTACGCCCCCGCGGCCTGGTGACACCGTTGACCGGTCGCGCCCGGGTCCTCCGTAAGGTCGAGGCGTGAGCGATGCGAGATCGGAGATCGGTTCCTCGCGCTGGATCGAGCTGGACGGGGCGGAAAACGTCCGGGATCTGGGCGGGCTGCCGACGGTGGACGGACGGGTGGTGCAGCGGCACCGGCTGATCCGGTCCGACAGCCTGCAGGGGTTGACCGACGCGGACGTCCGCCAGCTGGTCGACGAGATCGGCGTCCGGGCGGTGGCCGACCTGCGGACCGGCGTCGAGGTGTCGAGCGAGGGACCGGGGCCGATGACCCGCGAGCCCCTGGTCGAGGTGCGGCACCTGTCGCTCTTCCCCGAGGCGGGCGAGAACACCGACGTGGCGGCCGCCGAGGACGCACCGGTCGTACTGCCGTGGCAGAACCGCAACCGGTCGATCGATGACAACGAGCGCCGGCGCGGCGCGTCCGGCGTGTACCTCAGCTACCTGGACGACCGGGCGGACTCGGTGATCGACGCGCTGCGGTTGATCGCCGGAACCGACGGTGCGACCCTCGTCCACTGCGCCGCCGGCAAGGACCGGACCGGCGTCGTCGTCGCGCTGGCCCTGGCCGAGGTCGGTGTCGAGCGCGAGGCGATCGTCGAGGACTACGCGTTGAGTGCCGAGCGGATCGCGGCGATCCTCAACCGCTTGTCGGCGCGGCGGACGTATGCCACCGATCTTGCCGCGACGGACATCGACGCCGACCGGCACAAACCGCGCCCGGACACGATGGCTCGCCTGCTCGACGCGGTGGACGAGTTCCATGGCGGGGTACCGGCGTGGCTCCGCGCACACGGCTGGACCGAGGCCGACGCGGCCGCGCTGCGCGCCCAACTGCTGGACTGACTCGGCCGGTTCAGCGCGGCGGGTGCTGGCTGATCCGCAGCATGCGCTGCTTGTGCGTCCGCATCGCCTCGCGCAGCACATCCTCGGCAACGGGCGGAACCGCCGGAGCGGGGACGCCGCCGTCCGCGCGCAGCCCTTCGAGCAGCATGGGCAGGTAGCGGCGCCACAGACCGGGTGCGACCTCGCTGGTGAGGTCGGCGATGGTGCACAGCATCATCACCACGACGCCGATGTCGGTCACCTCGACGTCGGTGCGCAGCGCGCCGGCCTTCTTCGCCCGCTCCACCACCTCGCGCAGCGGGCCGCTGAGCCGGTCGTGCACCTGCTCCATCTGATCAGGATGGAGACCCAACAGCACCTCACGTAGGCCCCGGTCGGCGGTCTGTGCCTCGGCGGCGCCTTCGAGGAATCCGACAATGCCGTCCCACGGATCGTCGAGCGTGAGCGCCAGATCGGCCAGCGCGACGATGTCGTCGATCGCTTCGGTGAAGATCGCCTCGGCCAACTCGTACTTGTTCGCGAAGTGGCGGTAGGCGGTGCCGACGCCGAGTCCGGCGTGCCTGGCGATGTCGTCGAGGCTGGCCTCGAGGCCGCGCTCGGCGAAGACCTCCCGCGCAGCCAGGACGAGCAGCGCCCGGTTGCGGGCCGCGTCCTTGCGGAGCGGACGGGAGGTCGGCTCGTCGACTGTCGTCGTTCGGGTGCTCATGCCGTGCCTCCCGTCTGCCACATCGCGCTCAGAGTACGACAGCGCCGGTCGCCTCGGGTTCGGCCGCCGGGATGCCCGGACGGAGCACGATCGCGCTCAGCACGGCACCGAGGAGGAAGATCGCCGACGCCCACCAGAACGCGGTCGTGTAGCTGTGGATCGCGGCGTTGGCCTGCAGCAATTGCGCCCCACCGGGGCTCGACGCCTGCGACAGGTGCGAACTCGCGTAGGTCGCGCCCGCGCTCGCCGCGATTGTGTTGAGCAGTGCGGTGCCGACCGATCCGCCCACCTGCTGCATCGTGTTCACGGTGGCCGACGCGACCCCCGAATCGCCGGCGTCCACACCGAAGGTCGCCAGGCTGAAGCCCGGCGCGAAGACCAGGCCGAGGCCGACGCCGAGCAGGATCATCGACGGCAGGATGTGGGACGCGTAACCGGTGCCGACGCCGATGTTGGTCAGCAGATACATGGCCACCGCGGAGACGAGCATGCCGCTCGGGATCAGGACGCGAGAGCTGACCCGGGTCACCAGAAGTGTGCTGGCCGCCGCGGCCACGACGACCAGGGAACCGGTCATCGGCAGGAACGCGACTCCGGTGCGGACGGCGCTGTAGCCCATCGAGCGCTGCAGGTAGTACGTCAGGAACAGGAACACTGCGAACAAGCCGGCCGCGGACGCGAACATCGACAAATAGGCGCCACCACGGTTGCGGTCGAGAACGATGCGCAGCGGCAGCAGCGGATTGGCGACCCGGCGCTGCATGACCACGAATGCGGTGAGCAGCACGCCGGCGGCGACGAGGAACCCGATCGTGATCGAGTTGGCCCAGCCGGCGGTCTCGGCATGCGAAAAGCCGTAGACGAGGGAGAACAGGCCGGCCGAGACGACGAGCGTGCCCGGGAGGTCGAGCTTGGCGCGGTGGGCCGCCTTGCTGTGCGTGAGCAGCGTCAGGCCACCGGCCAGGGCAAGGCCGGCGAAAATCAGGTTGACGAACATCGTCCAACGCCAGTTCGTGTACTCGGTGAGGACGCCGCCGAGCAGCAGCCCGATCGATGCGCCGGCGCCGGCAATGGCCCCGAAGATGCCGAACGCCTTCGCACGTTCCTTGGGCTCGGTGAAGGTCGTGGTCAGCAGCGAGAGGATGGCCGGCGCGAGCAGCGCGGCGAACAGACCCTGTACGCCGCGGGCGGCGATGAGCATGCCGACGTTCACGGCGGCACCGCCGACGGCCGACGCGATGGCGAAGCCGACGAGGCCGATGATGAAGACCCACTTGCGGCCGATCACGTCGGCAATCCGGCCGCCGATCAGGAGCAGGGAGCCGAAGGCAAGGGCGTAAGCGGTGACGATCCACTGCCGGGCGTTGTCGGAGAACGCGAGATCGGTCTGGGCGGTGGGCAGCGCGATGTTCACGATGGTCGAGTCCAGTACGACCATCAGTTGCGCGACTCCGAGGACGGCGAGGATCCACCAGCGCTTGTTGTCGCCGGCGCCCGCCGTGGCCGAGGTCGCACGGGTCGGCGACTTCTGGAGGGTGGTGGTCATGTGCACTCCCGAGACTTACCGGAGCTGGGTTCTCCGGTTCTGGGAACGACTTTACCGCTGATCCGGAGCTAGCAACTCCGTTTTTCCGAGACGTCTGCCACAGGGTGACGGGCGGGTCAGCAACCGGACGCCAGCGCGTAACACCGCAGCCGCGGCTCGCCGGCCACTTCGGGCGCGCCGATCAGGTTGACGTCCGGCACGGAGACGCTCAGCAGGCCGGGCGCCGCGGAAAGCATCTGCAGAAGGTTTTGGGCGTTCAGCGGGTCGACGCCCGGTTGGTACACCTGCAAGCACACGGCGCGGCTGATCCGGCTCGGCACCGCCGGGCCGGCGTGGTTGAGCGCGTCCATCACCAGTGCGTACGCGACGGGATCGATCGTGCCGATGGTCAGGTGCTCGTAGAGATCGAGGGGGCAGATGTCCTGCGTCGCGACGTTGCTGATCGCGCCCGACCCGGTGCGCAGCGCCGAGGTTGATGAGGCAGCGGTCAGGTTTGGCTGGACCACCTCATCGACGTGGGTGTAGATCTCGGTGTACGAGATGCCTGCGAAGGTCTCGGCGCCACTGTTGAGCGCGGTGATGAACGCGGACTCGGTGCTCTGTTGCCAGTCGGCCGGCGGGCACTTCGTGAGACCCGCGTAACAGGCCCCGAGGATGCGGGTCCCGTGATTGGTGCCGGCCATTCCGACGACGTCGTCGACCATCGCGCGAGTATCCGGCCAGAAGCGCAGCGCCCAACGCATGGACATACCGCCTTGACTGTGGCCGACGATGGCGATGCGTCGGTGTGCGGCGGCGTGCATCGTGCGGATGGCGTGGACGAGGTATTCCCCGGCGATCTGGATGTCCCCGACGGTGTGATCGGGCATGGTGATCGCGCACCAGGGCCGATGTTGCGCGGTGAATGCGCGCTCGTAGTTCCACGAGTAGTTCTCTTCCGGGGTCACACCGGTCGCGGGGTTGAGCAGCACTGGTTCCAGGGGGCCGGCGGCCAAGTCCCCGCTGCACTTCAGCGCAGCTTGCAGCGCGGCGGTCGGGACGCTCAGGGCCGGACCGGGGCGGTTCAGTGGCGCATAGGCGATCGCGGCCCCCGCGGGATCACCGCTGACGACGGCGGACGCGAGCAGAGCGGCGGCAGCGGCGACTCCGGCAAGAAGGGTGCGTGGGTTCACGGTGGAGACAACGACCGGTCACTCGAGTCGGTGACGAATCGGTCGGTCGGGCGAATCCGCGTCGCGGGCATTCTGGGGGATGAGACGCAGGTCCAACCGTCCGCCACCCTTGACGACCTGATCGCGGCATCGTGCGCGGCGTGGGACGGATATATCGGCGACGGCCCGGTGGCCGACGAGCTCGTGTGGGAAGTCCCGTTGGGCCACGCGGTCGGACTGTTCGGCACCTTGAGTTCGATTGGGAGCACCGAGAGCGTCCTCGCGCTCAGCCGCCACGGCGCGGAGGTAACGAACGTCAGCTGGAGCAAGGCCAACGGCTACATCTCGGTCGGCTACGCCTCGGACGGCCACACGTCGACGACCCACTACTGGCTGCCGCTCCCTTAGTCGGCTCCGGCGCTGAGGTAGACGTGGACCGGTGCGCCGGGCGTCCGTCCGGGCAGCTGGGCCGGACGCCACCGCAAGCCATACGCCTTGGGTGGTGGGATGTGGTTCAACCACACGACATGAGTGCCGTCCTGGGCCGCTTCGTGCACCAACGGCACGGCTCTGGGGACGTTGGTGCAGCCCGTCGCATAGGCCAGGTCCTGATTGTCTCCGGGTGACCCGAGTACGAGGCACGAGCCGCGCACGCCCAGCTGGTGCAGTCGCTTCGCGTCCGCCTGGATCTCGACTCCGGTCGAACGCCCACTCGGCGCGATGAACGACGTGATCACGTGCACCTGCAGCGCGGTGTTGGCAACGAGCGCGCCGGTCAGACCCACGCCGAGCGCCAGCCTTGGCGCGCCCGCGCGAACACGGTGCACGACCGCCAACGCTCCCGAGGCGCAGGGCAGCGACAGCAAGGCGTACGCGGGGATGAGGAACCGAGGCGCCGCGTACGTCACCGCGAACACGTATTGAGTGGCCATTGCCAGGCCGACAACCACCGGAACCAACTCGAGGGTCAACCGCCGCTGCCGCCAGCCGTACACAATGGCAACGACGACGAGACTGCCGAGCACGATCCACCAGAGCTGGTACGCGATCCCCGCGCTCACGTGGCAGGTGCCGCGACACAGGACGGGGCCGGCGAGTGCGCGAGCCTGGGCCGCGCCGGCAAAGTGCAGCCCGCCTCCGCCGTTCTCGCCCTGCGCGGCGTGGATGCGCGCTGCCACGCCGCCGTAACTGGTGATGGCTTCGACCACCCATTCGGACACTCCGGCCAGAGCGCCGAAGGCCACCGCTGCGGCGGCGGCCAGGCGCCGACGCTTCGATACCCGAAGGAAGAGGCAGCACGCGACGAGTGCGAATCCGGCGTACGCGGCATCCGACGGCCGGAGCAGCGCAACCAGCGCCATCGCGACGCCGACGCCGACGAGATACCGCCGCTGGCCCCCGGTTATGAAGCGGAGCAGGTAGCCGGTCGCCGCGAGTGCGGCGAAGGCCACCCACTCGTTCGGCATGACGGCGAAACCGTAGAAGATCACCGGCCACAATGTCGCGAACATCAGCGCGGCGAGGGGCACGGCGGTCCCGCCGCGCAGCCGGAGCCAGGGGTGAAACGCAACGAAGAGTCCGAGGCCGGACAGCACGGCCACCCATACGCGGACCGCGGCAACCGAGGTCGTCAGCATCGTGACCGGTGCCGCGACGAAGGTCGTTCCGCGCGCCCGCGGTGCACTGAAGCCGCCCGCTGGGACGTGCGCGTTGATCTGGCTCAGGTAGACGGTCTCGTCGATACCGAACCACCAGTGGGCGCCGAGCAAGACGAGCGGCGACGCCGCGTGCAGCACCGCCACCACGATCAACCAACTGACGGGGCTGCGCCATCTGCTCGCGACGTCGGTCGCGGGTGAGTCCGAACCGTCCTGGTGGCGCGGACTCCCCACGACCGCGCTCGTCATCCGCCCACGATGGGCAGCGGAAACTGAACGACGTCTGATCGATAGTGGGCGTTGCTGGCAAATTCTCAGCCTGCCGGCACAGGACAGTCAGCGGCGACTGCCCATAACGTGTGTGGATGTTGACTCGAGTTGACCTGACGCTTGATTGTCGCGACCCCGAAGGGTTGGCGGAGTTTTGGAAGACTGCCGCGCGCTACGTCGACGAGCCGCCGCCAGTCCCGTTCGCCACGCGCGAGGAGTGGTTGGCCTCGTTCGGCGAGGAGGGCGATGACGGAATGGGCGGAGCGTGGTTGCACGACCCGACCGGGGTCGCGCCCCGCATGTGCCTGCTTCAGGTTCCGGAGCCGAAGACGGCGAAGAACCGGCTCCACTTGGACCTGCGGGTCGCCGGCAGTGGGACGCCCAGGGAGAAATGGAATCGCATCACCGAGGAGGTAGCCCGCCTCGTCGAGGCGGGCGGTGCCGTGCTGGACGTCTTCGAGGGTCATCACGTCGTCATGTCCGACCCCGAAGGCAACGAGTTCTGCGTCGCCTGAACCCAACGGCTTCTCGCTCAGCGCGGTTGGTCAGGCCGGGACCTTTGGAGCGACTTGACGAGCCTTCGGATCAGCGGCTCTGGATCGTCACGCCGGGCCGTGCGGCTTGCGTGAATCAGCCGCCGGGCAGCAGTCTGCAACGCGATCTTGTGCGGACCCGCCGGCCCTCCTCGGCGTGTCTGCACAAGATCGGCGCAGATCTCCGCCGCAACAGTCGGCGATCTGTCTCAATGCGTGGAGATTGCTGGCGGCACGGAGCACTGGATTGGTCCCGCCGAACGTCAGGTTGTCATCCGCGTCGGTCCGGCGGTTACCGGCCTCATGCCGGATCGCTCACGCTCGGGCGACTTTTTCGACGGGTCCGACTAGGTGCCGCACGAAGCGCGCGTCGTTGCTCGAAGTGATCGTCAGGTCGTACCAGCCGTGGCCGAATCGGATCGTTCTCAACCGGCGTACCAGAAAGTCTTGAAGGATATCCGGGAGGCGGTGTCGGATCGGGGCAGAGGTGTTCGTAGGAGGGGTGAGCGGCGGCCCACGATGGGCACCCCGAACCACAGGAGATGATCTTCAGATGCAGTATCTGGTTTCCGTGATCGATGACAAGAGCAATCCCGGCAGCACGGACAGGCAGCCTGCCATCAGCGCGTTCAACGAACGACTGATCGCCGAGGGCTATTGGGTTTTCGCGGGCGGACTCGCAGACACCACCGCGGCCACGGTCATCGACAACCGGGGCGAGCAGCCGGTGTTCAGCGACGGGCCGTTCGTGGAGTCGAAGGAGTACCTTGCCGGCGTCTGGGTGTGGGAGGCCCCCGATCTGGATGTGGCGCTCAAGCTCGCCACCGAGGCGTCGAAGATCTGCGATCGGAAGATCGAGGTGCGGCCGTTCCAATGAGCGACGTCGAGGTGGCGATCACCCGGGCCCACCACGAGGAGTGGGCGCGCGTGGTCGCCTCCCTGACCAGGCGTTTCGGTGA
>JAVHVD010000249.1:0-15669 GCA_032160745.1 Pseudonocardiales bacterium
ACGACGATCCGGAGCGCTGGTGGGACGACGTCATCGAGGCGCGGTTGGACGGACAGTCGCCGTTCGAGGCACTCAGCGAGGCGATGGCCGAATTGCGTGACGAGATCGCGCCCGCACCGGGCGGCGAACGGCTGCGCGAACAGCGCCGCGAGGCGTACATGCGGCAGACGCTGCGCGCGGCGATGAAGCAGACCGAGGGACCGGTCGCCGTCGTCTGCGGCGCCTGGCACGCACCCGCGCTCACCGGCCAGCTGCCGCCCGCCAACGCCGACGCCGCCGTGCTGCGCGGGATGCCGAAACGCAAGACGACGCTGACCTGGGTGCCGTGGACGCATTCCCGATTGGCCGCGGCGTCGGGCTACGGAGCCGGGGTCACGTCCCCCGGCTGGTACCACCACCTGTTCACCGCGCCCGACCTCGTGGTGACCCGCTGGCTCACCCGGGTCGCCGGGGTGCTGCGCAACCACGACCTGCCCGTCTCCTCCGCCCACGTCATCGAGGCGGTGCGCCTGGCCGAGGCGCTGGCGAGCTTGCGCGGCCGGCCGCTCGCCGGCCTGGCCGAGGTCACCGAGGCCACCTCGTCCGTCCTCTGCGAAGGGAACGAGACGGCGGTCGCCTACGTCCAGCACGACCTCGTCGTCGGCGAGCTGCTCGGCGAGGTCCCCGAGGACGCGCCCAGCGTCCCGCTCGAGGTCGACCTCCGCGCGTCCGCACGGACGCTGCGGCTCAAGATCGACCCGCTCGAGAAGCCGATCACGCTCGACCTGCGGAAGGAGAACGACCGGGCCAAGTCGGTGCTGCTGCATCGGCTCGTCACGCTCGGCATCGACTGGGGCAGCTACCGCGAGGACGACGTGCGCGGCACCGGCACGTTCCGCGAGACCTGGACGCTGCGCTGGCGCCCCGAGCTGTCCGTGTCGATCATCGACGCCGCACAGTGGGGGACGACGGTGGCGGCCGCGGCGCGAGCGAAGGTCACCGACACTGCCCGCACCGCGCCCGACCTGCGCACAGTCACCGGCGCGGTGGAGCAGGTGCTGCTGTCCGATCTACCCGACGCGCTGCCCGAGGTGCTGGCGATCCTCGAGGCCAAGGCGGCGCTCGACCTCGACGTCACCCGGCTGATGGCGGCAATTCCGGCGCTCGTGCGGGCCGTCCGCTACGGCGACGTGCGCGGGACGGACACCGCATCGATGTCGGCCGTCGTCGACGCGTTGCTGCTGCGCGTGTGCGCCGGGCTGCCCCAGGCCGTCACCTCGCTGTCCGACGACGCGGCGACGGCGCTGCGCACCGAGCTCGATGCGGTCCACCAGGCGCTCGCCCTGCACGCACAGACCGAGTCCGGACCGGCCAGCCGGGAGCGGTGGATCGGCACCCTGAGCCAGCTGGCCGAGCGGCGCGACCTGCACGGCCTGCTCGCCGGGCGCATCGTCCGGCTGCTGGTGGACGCGGGCGTGCTGGCCGAGCACGAAGCGGCCCGGCGGCTGTCCGCGCACCTGTCGGTCGGTGTCTCGCCGAGCGACAAGGCGGCGTGGGCTGAGGGGTTCCTGTCCGGCAGCGGGCTGCTGCTCGTCCACGACCGGGACCTGCTCGCCGTCCTCGACGGGTGGGTACGGACGCTCGACGGCGACGGCTTCCTGGACGTGCTGCCGCTGCTGCGCCGCACGTTCGGCGAGTTCAGCCCGGCCGAGCGCAGCAACATCGCCGACAACCTGAAGCGGCTCGTGGCCGGGTCGGCGCCGGCCCGCGCGGCCGAGGAGCCGGTCGATCCCGGGCGGGCGGCCGGCGCGCTGCGCACCGTCGCCGCGATCCTGGCCGGTGCGCCCCGATGACCGAGCCGCCGGAGACGGAACGACTGCGCCGCTGGCGGTTGCTGCTCGGCGGCGCGGCCGAGGAGGGGCTGGCCGACGAGGCCGGCGGCCGCATCCTCGAGAAGTCCGATCAGGCCGTCGACGCCGCGCTCGCTGCGCTGTATGACGACGACCAACGCGACGCCACCCCCAATCGCCGGGGCGGTCTCGGTGCATCCGCCCCGTCGGTCGCGCGCTGGCTCGGCGACATCCGCACGTACTTCCCGTCGAGCGTCGTGCAGGTGATGCAGCGCGATGCGATCGAGCGGCTGAACCTGCGCCAGCTGCTGCTCGAGCCGGAGATGCTGTCGTCCGTCGAGCCGGACGTGCACCTCGTCGGGACGCTGCTCAGCCTCAACCACGTGATGCCGGAGCAGACCAAGGCCACCGCGCGGCAGGTCGTCGCCACCGTGGTCGCCGAGATCGAGCAGCGCATCGCCAATCGCACCCGCACGGCGGTGTCGGGTGCGCTGAACCGCGCCGCCCGCAGCCGCCGGCCACGGCTGCGCGACATCGACTGGAACCGCACGATCGCGGCGAACCTGTCGCACTACCTCCCCGAGCACAAGACCGTCGTCCCGGAGCGGCTGGTCGGCTACGGCCGGCGCCAGCAGGTGGTCGCGCGCGATCTCGTGCTGGCGATCGACCAGTCCGGCTCGATGGCCGCCTCGGTCGTCTACGCATCGGTGTTCGGGGCGGTGCTGGCGTCGGTCCGTGCGGTGAGGACGTCGCTGGTCGTGTTCGACACCGCCGTGGTCGACCTCACCGACCAGCTGAGCGATCCGGTCGAGGTGCTGTTCGGGACTCAGCTCGGTGGCGGCACCGACATCAACAAGGCGATCGGCTACTGCCAGACGCTGATCACCCGGCCCCGCGACTCGATCTTCGTCCTCGTGTCGGATCTGCTCGAGGGCGGCGTGCGCGAGCAGATGCTGGCGCGGATCGCCGCGCTGATCGAGTCCGGTGTGCAAGTGGTGGCGCTGCTCGCGCTGTCCGACGAGGGGGCGCCGGTGTACGACGCCGACAACGCCGCGGCGCTGGCCGAGCTCGGCGTCCCGGCGTTCGCCTGCACCCCCGACGCGTTCCCCGACCTGCTGGCGCTCGCGATCGAGGGTGGCGACATCGCGGCGTGGGCGCACCGCAACGACCTGGCCAAGCGCTAGCCGGCTGGCGGCTACGGCCAGACGTCCTCGGTCCAGGTTCCGGCGACCCACGGCGTGCGCGAGTACGCGATCTGCAGCGCGCCCGGCTCGGCCGTGATCAGCTGCCCGAACACCGTGCCGTAGGTGTCGCCTTCGATCGGGTGCCGGACCACGAGCGCACCCGGATCGTCGGCCGGCTGGCAGGACGTCACCACCTCCAGCCACGGTTCGGCCGTGAACCGGGGCGCGAACGCGGCCGTCTTCGCGTCGTCGGTGTCGACCCCGCTGGAGGTGATCATGTGCAGTCCCCGTGCCAGCTCGACCCGGCGCAGCTCGGCCGTGTCCCACGTCCACACCGTCACCCCCGACGGACCGGCCAGCACCAGATTGAACGCCGCCATCTCGCGATGCGCGATGCGCTCCGGCCACGCGGCCCCGGCGGCCACCGCCGCCAACGGCAGTACCCCGCGCGACGGCTCGCCGCTGCGTCGTTCGATCCGGTTGAGGACGAGCGCCGTCACCCCGGTCGCGACGTCCGACACGCACCAGCTGCCGCCGGCCTGCTGATCACGGCCGCCGACCACGCCGGGCTGCGCCGGCCACCACTCGTCCGGCGGATCGAAGTCGCGCGAGACCAACTCGTCGCGCACGGCAAGGATGCGCACCGGCTCGTCGGGCTCCCACCGACACACCACTGTGCACACAGCGATCAGGTACGCGGGTCCGCTTGGGCAGTGCCGAGCGAGAGAGCTCCCGCGAACTTGGGCGCGCGCTCCTCGTAGAAGTGATCGACGTCGGTGATCGTGAAGCCGCCACCGGTGACCAGCTCCTCGATCGGGCGGGAGAACTCGCAGCCTCCGGCGATCCGCCGCTCGATGGGATCGAGTCGGTACTGCCAGCGCCGCACCTTGGGATCGGGGGCGAGGCCGTGCTCGAGGAAGTGCAGCGATCCGCCCGGCTTCAGCACCCGGCGCAGTTCGCGCAGTGCCCGAGCCGCATCCGGCACCGTGCAGAGCGTGTACGTCGACAGCGCGGCGTCGAAGGTGTCGTCGGCGAATGGCAGGTCCTGTCCGTCCAACGCCGCTCGCTCGATCGGGATCGAACTCGTCGCCACCCGCTTGCCGGCGATCTTCCAGCCGACGTCGGACGGCTCGACGGCGCGTACCCGGGTGACCGTCGACGGGTAGCAGCCCACGTTGTGCCCCGAGCCGAAGCCGATCTCGACGACCTCACCGACCAGGCCCGCACACACGCGTTCACGCAGCGGCCGCATTGTGCTGCCTCCGCACGCCACGTTGACCACATACGGGAGGATTCGTCGCGAGTAGAACCCCATGGCCGGCCTCTCGTCGATCAGCCGCTTCGACGACGGCTGCACCTGCTAGTGGACCACGGCCGGGCTGTAGTGGGGAGGGGAACCGAGCGCCGGACGGTGCGAGGGCGGCTGCCGGCCACCGACGTCGGTGACCCCGAGCTCCAGTGCGATCTCCGCGCCGATCAGTACCTGGCCCGAGTACGACATGCGGTTGGGACTCTCCGCGAGCGCGGCGATGACCCGTCCGGGGAACTCGGCCGACTCGGCTTGCCGGGTCAACTCGGCGTAGCGGTGCTCACCGGAGGTGAACAGCGCCTCGGTGCGTTCCGTACGCAGCATGCCCATCCAGAGCGACACTGCGGCGACATCGAAGGGCCGGAAGTCCACGGCCATGTCGTGCGCCATCTTGTCGACGCCGGCCTTCACCGCGCCGTACGCCGGCCCGTGCATGTAGCAAGTGCCGCCGAACGATGACGTGTTGACGACGAGCTTGCCGCCTTCGGCGAGCAGCGGGCCGGCGAAGTAGGACGACACGTACGTCGACCGCAGCCCGACGTCGAGCACCATCTGCTGGTCGAGTTTCTTCTGCCAGAAGGGGCGCCTCGAGGTGATGCCGTCCGGGATCGCGAACGCGTTGTTGACCAGGACGTCCAACCGCCCTTGCTCGCTCGCGACCTGCGCGAACACCGCCTCGACCTGCGCGTCGTCGCCGTGGTCACACGCCACTGCGACGCCCACGCCGCCCCGCTCGTCGATCTGCTTGACAGTGGTGGCGAGGCTGCCCGGCAGGTCTGAATCCCCGTCGTTGCGGGTACGCCCGGTCACGTAGACCGTCGCGCCGGTGTCGGCCAGTGCCAGCGCGATGCCTTTGCCGGCGCCACGGCTGGCTCCCGTCACCACGGCGACCATGGTCATAGAGCCGACCTCCTCCGCGCAGAACTAGAACAGGTTACAGCAGCCGCCGTTCCTCGTCGCTCTGCAGTCGCCGGCGGCTGAGGTCGGCCGCCGCGGCGTCGGCGGGTTTGTATCCGGTGACGGCAAGGACGAACGCGGGACCGTCCAGCACGAACAGGCGGGACGTCGTCGTCGCCACGACGGTGGCGGTGCGCGGCGTGCCGGTCAGTGCCGCGATCTCGCCGAAGCAGTCGCCGTCGCTCATCCGGCGCACCTCCTCCCCGTCGCGCCGGGCCGCGAGCTCGCCCTCGACCACGACGTAGAACGTGTCGCCGACATCGCCCTGCTCGATCACTGTCATGCCCGCCGGCGTCTGGAGCGGACGGGCCACGCGAGCGAGCTGCTCCAACGCCAGCCGCGTCAACGGAGCCAACACCTCGCAGCGGGCAAGCTGCGCCACGTGCTCACTGTCGACCGCCAGCGCGTCGTCGATCTTGCGCAGCGCGGCCCAGCACGACAGCGGCGTCACCATCATCAGGACGCCCGCGATCGCGAGCGCGCCCCGCACGTCCGCGAGCCTGATCAATGGCGGCGCGATCGCCGCGCCCAACGCCTGACAGGCTGCTGCCGTTCCCCAGAACGCGCCGAACGCGCGGCCCAGCAGGTGATCGGGGATCAGGCGGTGCAGCAGGGTCAGGGCGAAGACGTCGGCCACGGCATTGCCCGCCCCGATGCCGGCGATCGCTGCGTACACGATCGGGGTGCTGGGCCAGAGCGCGATCAGTACCAGCGGCAGTCCCCACGCCGCCATGCCGAGCGAGAACGGCAGCGCCGGGCGCCAGCGGCGACCGGCCAGCGTGAGCACGGCCCCGGCCAGACCACCTGCGCCGAGTGCGGAGAACAACGCGCCGGTGCTCTCGACGTCCTGCCCGAGCAGGCTGACCGCGATCGCGACCACGAAGACGTTGAGCAGGCCGCGCGTGGTCGTCTGCGCCACGAAGACGATGAAGACACCGCGCAGCTGGGCCGTGCGGGTCAGCGCCGCGAAGCCGGCCAGCGGTTCGAGCATCCGGCGCCAACCGACCGACGCGCGGTGCTCGGCCGGTTGGAAGTCGGTCCGGATGCCGAGAGTGGCCACGACCGCGAAGCCGAACACCCCGGCCACCACGAAGTAGCAGCCGTCGATGGGGACAACGGCCAGCAGCAGCCCGGTGATGAGCGGGCCGAGCAGGCTGCCGAGCGCCTCGACGAGGCTGTAGGCCGAGTTCGCCGCTGACAACTCGTCCGGGCGATCGACCACCTGGGGGACCAGCCCGTTGATCGCCGGACGGAACGTGGTTGAGGTGATCGCGGCCGCGGTGACGACCAGGTACAGCGGTAGCAGCGTGTCCGCCCGCAGCGCCAACGGCATCACCGCTACCAGCGCCGTCCACGACAGGAGGACGAGAGTGACGACCCGTTCCCGCGGCAGCCGATCGGCGAGCAGGGACATGGGCGGCGTGGTGATCGCCGCCGGCAGCGTCCGCAGCGCGGCGACGACCGCCACCGCCCCGGTGCCACCTCGGTCGTACGCGCTCACCGACAGCAGGACGAGCGCGCCCCACTCGCCGGCGATCCAGAGTCCCCAGCTGAGCGTGATCCGGCGCAGCCCGCGATTGGCCAGGACGACCCGGGCGCTCGCCAGCAGGAGACCGACTGCACCCGCACCTGACCGGCGCGTCCGCTGCCCGGTGGCCGCTCGGCTCATTGCGCTCCTCGCCTCGCCGTCTGCTCGAATCGGCTCGACCGTGGACCGGAGCGTAGACCGTCGGACGTCCCAGTGAACACTTGATCCACCACGCCGACCAGTGGCCACGCCCTGGACGGCGGCCGGTTCCTCACCGTCGTGACCGGGCACGCGGCGACCCTGCACAACGCCGAGGCGGTCGTCACGGAGCGGCTGGCCACCGACCGACGGCGGTGATCGGACAGGCGTCAGGAGTCGATGAAATGCTGCAGGGCCGGAACGTCGCGCAGCGCGACCCGCGGCCCGGAGACGTCGATCCAGCCGCGCCGCGCCAACCCGGTCAGCGCGCGGTTCAAGGACTGCCGGGTGACGCCGAGGCGCGCGGCCACCCCGGTCTGACTGGTACCCAGCTCGGTGGCCATCGTGCCGTCGGGTTGCCGCACCGCGTCGGAGAGCAGGAGTTTCGCAAGCCGCCGCGGCAGGTCGAGGAAGATCAGGTCGGCCATCGAGCCGGTGAGCCGGCGCATCCCGGCCGCCAACTCCAGTGCCACCGCGCGCAACGCGGCCGGGTCGGCATCGAGCAGGTCACGAACGGCCGACGCGGGAACGACAAGCAACGTGCTCGCCTCCATGGCGTCGACGCCGGCCGAGCGGGGCAACCCGTCCAGGACGGACAACTCGCCGATCGCCTCGCCCGGCCCGACCGTGGTCAGCACCAACTCCTCGCCGTGCGCCGACGAGCTCACCACCCGAAGCCGTCCGGCGCGGACGACGTACAGGTGCTCGCTCGGCTCACCGGCAGTGAAGAGGATCTGCCCGCGGGCCAACCGCCGTACGTACGTGGCAGCGGCGAGGGCAGCCAGCGACGACTCGGTCAGGCCTGCGAACAAGCGCATCGCGGCCAGCTCATCGGGCACCCCGGCCTCAGGCCTGCTCACCGCGGCACCGCGTTCCCCGCGACTGCCCGCAGCACGGCCTTCACCTGGTACGGGGTCATCGTCGGGTACTTCGACAGCAGACGAGCCGCCAGCGCGGCGACATGCGGAGCGGCGAAGGAGTTGCCGGTCGCCGTGATCGTGCCACCGGCGAGCCACGGGATCTCGAGGTCGATTCCCGGGGCGGCGAAGTCGGCCGGCGGCGCCGCGCCGGCCAGCAACCGGAACGGGTCGGCGCCCTCGCACGCTGCCACCGAGATGACCGCGCTGTACTGGGACGGGTAGCTCGGCGCCGGGACGTTGTTCATCGCGCAGACGAGGACGACGCCCGCGTGCACCGCCTCGTCGGTCACATCGTGCAACTGCGCGAACATTTCGGACTTGTTGGACGACAGCGAAAGGTTGATCACCCGGGCTCCGGCCGCGATCGCCCAGCGCAGCCCTTCGGCGAAGACCTCGCCGCGCCCGGACAGGCGCGCACCGAGCACCCGCACGCTGATCAGCTCGCAGGCCGGCGCCGCCCGGCGGATGATCCCGGCGCAGGCGGTCCCGTGGCCGTACATGTCCTCGTGCGGACCCTCGACGGCCGTCACGGCCCGGCGGTCGCCGTCCCAGGACAGCGCGACGCCCGGCCGGAAGGGACCGGCCACCGCCGGGTGGGTTTCGTCGATCCCGCTGTCGACAACGGCTACCGGCACGCCGCCACCGTCCGCGTCGTCGAAGGCCCAGGCTGCGGAGACCGGCAGGCCGCCGGTCGGGACCTCCGGCGCGGGGTCGAACGCTTCCGACCAGGCCGGCCGGATGCCTCCGGCCGTCACGGCCGCCGACCGGCGCGCACGAAGTCGAGCATCTCGCGCAGCAGGCGGACGGCGAGGCGACGCTCGTCTGACCCGGCGCGGTACAGGTCGGTGAGCAGCGCGGTGATCGTATTCAGCTCCGGCGTCTGCCCGCCACCGGCCGGCACCTCCTGCAGCGCCCGGGACAGCGCGCTGCCGTCGGTCGCCGCCCGCTGCAGCGTCGAGAGCAGCAACCGGTCGACGTCGGAGAACGCGGCCCGGACGGTCAGCGCGGCTGCCGCCTGGGCGGCGAACACGGACGCCAGCTCGAGATCGCGGTCCGCCCCGGTGCGCGCCGCGTCGCGGTCGAGCACTGTCAACACGCCGACCAGCTCCTCCTCGGCCGATTCGACCGGCACGGCCATGAGCGCGGTCGGGATGTAGGCGGTCGCTTCGGCGATGTCGCGGGCAAAGCGCTGATCGTTGCCCAGGTCGGACACCATGATCGCCTGACCGCTCTGGGCCACCCACCCGGCCAGGCCGCGGGTGATCGGCATGCGGGTGCCGATGATCGCCTCGGCCCCCGCGCCGGACGCGAAGCGGTAGACAAGCTGGTCGGTGTCGTCCAGCACGGCCAGGGAACAGGCCGCGGCGCCGAAGACCCGCCGGGCCGCGTCCACGACGGATGAACACAGCTGGTCGGCTTCGGGCGGGGTGACCAGAACGCCGACGGCGCGGGCCAGGTCCGCCAACTCGACCAGTACACCCGCCGCGGCATCGTTGGGCTCGGACATGATCGGCCTCCTCGGCGTGGATCTTCGCACCGGATGGTGTCACCTAGGTGACAGGACGGCTGTCGCGGCGTTGACTGTGCTCGTCCGCCGCGGCGTCGATAGTCGACATCAGCAAGGACGACCGGCACCGACCATCGAGGAGTACCACATGCCCGACAAGCCCGATTACGTGTCCGAGAATGCCCCCGACGTTGCGCTGGAACACGACGACGTCGAGGGCCACAGGGTTTTGCGCGACCAGGCCCCCGGATTCGCGAGCGACCAGGCCCCCGGATTCGCGAGCGGCCAAGCCGCTCGCATGGTGAGGGCCGATGATGACGACGACGACGTCGAGGGCCACAGGGTTTTGCGCGACCAGGCCCCCGGATTCGCGAGCGACCAGGCCCCCGGATTCGCGAGCGACCAGGCCCCCGGCGTCCGGACCTACCCGAAGGCGACCGACGACGACGGCGACGACGTCAGCGGGCACGTCTACATCGAGTCGAAGGACGACAGCGGCACCCGCCGCGACCACTGACGTCAGGCGTCGACCGCGGCGGGCGACGTGCGGGCCAGCCGCACGCTCGCGCGGCCGATCATCGTCGGCGACGGCTGGGCGTCCTCGAGAGCACCCAGGAATTGCTCACCGGGGATGCGGAGCAGCCGGCAGTCGTCGGCGGTGGTGACGGTCGCCGACCGCGGCGCCCGATGCAGCAGGCCGAGTTCCCCGACGTAGCCGGGTGCTGTGACGTCCGGAAGCGCCCGACTCTCGCCGTCCGGAGATTCGACCCGCACCGCCAGCGTGCCCGCGGACAGCAGCCACAGCGCGTCCGCGTCGTCGCCCTGCCGGATCAGCACCGTACCCGCCGGTACGGTCTGCTGCTCGGCCGCGTCGGCCAATCGCTCGAGCAGGCTCCGCGGTGCACCGGCGAACAGATCGAGCTCTTCCAGCAGCGCGATCCGCGGAGCGAGGGCAGCGACGCGCTGCGCGGCATCCCGGTCGACCGCGCGCAGGGCCGGCAGCCCCAGCAGCCCCAGCGCCGGGAACCCGATGCCGAGCAGGCCGAGCGCCCACCCCAGCCCGACCGTCGAGTACAGCCAGCTGGCGACGACCGTGGTCAGCACGCTGGCGCCCAGCATCAGCACGTCCACGGCGGAAAGGACCCGGCCGAGCACGTCGCGCGGCAGGTCGCGCTGCAACGCGGTGAAGGCCAGCACGTCGACGATGATCATCCCCACGCCGGAGGCCAGCTGCAGCATCATCGCGATGCCGATGTAGTGCGCATACACGCACAGCCACAGCGGCACGCACTCGAGCACGATGCTGAACATGATGACCGCCGCCAGCCGTGGCGACGCCGACAGCCGGTTGGCCAGTCCCGCCGCCACGACGCCGCCGAGGGCGTTGAACGCGAGCAGCAGGCTGTAGGCCGACGCCCCGCTGTGCAGGTGCTCCGCGAGCGCAGGCAGCAGGACGTTGGCGGCATTGATCGCGGCCGAGTCGAGGACGAGGAACGCAGTCAGCACGAGCGCCTTGCGATGGTGCCCCAGCACCGAGACACCCGCGATCCATTGCTTGACGATGTTCCCGCCCGGCTCGGCACTACCCCGCGACCGGACGCCCAACGAGGCGTAGAGCGCCCCGGACACCACGAAACTCGCCGCGTTGAGCAGCACGCCGTAGACCGGGTCACCGGTGAGCAGGAGCAACGCGCCCACGCCGGGCCCGACGACGACGATGACGCTTTCGAGGAACGCGAAGATGCTGTTGGCGGCGATGAGCTCGGACTCGTCGACGACTTCGGGGAGGAGCGCGCCCGAGGTGGGCCGGATCGGCGTGCAGACGGCGGTGAGCACCGCACTTGCCCCCAGCAGGAGCCAGAGTGAGCCGTCGTATTTCACGATCGCCGCGATGCCGAGCGTCGCGACGGTCGCGGCAACGGCGCTGCCGAGCAGCACGCGGCGTCGGTCGTACCGGTCGGCGAGCACGCCCGCGTACCCGCCGAGGACCATGCCGGTCACGAAGCGCACCGTGACGAGACCGGTGATCCACCCCGCCGAATGCGTGCGTTCGAAGACGTAGGCCGTCAGCACGACGATGTAGGACCAGCTGGCCGCGCCGTCGGTGATGAACGCGATGACCAGCGTGCGCAGGTCGCGGACCCGCAGTGCGGCGCTGTACTTGGCGCCGAGCCGTCCGGGCATGCCCTACCTCCTGCTGGGAAGGGTCCAGCTAAGCGGCGCCGGCCGACGTTGTACAGCGGCCGCGCTGGCACGGCCGGACTTCCGTGCGGCCCGTGATTAGGGTGGTCCCGGCGGGCACGACGCCGCAGGGACGAGGGAGCCGGGTGGGCGACGACCAGTTGCACGGCGCCGACGCCCCGCTGCGGGCGGCCGCCGCGTCGGGACTGCAGTCGGACAACCTGCAGGCCTATCTGCCGGGTGACCGACGCCGGGCGCTGGCCGAAGGCCGGACTCTGCCCGACCGGGTTCGCGGTGCGGCCCTGTTCGCCGACATCTCCGGATTCACGTCACTGACCGAGGCGCTCGCCACCGAACTCGGGCCACAGCGTGGTGCCGAAGAACTGACCGCGGCCCTCGACGCGGTGTTCGCACCACTGCTCGGTGAGCTCGAGCGCTATCGCGGCCACACCATCTACTTCAGCGGCGATGCGGTGACCGCGTGGATCGACGGTGACGACGGGCGGGTCGCCGTGGCCTGCGCACTGGCCATGCAGCGGGTGATGGGCGAGGTCGGTGACCGGACGACGCCGAGCGGCCGACGACTGCGGCTCGGGCTGAAGGTGGCGATCGCGGCCGGCCCGGCCCGCCGCTTCGTGGTCGGTGATCCGGACGTCCAGTTGATCGACGTGCTCGCCGGCGCGCTGATGGATCGGCTGGCCGACGCCGAGCACGCGGCCCGTCCGGGTGACGTCGTGCTCGACGCTGGGACGGCGGCCGCCCTCGGCGACGCGATAACGATCGCCGAGCACCGCGGCCCGACCGACGTGGCCGTCGTCCAGATGCTCGCGACGGCCGTGTCGACCCCGCCGCCCCGCTCGGCGCTCCCCACCCTGCCCGACAACGTGGTTCGGCAATGGCTGCTGCCCGCAGTCTATGAGCGGATGAGCGCCGGGAAGGGCGAGTTCCTCGCCGAGCTGCGGCCCGGTGTTCCGTTGTTCGTCCACTTCACCGGCATCGACTACGACACCGACCCGGACGCGATCGGCAAGCTCGACGCGTTCATCGTCGCCGCGCAACGCATCGTCGACACCAACGGCGGCAACGTCCTGCAGCTGACGATCGGCGACAAGGGCGCCTACCTGTACGCCGTCTTCGGTGCGCCCGTCGCCCACGAGGACGACGCCGCGCGCGCCTGCGCCAGTGCGATCGAGCTCCTGCACGCGGGCCGGCGCTCACCCGTTACCGACGTGCAGGTGGGCGTCGGCGCCGGCCGGCTGCGCAGCGGCACCTACGGCCATCCCGAGCGCCGGACGTTCGCCTGCCTCGGCGACGCGGTCAACCTGGCCGCGCGACTGATGATGGCCACCGAACCCGGCACCGCCCTGGTATCGGCCGAGGTCCGCCGGGCCGCCGGGCTCGACTTCGACTGGGGCGAGGTGCGTCACCTCCGGTTGGCCGGGAAATCGGGCGAGATCGAGGCCTCTCCACTGATCGGTCGGCGCCGGCGCAGCGTCGTCCGCACGCCCGCCGACGGCTCCGCGGCATCCTTCGTCGGGCGCGACCCCGAGCTGGCGGCGCTGCAGACCCACGCCGCGGAGGTGCTGGCCGGCCGGGGTCGCGTTGTCGTCATCACCGGGCCGGCCGGGGTGGGCAAGAGCCGACTGCTCGCCGACCTCGAACTGCGTCTCGCCGAGCAGGGCGTGCGCGTACGAGCCGGCGCAGCGCCGTCCTACGGAGCACGGACCAGTTACGCGGTCTGGCAGGACCTGTGCCGGGACGCGTGGGGCATCGACGCGGACGCCACGGTCGAGGCCGTCGTCGCCCGGCTCGAACTGGTGCTGTCCGCCGTCGACGAGCAGTTGCTCCCCCGCTTGCCGCTGCTCGGTCCCCTGCTGGGCGTCGTCATTCCCGATACCCCCCTGACCGCGTCGTTCGACGCCAAGCTGCGCAAGACGTCGGTCGAGTCGCTGGTCATCCAGCTGTTCGAGGCCAACGCCGCGCGAGGGCCGATCGCCTTCCTGATCGACGCGGCCGAGCACCTTGACGAACTGTCGTGGGATCTGGTCGAGGCCATCGGCCGACTGGCGTCACGGGTGTCCATCCTCATCCTCATTGCCCGCCGGCCGACGACCACGGACGAGGAGCTGTCCCTGCTGTCGCTCGAACACGTCGACGAGCTGGCGCTCGCGCCGCTGGACGCCGACTCCAGCCGACGGCTCGTCGCGGACCGGTTGCAGGCCCGCGGGGCGCGGCCGCTCTCCGACGCGGCGGTCGACCGGTTGACGACACTCGCGGCCGGCAACCCATTCCACCTCGAGGAACTCGTCAACCACGTCACCGACCGGGGCGTCGATCCGGCCGCCGAGGACATCAGCCTGCCGACGAGCCTGCACAGTCTCGAACTCGCTCGCATCGACGACCTGGCCGAGTCACCCCGCCGCACGCTCAAGGTCGCCAGCGTCATCGGCGAGCGCTTCGACATCACCGTGGTCGCCGGGACCTATCCCGACCTCGGGACCGAGGCGCAGGTCGGGACGTACACACTCGCGCTGAGCGATGCGTCGCTGGTGGTGCAGGAGGCCGACAGCGCCTACTCGTTCACGTTCCGCAACATCACCACGCAGCAGGTCGCCTACGAGACGCTGACCTTCGGCTCGCGAGCCGCGCTGCACGACGGCGTCGTCGCCTGGCTGGAGGCCCGCACCGAAGGCGACCCGGCGGCGATCCTCGACGTGCTCGCGCACCACGCCGGGCGCGGGACCGATGTCGCGAAGAAGCGCCGCTACCTCGTCGAGGCCGGAGAAGCAGCGCAGTCGAGGTACGCGAACGAGGCGGCGGTCCGGTACTTCACCAGTGCGCTCGAGATCGTCGATGCCGACGAGCGGGCCGAGCCGTACCGCCGACTCGGCAAGGTGCTGGAGGTGCTGGGGCGTTGGCCGGAGGCCTACGCGGCCTACGAGCATGCGATCGAGATCTACGACCAGCGAGGCGACGAGGGCGGCCGGGCGCAGGCGCGCACCGACCTGGCCGAGGTCTTGCGCAAGCAGGGCCGCTTCGACGAGGCCCAGCAGTTGCTGCGCGCGGCCGACGACGCGTTCGCGGCGCTGGGCGACCGCGCCGGGCTCGCCACCGTCCTGCACCTGCAGGGCACCCTGGCCTCGCAGCAGAGCCACTACGAGGAGGGCCGCGCGGCCTACGAAGCCAGCCTGGCGATCCGGCAGTCGCTCGGCGATGCGCCGAAGATCGGTGCCCTGCTGAGCAATCTGGCCGTCGTCGCCGAGCAGGTCGGGGACTACGCCGAGGCGCGTGAGCTGAACGAGCGGGCTCTGGCGGTACGCCAGGAGGTCGGTGACCCATGGGCGATCGCCGTCTCGCAGAACAATCTGGGCATGATCGCGCTGCTGCAGGAGGACTATCCGCGAGCGACCGAACACATCGCCGCGTCGATGCGGCTGGCCGAGCAGGTGGGCGACCGGTGGATCGTCGCCGTCGGCCAGCACAACTACGGCAACGCCCAGCGCGGCCGGGCCGAGTACGCGGCCTCGGGCGCAGCGTTCCTCGCCGCCCAGCAGGCTTACCTCGATCACGACGACCGGTGGTCCATGGCCCTACTGGTCGAGGACGTCATCTTCCTCGCCGTCGATACCGGCCAGGACCGCGAGGCCGTCGATCTGCTCGGCGCAGCCGACGCGCTCCGGGACGCCCTGGACGCTCCACGATCACCGGCGCCGGCCGCGTTGACCGACGCGGCACTTGCCCCGGTTCGAGACCGTTTGGGCGCCGCCGCCGACATCGAATACGCGGCCGGGCGCCGGTTGGCGGCCGCGGAGCTGGCCGAGCTCGTCCGCCGGGTGTGCTCCCGGCCGGCGGCCTGAAGTCGGGACTTTGTGCCGCCCGGCGGGGCCTCACCGCGTGTAATGATCAGCGCATTCACGCCGCCGGTCAGTACGTCCGGCGCCGTCGTCTTCATACACCCGAAGTCGATCGGCCCAGGAGGTCGACCATGCGCGCGTTCCTCGCCGCCACCCTTGTCCCGTTGCTGTCGATCTCGCTGGCGGCCGCGGTGCTCGCGCC
>JAVHVD010000250.1:0-17147 GCA_032160745.1 Pseudonocardiales bacterium
GGACGGTGATGGTTACGACCGAACCGGGCTTGCCCGACGAGCAGGCGGACAGCAGTCCGAGTGCGGCGACACAGGCGGCGAGACGGATGATCACACTAGGTGTGATACCCATTTCCGTCGGACCTCAGCGGTCGGCTGGGCGCCCCAGCATCGCGCGGGTCATCGACACCTCGGCCCGGGCCAGCGGAATCACCAGGACATACCAGAGGGCGAAGGACACCAGTGCGGCCGGCATGACGGCCGCGGCGTCGCTGACCGAGTGCAGCGTCCACTGGTCACCGAACGGGTTGCGGAACACCGGGTCGGGCGTCACCCAGTACAGAAACGGATAGATCAGGTAGAAGGCGCCGCCGGCGAACAGAGTGAAGGACAGGGTCGAGGTCACGAATCCCACGATCGCGTGCAGCAGCAGCCAGGCGGTGTCGCGCCAACTCGCCGGGTCGCGCTCGATCGCCCAGACGCGGGCGACGGCGCCCTTCTCGGGCGGTGGTCGGTACGAGCCCTGAACGGGGGTGCCGAGCAGCCGTTGCGCTCCGCGGCGACGCAGCTCCGCGTACCACCGCACGACCGCTGTGACCGGCAGGACGAGCACCGCGACGATCGTCAGTGGCGAGATGGCCACCAACGTCACCCAGAGGCAGAACAGGACGACCCCGAACATCGACGTCACCATGACGATCGCGGAGCGGCCGAGGAGGAACAGTCGCAGCGGAGCGCGGCGCGGAGCAGGGATCGGCTCGGAGGGCACTACGTCGGTCAGGAAGGCCATGACTTCGATCATCGACCCCGCACTGGGACTGCGCAGTGGAGATATCTCTACCTCGTCAGGCGGTCACGCGCGGTCGCGGCCGGTCGGTCTTGCGGGCCGGAGGCCGGCTGCTGAACTGCAGGACGCCGTCGTCGATGGGCGCTCGACGCAGCATCGGAACGTCGCGGAGGTAGTCGTTGCTGACCTTCCACGGCCCGTGCGTGCCCTGCCGGGGCAACCGGTCGTTCCCGCGGCGCACGTACCCGGAGTCCAGTGCTCCGAGCACGGAATCCTCGCCCCGGTCGGCCTCTCCCGCGCGGACCACCACCTGCGTGTGGCCGTGCGCGTCCATGTGGTTGAGCAGGCGGCAGGTGTACTCCGCGGCCAGGTCGGCCTTCAGCGTCCACGACGCGTTGGTATAGCCGAAGACGATCGCGGCGTTGGGCACGCCTTCGAGCAGCACGCTCTTGTAGGTGACCCGCTGGTTGAGGGGCAGCGGCTCGCCGTCGACCTCGATTTCGGCGCCACCGAGCAGCTGCACGTTCAGCCCGGTCGCACTGATGATGATGTCGGCTGCGAGCTCGGCTCCGGACTCCAACTCGATACCGCTCGCCGTGAATCGTTTGATGCGATCGGTGACGATGTCGGCCTTGCCCGCGCGGATCACCTTGAACAGGTCGCCGTCGGGTACGACGCAAAGCCGCTGGTCCCACGGGTCGTACTCAGGGGTGAAGTGCTTGAGATTCGATCGGCCCCGCAGCTGTCGCTCGGCCGCTTTCAGGATCAGGCTGCGGACCGCGCCGGGACGCGAGCGGGACAGGCGATACAACCCACGCTGGATCGAGATGTTGCGCCGCCGGGCGAGCCGGAACACGACGTCGTCGGGCAGCACCCGGCGCAGCTGCTCGGAGAGCTTGTCCCGCGCGGGCAGCGACAGGATGTAGGTGGGCGAGCGCTGGAGCATCGTCACGTGCGCGGCGTCGTCGGCCATCGCCGGCACCAGCGTGACCGCGGTTGCCCCGCTGCCGATGATCACTATCTGCTTGCCGCGATAGTCGAGGTCCTCGGGCCAGTACTGCGGATGCACAATCGGTCCGGTGAACGCGTCCTCATCGGGGAAGCTCGGGCGGTAGCCCTCGTCGTAGTTGTAGTAGCCAGTGCAGGCGATCACGAAGTCGGCGGTGAACCGCTTCGTGCGGCCTGTCGCTGCGTCGCGGGTCTCGATCGTCCACTGGCTCTGCTCGCTGGACCACGATGCTTTGGTGACGGTGATTCCGTAGCGGATGTGCTGATCGACGCCGTACTCCGCCGCTGTGTCGACGACGTACTGCCGGATGGACGGCCCGTCGGCGAGCACCTTCGTCTCGTTCCACGGCCGGAAGTTGTAGCCGAAGGTGAACATGTCTGAGTCGGAGCGGATCCCGGGGTAACGGAACAGGTCCCAGGTGCCGCCCATGCGCTCGCGCCGCTCGAGGATCAGGTAGCCCTTGCCGGGCGACTCGCGGGTGAGATGGCAGGCCGCCCCGACCCCGGACAGCCCGGCGCCCACGATGAGGACATCGACGTGCTCGACCGCCATCAGAGCCTCCCGCGCTGCTGTGCCTGACCGCTGACGGTATCCCAGACAGGCTGTCGCGTCCTGGCGCAGGCATCCTTCGGTCGACGGTGTAAGCAGATGCGATGAGCCGTTCGACCGCAGCGCCGGCCTGGGTCGCGGCGGTGGTCGCGCTCGGCGGATCGCCCGATGCCGCCGCCGACGCGGCCGTCGACCTTCAGCGGCGCTACGCCGAGCCACATCGGAGCTATCACACGACCGCGCATGTCGACGCCGTCGTGGGCGACTGCGCGCTGCTGGGAGCCGACGTGCGCCTCGACGTGCACGACCGGGCGGTGGTCGCGCTGGCGGCCTGCGCCCACGACGTCGTCTACGACGCCCAGCCCGGCGCGGACGAGCTGGCGAGCGCCGCGTGGGCCCGCACCTGGCTCACCCGGAGCGGCGTGGCGCCGGCCGTGATCGACCGGGTCGCCGAGCTCGTGCTGGCGACGACGACGCACACCGCCGCTCCGGGTGATGCCGGCGCCGCAGTCCTTCTCGACGCCGATCTGGCCATTCTCGGCGCGACACCGGACGAGTACACAGGTTATGTCGCCGCGGTCCGCCGCGAGTACGCGGCGTTCTCCGACGACGATTGGCGGACGGGACGCGCGCGCGTCCTCGCCGCGCTCGCCGAGCGGGAACGGCTCTATCTCACCGAGCCGGCGCACCACCGATGGGAAAGGCAGGCGCGGCGCAATATCGGCGACGAGCGAGCCGGGCTGGCCAGGTGACCGAACTGGACAGCGGCCGGCCAGGGATCACCCGTCCGGCCGCTGTCCGGTGTGCGTCAGACCGGAAGCGGCAGGCTCGCGAGCAGGGTGTTCAGCACGCCGCTGACCACCGGGTTGGCGGACACCGTCGTAACCACGGTCTGCACTGCGGAGTCGATCTGCGCGTTCAGCTGGTCGGACGCCGGAGTGGCGTCGAACGCCGGCGACAACAGGGTGCCGAAGCCGACCGGCAGCGAGTTGTTGTAGATCGCCACGCCGGTGCCGAGCATGAAGTCGACGGTGAAGCAACCGAGAGAGCCCAACGACGTCTCCGACGCCGTCCAGGACGCGGTCCCCAGGAAGTCCATCGTCTTGGGTGAGGCTGCGTGAATGCCCGTGAACGGGCTGAGCCACACCGGGTACCCGTTCGGCTGATCCGCGGCCGTGTCCACACCGATCACGGCCGAAGCCGTGCTGGACCCGCCCGTGAACTTGCCGGTGATGTGGTACACCGGACCGCTCGCGATCGCCGCCAGCGGGCCGACGGCCGGGACCGACGGCAGCGCCGTGCGGGTGACCGTGTAGCCGGAACCCGCGGTCGGCGTGTACTTCAACGGCGCGTTCGCCGAACTGGTCGAGTTCGTGGCGCAAGTCGTGCTCCCGAGATTCGCGTAGATGTCGAGGATCACGCCGGCCTGAACCGTGGTGTCACTGATGATCTGCAACCCCTTGGCATCGCTCGGCGCGATCTGGAGGCCGTTGAGCAGACTGAGCGTCAGCTCGTTGTCCCCGGTCGCCAGGCGGATCTTCGTCGCGAGCAGTGACCAGAGGTCGATGCCCTGAGCCGCAGCCGCTGCCGCCAACTTGACCAGCAGGTCGTGATACAGCGCGTCATTCTCGGTTCCCAAGGACATGAGCACGCGCTCAGTGCCATTGATGTTCGCACCGGCGACGAAGGCCTTGGTCTTCAGATCGAAGATGCCGAGGAGCTTGTCGACGCCCTGGTTCTTGGCGATCGTCATGAGCCGCGGCGTGCAGCCCGCGGCCGGGTCGCACGGGTGAGCAGCCACCGGGAGGCAGGTCGACGGATCCGCCGCACAGGTCGCCGGGTCGCTTGGGAGCATGAACGTCGTCGCATCGGGAAGCGAGAAGAAACGCTGGTAGCCCGCGCCGTAGATCGCGCTGGTCTGGCCGCCGACGGTGAACTGGAACTCGCTGGGGACCACGTTGGCGAAGACCTTGCCGCCAGCGAAGACATCAGTGAACGTGTTCTGCCACGGCCGGTACTCGAACGTCGTGGTCGAGGTCTGCGCGCCGAGGACGGCGACCTTGTTGTTGGTGGGGCTCGGGTAGCCGGTCTGGCAGGTGCCCTGAACCGCACTGGTATCGGTCTTGACCTTGTTCTCGGTGACGGTGGTGACCGTGTAGATGCCGGCGGGCTTCCCGGTCAGGTCGACCGGGAAGGAGAAGCCGTGCGTGCCGCCGGTGCCCGGGAAGTCACCGAGGTAGTTGCTGTCGTTGGGTGCCGGCTGCGGGTTCGCAGCGGGCGCGCCGCCCGCGTTGACATTGCGGACCGGGCTCACCTTGCTGGCGACGACGACGTTGTTCGGATCGGTCACGGTAATCGTGTCGCGCGGGGAGTTGTTCTTACCGCCGACTGCGGTGTTGTTGCCGACGCAGGCGCGGCCGAACGCCTTGGTGAGCAGGAATCCGCCCTGGGTCTGGTCGGTGAAGGCGGTGTTGTTCGCGTTCGTGATGTTGTTGGCCGTCCGGTAGTAGAACTGCGCGCCGGTGGCGGCGGTGACCGTGACGCCGTTCTGCCGGACCACCGGCGGGCTGCCCGCTTCGCTCGGGGACACGGTGGTGCCGGCGAACGCCGGCGCGCTGAGCAGGGCGGCCGCAAGCGCCGCGGCCGCGGTGATACCGATGCCGACGCGCCGACGTCGATCGGTCAGCCGAATGCGTGTTGCCGTGCGATGCCGACCCGTTGCTCTGGACACGTTTACCCCCACATGACGAAGTGCTCTGCTCTGGGACGCGGACCGATGGTGCGGATGCGCCGACCCCCGCCGGAGCGGAGACAGCGCAACAGAGAACGAAACTGCCCGCAAATTGAAATCACAATCGGCAGAACGCAGTTCCGCAATATGCGCGTATCGGTCGAGGGTGAAAGCGGTGAATACAACCGAGGTCGGTAAATGCCGAACAATCGCAACTAACGGCAGCCATTGGTCAAAATGACGAGCGGCGCCCACACCGTAGTGGAGGCGCCGCTGGCGTCCGGCGAGGTGAGGCTCAGCCTCAGTTCACCACGACCTTCTTCATGCTGTAGTCGAGCGCGAACCCGGTCTCTTCGCTCCCCGTGCTGTCGAACAGGCAGACCTGCACGAATGCCTTGCCCGCCTTCAGCGGCGGAGCGTTCTCGGCGTTCCAGAAGTAAGCGTCGGGCTTGACGACGAACTTCACATTGTGGCTGCGCCCGTCGCAGTTGAGGCTCAACCCCGGACCGTCGGAGTTGTAATTGCTGCTGTAGTAGGTCTGGGCGAACTGGCTGCTGCTGTGCTCGCCCGGGTCGACCTGCGGACCCTGCTTGACGGCGAGGAACAGATGCGTGCCGACGTTGCCGCCGGAGCAGTGGTACTTCACGTGGATCACCGCGCTGTCACTGTTGGAAAGCGCGTGCACCACTGGCATGACCTTCTCGACGACCGGCGGTCGATAGCTCGACGACGGCGCTACGGCCGACGCGGATGTCGTTGCGATCGCGACAAGTCCGCCCGCCGCAAGCACTGCGGCGATGATGCGGTTCCTGGGTCGCATGATCTCCTCCCTGCGCGAGCCCGCTGCCCGCGTCCGAGAGAAGCATCCAAACCATTCACGCCCGGAACAAGGGGTGCTGGCATGCGTTTCGCCGGGTACGCCAGCAGGCCCTGACCGGCTTGTCCGGACGTGTCCGACGGGCTCGGACAAGGCGTCGCGGGAAATCTCGGCCGCTCGTTTGGCGGCATGAGGAAGACTCTCCGATCGTGCTCCTGACGATCACCACGACTCACGAATCCGCTTCCGACCTCGGCTACTTGCTGCACAAGCACCCGGGTCGAGTTCAGTCGTTTGATGAGTCAGTTGGCACGGCGCACGTGTTCTATCCGGAAAGCTCCGATGCGCGCTGCACGGCCGCATTGCTACTCGAGGTCGACGCGATCGGGCTGGTCCGTGGACGCAAGGGTCAGGCGAGTGACGGCTTCGCTCTCGGGCAGTACGTCAACGACCGTCCATATGCCGCATCGAGCATGCTCGCGATGGCGGCGAAGCACGTGTTCGGCACGGCGTTCACGGGGCGCTGCAATGCCCGTCCGGAGCTTGCGGCGATGCCGATTCCACTCGACATCCACATTCCCGCAGTCCCGTGCCGGGGAGGCGCGGATCTGTTGCGCCGCCTGTTCGAGCCGCTTGGCTGGCAAGTCGCGGCGGAGAGCAGTCCGCTGGATCCGACGGTTCCGGAGTGGGGGGAGTCGCGCTACCTCGACCTACGGCTGGCGGGTGACGTCCGGCTCGCTGACGCGCTGAATCACCTCTACGTGCTGCTGCCTGTTCTTGACGACGCCAAGCATTACTGGGTCAGCAGCGACGAGGTTGACAAGTTGATCCGCGCCGGCGGCGGGTGGCTGGCGACCCACCCGGAGAAGGCGCTGATCACCCGGCGGTATCTCGCGCACCGACGAGAGTTGGCACTTTCTGCGATGGCCCGGTTGGCCGAGGTCGACGACACGGACGTCGAGCAGCTCGACAACGCCGTCGAGGGCGCCCTCGTCGTGGACCCGCCGGACCGGCCAGTCCCGTTGGCGGAGCAGCGTCGCGGTGCCGTCCTGGCCGCGGTACGCACGTCGGGCGCGAGGACGGTGGGCGACTTCGGCTGCGGCGAGGGCGTGCTCGTCCGAGATCTATTGACCGAACGCGGGGTCGAGCGCGTCGTCGCGACCGACGTTTCGGCGCGGGCGCTGCAGATTGCGGGGCGGAGGTTACGTCTGGACAAGATGACCGAGGCGCAGCGGGCCCGGCTGCAGATCTTCCAGTCCGCGCTGACCTACCGCGACGAACGGCTGGCCGGGCTGGACGCCGCGGTGATGATGGAGGTCATCGAGCACGTGGACGCGCCGCGCCTCGATGCGCTCGAGCGGTCGGTGTTCGGGCATGCAAGTCCGGGCACGGTCATCGTGACTACGCCGAACGTCGAACACAACGTGCGATTCGAGACGCTGCCGCCCGGGATGATGCGTCATCGCGATCACCGCTTCGAGTGGACGCGGGCGCAGTTCCACGCCTGGGCCGAGGCGGTGACCGCAACGTATGGCTACACGGTTCGCTACGTGCCGGTCGGGCCGAACGATCCGGACGTCGGGCCGCCGACGCAGATGGCGATCTTCAGCAAGGCGGCCGCGACATGACCCGCGAACTCTCCATTCCTGAACTCAGCCTCGTCGTCTTGATCGGGGTCAGCGGGTCGGGCAAGTCGACGTTCGGCCGCGCGCACTTCCGTCCCACCGAGGTCATCTCCTCCGACTTCTGCCGCGGCCTCGTGGCCGACGACGAGAACGATCAGGCCGCCACACCCGAGGCGTTCGAGCTGCTGCACTACATCGTCGGCAAGCGTCTCAAAGCCGGCCGGCTGACCGTGGTCGACGCCACCAACGTCCAGCCTGACGCCCGCAAGCAATTGGTCGCCGTCGCCAGAGAGCACGATGTCCTGCCCGTGGCCGTCGTTCTCGACGTGGCCGAGAGCGTGTGCGTCGCGCGCAACGCCGCTCGCCCCGATCGCGATTTCGGCGCGCACGTGATCCGGCGCCAGCGTGATCAGTTGCGCCGCGGCCTGAGGGGGCTGCAGCGCGAGGGCTTCCGCACCGTCCATACCTTGCGCGACGACGACATCGCGGACGTGACGATCGCGCGGACGAAGCTGTTCAACGACCTGCGGCACGAGCACGGTCCATTCGACGTCATCGGTGACATCCACGGCTGCCGCGCCGAACTCGAACTGCTCCTTGTCGAGTTGGGCTACACCGTCAGCCGGGCCAGCGATGGACGTGCCGTCGGCGCACATCACGACGATCGTCGGGCCGTATTCGTCGGCGACCTGGTCGACCGCGGGCCGGATACGCCCGGCGTGCTCCGACTGGTGATGGGCATGGTCGTCGCGGGCGACGCGTTCTGCGTCCCGGGAAACCACGAGAACAAGTTGGTGCGTGCACTGCGCGGCCGCAATGTGCAGGTCACGCACGGATTGGCCGAGTCCCTGGAGCAACTGGCGGCGGAACCGGAAGAATTCCGCGCCGAGGCCGAGCGGTTCATGGACGGCCTGATCAGCCACTACGTCCTGGACGATGGCCGACTCGTCGTCTCACACGCCGGGCTGACCGAGCGCTACCAAGGCCGTGCATCGGGACGAGTTCGCGAGTTCTGCCTGTACGGGCAGACGACGGGGGAGACCGACGAGTACGGGCTGCCGGTGCGTTATCCCTGGGCGCAGGAGTACCGCGGCAAGGCGATGGTGCTCTATGGGCACACGCCGGTGCCGACCCCGGAGTGGATCAACAACACGCTCTGCCTGGACACCGGTTGCGTGTTCGGCGGGCGGTTGACGGCACTTCGCTATCCCGAGCGGGAGATCGTCTCCGTCCCGGCGGCCGAGGTGTACTACGAGCCGGCCAAGCCATTCCCCACGAACCCGGACGCAGCAGTGTCCGACGTCGCCGGACGCCGCGATCCCGAAGTTCTCGACCTCACCGATGTTATCGGCACGCGCGTGATCGAGACGCAGTACCAGAAGCGGATCGGCGTGCGAGGGGAGAACGCGGCCGCCGCGCTCGAGGTGATGAGCCGGTTCGCGATCGACCCGCGATGGCTGCTGTACCTGCCGCCGACGATGAGCCCGGTCGCGACGTCGGCGCGACCCGGCCTGCTCGAACATCCGGAGCAGGCATTCGACTACTTCCGCACCGAAGGCGTCGATCATGTGGTCTGCGAGGAGAAGCACATGGGCTCGCGCGCCGTCGTGCTGCTGTGCCGCTCGGTGAATTCCGCACGAGCGAGGTTCGGCGCGCCCGGTGACCGGGCCGGCGCCGTCTGGACGCGAACCGGTCGCCCGTTCTTCTCCGAAGAGCTCGCGGCACAGCTCGTGGACCGGCTGCGGGGCGCCGCCGAGAACGCAGGACTGTTCGATGAACTCAACTCCTCATGGCTGCTGTTGGACGCCGAGTTGCTGCCATGGAGCGCGAAGGCCGGGCAACTGCTGCGTGATCAGTACGCCGCGGTCGGCGCGGCCGCTCGCGCATCGCTTCCGAGTGCGGTCGGCGTGCTCGAGCAAGCCGCCGTCGCCGGGCTCGATGTGAATGACCTGCTCGAGCGCACGCGGGCACGCGACTTGAACGCCGAGGCGTTCACCGAGTCATACCGGCGCTACTGCTGGCCGACGGACGGGCTGAGCGGCGTCCGCATCGCGCCCTTCCAGGTCCTGGCCAGCGAAGGCTCGGTTCATCACGAACGTCCGCACAGCTGGCACCTGGATCGAGCGGATCGGCTGGTCGCGGCTGACGCCGATTTCCTCGCGCCGACGCGCCGCATCGTGGTGAGCACTACCGACCTGGACTCGGTTGCAGCGGCGACCGACTGGTGGTCGGAGCTGACCGCCGGCGGCGGCGAGGGCATGGTGGTGAAACCGGCCGCAAACCTGCTCCGCGGACGAAAGGGATTGATCCAGCCGGGTTTGAAGGTCCGCGGTCGCGAGTACCTCCGGATAATCAACGGCCCGGACTACACCGAGCCGGCCAACATCGAACGGCTTCGCCCGCGCGGTCTCGGACACAAGCGCTCGCTGGCCCTGCGCGAGTACGCGCTCGGGCTCGAGGCCTTGGATCGCGTCGCACGGGGCGAGCCGCTGTGGCGTGTGCACCAATGCGTCTTCGCTGTGCTCGCGCTCGAATCGGAACCAGTGGACCCCCGGCTATAACCCGCTCGCTTGTGCACACGCTGTTGGAGCACGTCCTCGTCGACCAGAAACTCATGCGCCTCGTCGACATCCGAACCGTGGGTGAGGGCCTCGCCCTCCTCACCTACCAGCCCGGGTGAGATCTTGCGCCGCAGCGTCCTGGCGGTCGGCGATTCGGGCCAGCAGCTCCAGCAGCAGGGTCCGCTGCTCGGGCTCCACACCGTCCAGTGCGCGCGCCTCGGCGGTGTCTCGGGCGCTGGCGAACTTGGCGTACACCCGGCGACCCGCCGGTGTGATCTGCGGAATCCGGACCCGGCGATCGGCGGGATCGACCGTCCGCACGACCAGCTCATGCTGCTCCAAGCGATCCAGCACGCTGATCAGCGTCGTCTTGTCGACGCACACCATCCGGCTCAGCTCGAGCTGGGTGCGCTGCTGGCCGTCGTCCAGCGCGGCGAGCACGAGCCAGTCGCGCACGTCGTTGAGACCCATGTCGACCGCCGCCCGGTCGAGATCGGCAGCCATTCGGTCGGCCGCCGCGTGGAGCAGGAAGGTCAGATCGGCCGGCCGGAACAGCGCCGAACAGGGTGTGGCCGCCAGCTCACTCGCTGCTGGCTGGCGAACTCCCATGACCCGCATGCTAATCGCAGATCGGATTATGGTCAATCGGATAAGTCGTGGTCGGATCGTCTTGACTCGGACGATCTGAATTCGTAGCGTGTGTGTTGCCTTCAAGCAGCGCCGAACGATCAGCTAAGGAACCCGCTATGAGCACGAGCCATACCGAGCCGTACACCGCCGTCGACCCTCGTCGCTGGGTGGCGTTGGGCGTCATCGCCGTCGCCCAGCTGATCGTGGTGCTCGATGCCAGCATCGTGAACATCGCCCTGCCCTCGGCCCAGCATGCCCTGCACATCTCCAACGCCAACCGGCAATGGGTCGTCACCGCCTACGCGCTCGCGTTCGGCGGACTGCTGCTGCTCGGCGGTCGAGTCGCCGACTTCATCGGCCGCAAGCGGGCATTCGTCATCGGCCTGATCGGCTTCGGGGCGGCATCGGCCATCGGCGGCATCGCGCAGAATCAGGGCGAGTTGTTCGCCGCCCGGGGCTTGCAGGGCGCGTTCGCCGCGTTGATGGCGCCGGCCGCGCTCTCGCTGATCACGATCACCTTCACCGAGCCACGCGAGCGAGCCAAGGCCTTCGCAGTCTACGGAGGCATCTCCGGCGGCGGCGCGGCGCTCGGACTGATCCTCGGCGGCGTGCTCACCGAGTACGCCTCCTGGCGGTGGACGCTGCTGGTCAACACCCCCATCGCCATCGCGACCGCCGTCGCGGCTCTGCTCGTGGTTCGTGAAAGCCGCGCGCCGGGTAAGCCGCGCTACGACATCCCCGGTGTGGTCACCAGCACGCTCGGCCTCGTCGCCCTGGTCTACGGCTTCACCAAGGCCAACGAGAGCGGCTGGTCGGCCACCAGCACCGTCGTACTGCTGCTCGCCGCCGTCGTCCTTCTCGTCGCGTTCGTCGTCATCGAGAAGAACACCGCCCAGCCACTGCTTCCGCCACGAGTTTTCACCGAGCGGAACCGTGCCGGTGCTTTCCTCGTTTCGCTGCTGATCGGGCTGGCGCTGTTCGGCATGTTCTTGTTCCTCGTCTATTACATGCAAGGAACGTTGCACTACTCGGCGCTGAAGTCCGGGCTGGCATTCCTCCCGTTCAGCGCGGGCATCGTGGTCGCCGCCGGTCTGGCCAGCGTTCTGCTCCCGCGCATCGGGCCCCGTCCACTCATGGTCGGCGGCACCGCCGCAGCCGCGGTGGGCATGGCCTTGTTCACCCAGATCAAGATCGATTCCAGCTTCACCGTGCACGTGCTCCCGGCCGAGATCGTGATGAGCCTCGGCATGGGATTCGCCTTCGTCGCTCTGTCGAGCACCGCGCTGGTCGGCGTCGATGATCGGGACGCGGGCGTGGCCAGCGCACTCGTCAACACCACCCAACAGGTCGGCGGCTCGCTCGGCACCGCGCTACTCAACACCATCGCTGCATCGGCAACCGTCCACTACATCACCACTCACGGCCCGGACAGCGCCTCAGCAGGAGCAGTGCACGGCTACACCGTTGCGTTCACCTGGGGCCTCGGCGCGCTCATCCTCGCCACCGTCCTGTCGCTCGTGCTGGTGACCAAGCAGCGACGCCCGGCAACCACCGACAGCGACCGCGACAGCGAGGAGACCGCCTTCGAACGCGCCGAAGAGCTGGGAGCCATCCTGTAGCCGACTCCTCGCCCCGCCGGCGAGTGCCACCGGCTACCCGCCGGCGGCGATGGCTTTGAGATCGGCGAGTGACTCGTGGATGAGGTCGGTGAACTCTCGGTCGGCGGTGTCGTCGATCCAGCGGCCGAACGCGATCTTGAAGACGGCGACCCCGGCCTCGGCGGTCAGGCTGGCGGCGGGCTCTTGGACGCCCCGTCGGCGCAACGCTTCGGCGAGAGCGGCAGCCACTGAGGCCAGCTTGATCAGCTCTCGTTCTTGCAACTCGGGATGGGCGGTGATGACGGCCTGTCGTTGACGCGAGTAATCGCGGTCAGTGAAGAAGACGGCGGCAGCCTCGAGGGCCGCGACGAGCTGGTCGATCGGCGCGGCGGATTCCGGGGCCTCGGCCAGGGCGGCGACGAGTGCGTCCTCCAGGACGTTGGAGCCGGCGAAGAGGACCTCGCGCTTGTCGGCGAAGTAACGGAAGAAGGTGCGCTCGGTGAGGCCCGCACGTGCGGCGATCTCCGCCACGGTCGTCTGGTCGTAGCCGCGTTCCCGGTACAGCTCCATCGCCGCCTGTTGCAGCCGGCCGCGCGCGTCCGGCTGCCATCGACCCATACGGAGCATCCTAGGCGATGACAGTCGCTGACATCGGGTGCTACATTTGATGTCAGCGACTGTCATCACAATACGGAGGCTCGACATGCGCGTTTTCGTCACCGGAGCATCCGGCTGGATCGGCTCGGCGACCGTCCGGGAACTGGTCGGCGCGGGCCACGAGGTCGTCGGCTTGGCTCGATCGGCGGACGCGGCGGCGGCGGTGGCGACCGCCGGGGCCGAGCCGCTTCGCGGCAGCCTTGACGACTTGGACACGCTGCAGGCCGCAGCCGCCGGCTCGGACGGGGTCGTCCACCTCGCGTTCAAGCATGACATCGCCTTCACCGGCGACTTCCAAGGCGCTGTCGACGCAGACCGCCGCGCGATCGCGGCCTTCGGCGACGCCCTCGAGGGCTCCGACCGCCCGCTTCTCATCGCCTCCGGCACGCTCGGCCTTGCTCCCGGGCGGGTCGGAACCGAAGCCGACCGGCCGCACCCGGATGTCCATCCGCGCGCCGCCAGCGCGCACGCGGCGTTGTCCCTGGCCGCCCGCGGGGTGCGAACGTCGGTCGTTCGCTTCGCCCCGACCGTCCACGGCGAGGGTGACCACGGCTTCATCGCGACGCTGGTGAACATCGCGCGCGACAAGCGGATCGCCGGCTACCTCGGCGACGGCAGCAACCGGTGGCCCGCCGTGCACCGACTCGACGCGGCCAACCTCGTCTGCCTCGCCCTGGAGAAGGCCCCGGCCGGCTCCGTGCTGCACGCCACCGATGAGGCCGGCATCTCAACCCGCGTCATCGCCGAGGCCATCGGTCGCCAACTGAAGGTGCCCGTCGCATCCATCCCCGACGAGCAGGCGGCCGACCACTTCGGTTACCTGGCCGGCGTGTTCGCCATGGACGCCCCGGCATCCAGCTTCCTCACCCGCGAGCTGCTCGGCTGGGCGCCGAGCCGGCCCGGGCTCCTCGCCGACCTCGACGAAGGCCGCTACACGCCGACGCTCTGACGCCTGTGCCCGGGTAAGTTCGCGGCGCAGGCCTCTACACCGTCCAGTGGAACCCGGCCGCGAAGTTGATCGTGACCGCGAACATCAGGTACATCAGCCACAGTCCGGTCAGGACGTGGACCAGGCCAAGTACACGTTCGAAGAGGCTCGCCCCGACGGCCACGAAGAAGTCGCTGACGTAGACCAGTATCAAGCCGACGAACAGCAGCCCCACCGGCCAATCTCCGGCGTGAAAGAAGACCGTGGTGCCGAGCGCGGAGATGGTCGTGAAAGCAACGGACATGCCCGCGTTGGGTCGTGGATCGTTGCCGCGATATCTGTTCCAGCCGAGCGCAAACCAGTGAATCCCGTACGCGGAGAACGCGAGCGCAGCCATATAGAGGATCTTGTCCCCGGCGAAGACCTGGAACCACGTCAATCCGACGAACAACATGAGGCCGGTCAACAGTTGGCAGAGGCCTGGCATCCAGATTCCCCAGACGCCCAGCGATCGATCGACCCGTTCATCGCGCGCAGGAAATCCGAACAGCTCCTGGGGTCCCCAGATCAAATACCCGGCGCCCAGACCGAAGAACCCCAACGCGAGTGGCGGAAATTGTGAAGCGGCAAAGGTGACATTCATGGCAGCCTCCACGGGCGAGATAGCGAGATATCAGGTCCGGGGGCGCCTCGGTACTGCATGCTCACGTGCCGCTCGCGCGACGCACACAGCGGCATTCACCGTGTCGTGACAGTGGCGTCCCACGATGAGACACGGCCGCCGCCTCGGCCCCGCATCCGGCTACGCCGTCGGGAATCAGCTCGGCGAATCTCGATGCCGCGCGCAGCGCGGCCTGCAGACACGACCCCCAGGTGTGGCCGCGGCGTTCCATCGACTCGGCAGCACGCAAGGCCACGACCGCGCCCAGGGTCAGGTTCAGGGGAAGGAGCCCAGCGGCGTGCACGTCAGCGAGCGTGCTGTTCGCGACCCGGCTGACTGCTGGCGGCTGCACACCCGCCTTGATCAGCGCCAGGCTCATGATGCTGTCGGTTGCCACCGGGCTGGACTTGCGGCCAGGACCGGCATCAGCCGAGCCACGTCGATGCGGTGAGCGGTAGCCGGCTCCGCGGTCTTGGACACAACTGTCCAGTAGGTCGATCGCGTCAACGATGTCGATCACGATTCAGCTCGCGACAGCAAGCAGGCGCCGGCTATCCGTCGGGGTCGTCATCGTCAGCGGCGGGTACAGGCTACGGATCGTTGCCACCGCCCAGGTCATCCGCGCCGCGGCAGTATCCGGATGGTCACCGAACCCGCGGGCCATTTCTGCGGCACAGCCCGCGATGCCCAGCCGCCGCACGGTCGTCGCGACGGCGCCACGCACCTGGTCGGGAATGGGCGCCTCCGACGGCTGCAGGGTGGACGCGAACAGCGCCTCGGCCCGGGCCGCTGCGACCGTGATGGGCTCGACACATCCACGGCGCGAGGTCTTCACCGCGCGAATCTTCGCCATGGTTCTTCACTCCCCGTTCCCGTTCCCGGCTTAGGTAGGGCTCTGCTGTGTGACCTCTACCTTGGCGCTCAGGGCCGCGCACGTCTTTGCCGCCAGCGCCAAAACTCCACTACCGGTCAGCAGGAATAGGGCGACGGCCTCGGGGCATGGCCGACACGGCTGCTGTGCCGTGTCGTTCACCGCGTGCTCGGGGACCTGGCGACGCTTCCGGCCGTTGACAGCCTGGCTCAGGTCGCGGGGCCGGCGCTGCCGTCGCCCGTTGCGGCCCGGCGCCGGTAGTCCTCGACGTAGTCGAGCAGCGCGGCGCCGCGGGGTCGCCGACCCGGTTGGATGTCGCAGGTCGCGGCCTTCGACTCCTGGATGTGCACGTTGGGATCGAGCACCACCGAGATCAGCTCGTTGGCCGCGTCGCCGGTGATCAGCCCGTTGGGTCCCCAGTGGTAGGGCAGACCGATCTGGTGCACGGTCCGGCCCTGCACGGTCAGCGGCGTCATCCGGTCAGTCACGAGGACTCGGGCCTCGATGGCGGTCCGAGAGGTGACGATCGTTGCCCAGCCCAGGTGGTCCAGGCCCCGTTCGCGGGCGAGTTCAGGGCTGATCTCGCAGAACATCTCGGGCTGCAGTTCGGACAGGTAGGGCAGGAAGCGGCTCATCCCGCCGGCGGTGTGGTGCTCGGTCAGCCGGTAGGTGGTGAACACGTACGGATACACGTCGCTGCCGGGCTCGCTGCCCGCTGGGTGGTACTGGTTGTCCTTGCGCGGGTACTGCTCGCGGACCGGATTGGCGCGCTGGCTGTAGAGCGCGTTGTCGAAGGGCGATTCCTGCGGCTCGTAGTGCGCCGGCAGCGGACCGTCTGTGAGCCCGGTCGGCGCAAACAGCCACGCCTTGCCGTCGGCCTGCATGATGAACGGGTCGGTGCCGGAGAGCGCCGCCTGGGCCGTGGCGCCGTCCGGTGGCTGGTAGTCCGGGCGCTTGTTCGGCTCGAAGTCCGGTACGTCGTGCCCGGTCCACTTGCCGGCGTCCTCGTCCCACCAGACGTAGGCCTTGCGATCGCTCCACGGACGACCGTCCGGGTCGGCCGACGCGCGGTTGTAGAGGATGCGGCGGTTGGCCGGCCACGCCCACGCCCACTCCGCCGCCACCCAGTCCTGGTCACTGCCGGGCTTGCGCCGCGCCGCTTGGTTGACGCCGTCGGCGTAGACGCCGCAGTAGATCCAGCAGCCCGACGACGTGCTTCCGTCGTCTTTGAGTTCGGCGTAGGCCGACAACGGGCTGCCGTCGGACCTCGTCCCGCTGATCTCAGCGAGCACCGCCTCCGCGCTGGGCTCGTCGAGCCGGCCGCCCGTCGGGTAGTCCCAGGCCAGGTCGAGCAGCGGACGGTCACGGGGATCGGTGGAACCGGCCAGCTTGTGCCGGATGATGCGCCCGAGGTGGTAGTAGAACCACAGGTCGCTGCGTGCGTCACCCGCCGGTTCGACCGCCTGGTGGTGCCACTGCAGCAGCCGCTGCGTGTTGGTGAAGCTGCCGCTCTTCTCCGTGTGCGCGGCCGCGGGCAGGAAGAAGACCTCGGTGCCGATGTCCTCGGTGCGCAACTCGCCCGTCTCGATCTCCGGGCCGTCCTTCCACCAGGTCGCACTCTCGATCATGACGAGGTCTCGGACGACCAGCCAGTCGAGATTGGCCATGCCGCGGCGCTGCTGCTTGGCGTTCATGGAACCCACCGCCGGGTTCTCGCCCACGAGGAAGTAGCCGCCGCCGCCCT
>JAVHVD010000251.1:0-9293 GCA_032160745.1 Pseudonocardiales bacterium
GAGGCGGTCAAGGCGGTGCTCGCCGACCGCCGGCTGGCCGGCCTCGAACCCACCGGACCGTGGCTGACCGTGAAGGACCCCAAGCTGCGGATCCTCGCCGCCACGCCCGAGCAGTTCCGGACGGTGCGCATCCGCCTCGACCCGTAGCCTCGGACCGGTTCGCTTAGGCTGCACGGATGCTCCTCGCGCTGCCCCGGGACGCCCGCTGATGGCGAAGTTCACCTTCGCGACCGGCAACGTCCAGGGGCTGCGCCGCATCCCGCTGTATCTCGTCGGTGCGATTGCGACACTGGTGGTGCCGCGCACCGACCGCGTCTGGGTCTTCGGCTCCGGGATCGGTCCGGGCGAGGGCGCGCTGCCGCTGTACCGCCTGGCCCAGGAGCGGCTCGGCTCGGACGTCCGGTTGGTCTGGCTCGCGACGACGCCGGCCGAGTTGGACGAGGCTCGCGCGCTCGGCCTGGACACGGTGCCCAAGCTCAGTGCCCGCGGCCTCTGGCTGACGATGCGGGCCCGGGTCCAGGTGGTGACGCACGGCCAGGGGGACGTGAACCGCTACGGGGCCCGCGGCGGCTTCCTCGTCCAGCTCTGGCACGGCATCCCGCTCAAGCGTTTGCATCTCGACTCCCCGGCGGCGATGGCGGCACCGTCGCCGATCGGCCGGCTGCTGCTCGAGCGCGGGCACCGCGCCGTGGGCCGGCAGATCCGCATCTTCGCGGTGTCCTCGGAACGGGTGGTCAGCCGGATCGCGAGCGCGTTCGGCCTCACCCGCGACCAGCTCCTGGTGTCCGGCGATCCGCGCGACGACGTGCTGCTGCAGGGCTCTCCGGAGCAGCGCCGCAGCGCCGCCCGGGAACTGCTCGAGTCGGCTGTCGGTCGGCTGGCCGGGGGCCCGGTCGTCATGTACGCGCCGACCTGGCGCGAGGGGGGCGCGGACCCGTCCCAGCCGGACGACACGACGTGGCGCGCGATCATCGCCTGGCTCGACCGGGTGGACGGAACGCTCCTCGTGCGCAACCACCCACTTGGCGTCGGCGACTACGCCGGGGGCGCCGCGCTGTCGCCGCGCGTCCGGCTGCTGGACTCCGCGGTCATGAACGAGGTCAACCCGGTGCTCTCGGCCGTCGACCACGTGGTGACCGACTACTCGTCCATGGCCTTCGACTTCTCACTCACCGGCGGGACGATCGTCTTCCTCGCCGCCGACGTCACCACGTACCTCGACTCGCGCGGGCTGTACGAGCCGTACCACGAGTTCACCGGTGGCCGGCACGTCGCGACCTGGACGCATGCGCTGCAGCTGCTCGACGCGCTCGTCGCCGGCGAGCCGGAGGCCACCGCCGCAGCGCGCGCGCACACCCGCTGGCTGCGCGACGAGCACTTCGACCACCTGGACGGCCGGGCCACCGAGCGCGTCTTCGACGCCGTCATCCGCGGCGTGGCAGGATCGCCCGCCGCGCCGGAGGAGCCGCCGGCCCAGCGTGGCCGGGCCACCGTCACCAGCGTCACCGTCGAACCGGATCGGCTCGTCCTCGGCCTGGAGGCGGGCGCGTCGCCGGTCGACGCCATCGGCCTGGACGGTCCGCGGGGCCGGGTCGAGGGCACGCGCACAGCCGACGGCGCGGAGTTCGCGCTGCTGGTCACCCGGTGGGGGCAGCCCGGCCTGGCCCTGCCGTCCGGCGACTACCGGCTCACCCTCGGCGCCACGCTGCCGTCGACCCGGGTGGCGGTCGCGACGACGACGCTGCCTGCGGTCACCCATCCGCTGTTCCGGGCGATCGTGCTGTCGGTGGACGGCGGCCTCGTCGTCCGCGTCGGCCCGCCGCTGGCCGACGACGAGCGGGGACGGGCCGCGCAGCGCGCACTGCGGAATGCCCACCTGCGTCCGCACCGCCGCGAGAACGCCGTCTATCTCGAGTCGTTCTACGGCCGCTCGGTCTCCGACAACCCGCGCGCCATCGCCGCCGTCCTCGCCCGCGAGCACCCCGAGGTGACGCAGTACTGGAGCGTGGCCGACCGCTCGATCGCGGTGCCGCCCGGCGCCGTCCCGATCGTCGAGTACAGCCGCGAGTGGTGGCGGGTCCGCGCCGCGGCCCGGCTCTACGTGATCAACGACTGGCTGCGCTGGACGTACCGCAAGCGGCGGGGCCAGAAGGTCCTGCAGACCTGGCACGGGACGATGCTCAAGCGGCTGGCCCGCGACCGGGAGATCAACCCGCGCCGCCGCTTCGCCGCGCTGCGCCAGGGCCTGCGGTGGAGCGCGCTGCTCGCGCAGAACGACTACAGCGCCGAGCGGTTCCGCACGTCGTACGCCTACCGCGGACCGATCTGGGAGACCGGCTACCCGCGCAACGACGTGCTGAGCGACACCGGTCGGGCCGCCGGGGTACGCGAGCTCGTGGGCATCGCCGCAGGGACGACGGTCGTGCTGTACGCGCCGACCTGGCGTGACAACCGCAACGACCTCATCGACGCGCTCGACCTCACCGAATTCGCCGGACAGCTGCCCGAGGACCACGTCCTGCTGGTCCGCGGCCACTCGCGCACGATCGAGGGCGGCACCGATCTCAGCGCCGAACGGCTGATCGACGTCACCACCTACCCCGACGTCGGCGAGCTCATGCTCATCGCCGATGTCCTGGTCACCGACTACTCGTCGGTGATGTTCGACTTCGTCTCGACCGACCGGCCGATGATCTTCTACACACCGGATCTCGCGCACTACAGCGACGTGCTGCGCGGGTTCTACTTCGACTTTCTCGCCGAAGCGCCCGGCCCGGTGGTCGAGACCGGCGCCGACCTGTTGGCCGCACTGGTCGAGGTCGAGACCGCCGGCGAGAAGTACGCTGCGCGCCGGGCGCTGTGGCGTGAGCGCTTCGCCCCGCACGACGACGGCACGGCGGCCGAGCGGGTCGTGTGCCGGCTCTACGAGGAGGGTTGGCTCGGCTGAGCCGGCGCCATGCGCGACGTGTCGACGGTGTCCCGCGCGCCGCGCAGGATGCCGAGCAGGAAGCCGGCGCCCCACGCGTAGTGCATGGTGGCCAGGACGAGCCCGAACCGCAGCCGATCCCTGATCGAACCCTCGCTGCGACCCGCGACCCCGGCGAGGAGGCCGGCATAGACCAACGGGCCGGCAGCGGCGAGCGCGGTCAGCCTCCCGCCGGCAAAGGGCAACAGCAAGACCGTCGCCCCCGTGGCGACGACAAGTGTGGGCGGCGCGAAGTAGCGCGGCGAGTTGTGCAAGCGCAACCGGCGTACCAGCTCTCCGCGCCAGATGCCGGTCGCGTACATCTGTCGCCAGAGCGCAGCCAGCGTGCTGCGCGGCCAGTAGGCGACGCGCAGCGACGGGTCCAGCCACACCAGATGCCCGGCCTGTCGCATCCGGTGGTTGAGCTCCCAGTCCTCACCGCGGCGTAGCGATTCGTCGAAGTAGCCGATGTCCGCGAGCGCATCGGCCCGCATGACACCCAGATACGCCGACTCCGCCTCGCCGGCCGGCTCGTCGAGGCTGTGGTAGGCGCCCCCGCCGAGTCCGTAGCGGCTGTTGTACGCCTTCGCGACGGCGGCCTGCAGGCCCGGCCGGCCAACTGCATGCATGATCCCGCCGACGTTGGCCGCGCCCTCGCGCAGCAGCGTGGCGACGGCTCGCCGGGTGTAGTCCGCCGGCAGCTCCACGTGCGCGTCCACCCGCACGATCAACGGATGAGCCGACGCGCGGATCGCCCGGTTCAGGCCGATGGGGATGTGCGCGAGCGGGTTCTCGACGCTCCTTATCCGCGGGTCGACCGCCTGCATCCGGGCGACGATGTCGTTCGTGCCGTCGGTGGACGGGCCGAGGGCGAGCACCACCTCGGTCGGGCCGGGATAGTCCTGGGCCAGGACGCTTTCCACCGCGGACTCCAGGTACCCGGCCTCGTTGAGGACCGGCATCACGTACGACACCCCGGGCCAGTCCGTCACAGGGCGGAAGGCTATCGGGGTCGCGTGTGAGTGCGCCGTGCGGGCGGCGCTACGTCTCTGGTAGGCAGGACTGCATGCGGAATGACGGCGGACCGGAGCCACTGACTCAGCGCCCGGCGTGGGCGGCGCTGCGCGAGCACCACCCGGAGATCGCCGGCCGACATCTGCGCGACCTGTTCGCCGAGGACGCCGACCGGGGCACCCGCCTGGCTGTCGAGGCCTGCGGCATCTACCTCGACTACTCCAAGAACCGGATCACCGACGACACGCTGCGCCTGCTGTTGGACCTGGCCGAGGAGTCCGGTCTCCGCGAGCGCATCGACGCCATGTTCGCCGGCGAGAAGATCAACATCACCGAGGACCGGGCGGTCCTGCACGTGGCGCTGCGGGCGCCGATGGGGCAGCGCATCGCGGTCGACAACGTCGACGTCGTTCCCGCCGTGCACGAAGTGCTCGACCGGATGGGGGAGTTCGCCGACAAGGTGCGCACCGGCAGGTGGGCCGGGCACACCGGCCGGCCGATCCGCAACATCGTCAATATCGGCATCGGTGGATCGGACCTCGGCCCGGTCATGGCCTACGAGGCGCTGAAGCACTACAGCACGCGTGCGCTCACCTTCCGCTTCGTGTCCAACGTGGACGGGACGGACTTCGCCGAGGCGACGCACGACCTCGATCCGGCCGAGACGCTGTTCATCGTGTCGTCCAAGACGTTCACCACCCTCGAGACGATGACCAACGCGACGACCGCCCGGGACTGGACGCTCGCGGCACTCGCGGACAAGTCCGCGATCGCCAAACACTTCGTCGCCGTGTCCACCAACGCCGAGGCGGTGTCGGAGTTCGGCATCGACGTCATGAACATGTTCGGCTTCTGGGACTGGGTCGGCGGGCGCTACTCGATGGACTCGGCCATCGGCCTGTCGACGATGATCGCGATCGGGCCGGACGCCTTCAGCGAGCTGCTCGCCGGATTCCACGAGATGGACGAGCACTTCCGCACCGCCCCGTTCGCCGAGAACCTGCCGGTTCTCCTCGGCCTGCTGACGGTCTGGTACGCCGACTTCTTCGACGCGCAGACGCAGGCCGTGCTGCCCTACGACCAGTACCTCAAGCGCTTCCCGGCCTACCTCCAGCAGCTGACGATGGAGTCCAACGGCAAGCATGTGACGCTGACCGGCGACACCGTCGACTACGCCACCGGGCCGGTCTACTGGGGCGAGCCCGGTACCAATGGCCAGCACAGCTTCTACCAGCTGATCCACCAGGGCACCGAGCTGATCCCGGCCGACTTTCTCGGCTTCACGCATTCCCTCAATCCGCTGGCGGCCGGGGACGGCGCGAGCCATCACGACCTGTTGACCGCCAACGTCTTCGCGCAGGGCGAGGCGCTCGCGTTCGGCAAGACGGCCGAGCAGGTGGCTGCGGAAGGCACGCCCGACTGGTTGGTGCCGCACCGGGTGTTCGAGGGCAACCGGCCGTCCAACACGCTGCTGCTCGACCGATTGACGCCGCATGCACTCGGCACGCTCGTGGCACTGTACGAGCACAGCGTGTTCACGCAGGGGACGATCTGGTCGGTGAATTCCTTCGACCAATGGGGCGTCGAACTGGGCAAGGTGCTCGCGAAGAAGGTGGCCGACGAGCTCTCGGCCGACGACGAACCCGCGCTCGACCACGACAGCTCCACCAACGCACTCATCCGCCGCTACCGCGCCGCCCGCAAGGAGAGCTGACATGCAGTTGGGAATGATCGGGTTGGGCCGGATGGGCGCCAACATCGTCCGGCGCATCATGCGCGACGGGCACACCGCGGTCGCCTATGACACCAACCCGGACAGCGTCGACACGCTGGCCGGTGAGGGTGCAGTCGGCGCGAAGACGCTCGAGGAGTTCGTCCAGAAGCTGGAGAAGCCGCGCGTGGCCTGGGTGATGATCCCGGCCGGCATCACCGACAAGGTGGTGGAACAGCTCGCCGATCTCATGGACGAGGGCGACATCATCATCAACGGCGGGAACTCCAACTACCGCGAGGACTTGGACCGGGCCGCCGCGCTCAAGCCGCGCGGGATCAGCTACATCGATGTCGGCACCAGCGGCGGCGTGTGGGGTCTCGAGCGCGGCTACTGCCTGATGATCGGCGGCGAGGACGAGGCCGTCCAGCACTGCGACCCGCTCTTCGCCAGCATCGCCCCCGGCCTCGGCGAGATCGAGCGCACGCCCGGCCGCACCGGCGATCCGGCGCCCGAGGAACAGGGGTACCTGCACTGCGGCCCGGCCGGCTCCGGGCACTTCGTCAAGATGGTCCACAACGGCATCGAGTACGGCATGATGGCCGCCTACGCCGAGGGCCTGAACGTGCTGGCCAAGGCCAACGCCGGGTCGAAGGAGCAGGCGCACTCCGCCGAAGAGACGCCGCTCGACCAGCCGCAGTACTTCCAATACGACCTCGATCTGCCCAAGGTGGCCGAGGTGTGGCGCCGCGGGTCGGTGATCGCGTCGTGGCTGCTCGACCTCACTGCCGGCGCGCTGAACGGCAACCCGAATCTCGACGGGATCGCCGGTCGGGTGTCGGACTCGGGCGAGGGGCGGTGGACGATCAAGGCGGCCATCGACGAGGGCGTGCCGGTTCCGGTGCTCTCGGCGGCGCTGTTCGCCCGCTTCTCCAGCCGCGGCGAGGCCGCCTATGCCGACAAATTGCTGTCGGCGATGCGGCAGGCCTTCGGCGGGCACACCGAGCTGCCGACAGGGGAGTGAGCGCGCCGCCCTAGGTCTGCGACTCGGTGATCTTGAGGACGCCGTCCTGGCGGACGAGCCGGAACGACCGGGTCTCGGTGGAGACCTTGCCGTTCGTCGCGACGTAACGCAGGTCGGCCAGCACCGTGTCACCGTTGACGCGGACGTTGTTGGTCGTGACCGACTGGAACCCCTTCCAGAACTTCTCATAGGCACCGCGGCCACCCGTCTGGGCCTGGTAGTCCGGCGTCAGTCGCGTCCACGCCGTGTTGGTGTCGTCCGGCAGCATCCCGTAATAGTCACGAACGGCGCCGGTGAGTTCGGCCGGGCTCGGCTGCCCGTTGCCAGGGGCGCTGGACGACTGCGAGGGCGTGCTCGACGGTGGCGCGGACGACGTCGGCGCGGTGGTCTGCGCCGCGCTTGTCGTCGCCGCCGACCGGGACGCCGACGACTTCGTCGCCGGGCTGCTGGACTCGTTGCCCGCTGCCGTCCCACCGCCTCCGGAGCCGTCGCCCAGCAACTGGGTGGCGAGTACGGCGGCCAGCCCCAGCACGAGAACGATCGCCGCGACGGTCACGGCCGTCAGCCCTCGCTTACGCCGTCCCGGCGGAGGTCCGCCGACCACGAACGGTGCGGCCGGAGGCGGAGATCCGACCGCCGGGAGCGTGACCGTCGTCGTCGGCGGTTCGACCGGCGGCGGCATCATCCGCTGCGTCGGGTCGATGCGGCGCGTCGGCGCTCCGCTCACCGGATCGGAGAGGGCCGCGTGAGCGGAGGCCAGTCGGTCGGCGACCTGCTTCATCGACGGACGGTTCGACGGGTCCACGGCCAGCATGTGCAGCAGCGTCTCGGTCAGCGGACCGCTGCGCTGGGGCGGCACGATCTGGCCCGACGCGACGCGGTGCAGCATCGCCATCGGGTTCTCCTCGGTGCCGAACGGCGGGCTGCCCTCCAGCGCGGCGTACAGCGTCGAGCCCAGCGAGAAGACGTCGGAGGCCGGGCCGGACTCGACGCCGCGGGCGACCTCAGGGGCGAGGAACGCCGGCGTGCCGGTGACCATGCCCGTCGACGTCAACGCGACGTCACCGACCGCGTGCGAGATGCCGAAGTCGGTTATCTTGGCCGAACCTTCCTCGTCGATGAGGACGTTGGCCGGCTTCACGTCGCGGTGCACGATGCCGACCTGATGGGCCGCCGCCAGGGCGCCGGCGACCTGCCCGCCGATCCGTGCCACCTCGCCGGCGCTGAGCACGTTGCGGTCCTTGATCAGCGCCTGCAGGCTCTTCGACGGCAGGTACTGCATGATCAGGCAAGGCTGGCCGTCGAAGTCGACGACGTCGTACACCGGCACGGCGTGCGGGTGATGCAGCCGCGCGGTGATCCGGGCCTCGCGCATGGCCCGATCGCTGGCCAGCTTCGTCTCGGCCGGACTGAGCCCCGGCTGCGGGTGCAGCTGCTTGAGCGCGACGCGGCGCTGCAGGCGCTCGTCCCACGCCTCCCAGACGCTGCCCATTCCGCCGGCAGCGACCTGCTCGACCAGCCGGTAGCGGTCGGCTACCAGGACATCGGGGCGCGGCAAGGCGGCTCACTTTCCGGTAGGCGAATCGGGCGTGCTTACGGGGTACCTACCCAAGACCGTCCGTCCGCTGTCTCTGGACCGGTTGCCCCGCCGCAGGGGGTCTCAGGCGTCGTGCTCCAACTTGTCGCCGGCCCACTCGGTGTGGAACGACCCGGCCTTGTCGACCCGCTTGTAGGTGTGGGCGCCGAAGTTGTCCCGCAGACCCTGGATGAGCGCGGCCGGCAGCCGGTCGCGGCGCAGGCCGTCGTAGTAGGCGAGGGACGAGGAGAAGGCCGGCGTCGGGATGCCGGCGAGCGCCGCCTGAGCCACGACCCGGCGCCACGCGTCCACGCCGCCGCGCACCGCGTCGGCGAAGTACGGGTCGACGAGCAGCGAGGGCAGTTCCGCGTTGCCGTCGTACGCCTCGCGGATCCGGTTGAGGAACCGGGCGCGGATGATGCAGCCGCCCCGCCAGATCGTCGCCATAGCGCCGCGGTCGACGTCCCAGTCGTACTCGGCGCTGCCCGCGGCGATGTGGTCGAACCCCTGCGCATACGCGACGACCTTCGAGGCGTAGAGCGCGAGTCGCACGTCCTCGATGAACGCGTCGCGATCGGCGATGTCGAGCGGGTTGACGTCCGCCCCGAAGGCCTCCCGCGCCGGTTCGCGCTGCTCCGCGTGACTCGACAGCGCGCGAGCGAAGGTGGCCTCGGCGATGCCGGTGATCGGCACGCCGAGGTCGAGCGCGCTCTGCACCGTCCAGCGGCCGGTGCCCTTCTGCTCGGCCTGGTCGAGCACGATGTCGACGAAGGCCTGCCCGGTCTCGGCGTCGGTCTGCGCGAGCACCGCCGCGGTGATCTCGATGCGGAACGACTCGAGGTCGCCCTCGTTCCAGGTGCGGAAGATCTCGGCGAGCTCGCCCGGCGAGGCGCCGAGACCCTGGCGCAGCAGGTCGTAGGCCTCGGCGATGAGCTGCATGTCGGCGTACTCGATGCCGTTGTGCACCATCTTGACGAAGTGGCCGGCGCCGTCCGGACCGACA
>JAVHVD010000252.1:0-3800 GCA_032160745.1 Pseudonocardiales bacterium
GGGCAAGGTGACCGGCGGCATGGTGCGGCTGTGTCTCGCGCCGCTGATCCACGGAAATGCGCAATGGGCCGGACTGATGGCGCTGTTCGGAGGCGACACCGTCGTCCTGCTGACGCAGTTCGATCCGGTTGAGGTGTGGAAGGCGATCGAGCGCCGCAAGGTCAACGTCGTCGTCCTCATCGGTGACGCCATGGCGCGGCCGATGATCGAGGCGTTCCACGGAGGCAGCTATGACGTTTCGTCGGTGTACGCGATCTCGAGCAGCGCCGCGCTGTTCTCGCAGAGCGTGAAGAACGAGTACCTGAAGGCGCTGCCCAACGCGGTCATCACCGATGCGATCGGCTCGTCCGAGACCGGCTTCATGGGCATCGGCTTGATCACGAAGGACACCGAGCAGGGCATCGGCGGGCCGCGGGTCAGCGCCGGCAAGGACACGATCGTCATCGACGAGTACGGCAAGCCGATCCCGGCCGGCTCGGAGGAGATCGGCCGGCTCGCCCGCGGCGGCCACATTCCACTGGGCTACTACAAGGACGAGGAGAAGACCGCGCGGCTCTTCGTCGAGGTCGACGGCGAGCGCTACACGGTGCCCGGCGACTTCGCGCGGCACGAGGCGGACGGCACGATCACCCTGCTGGGCCGCGGCAACACCTGCGTGAACACCGGCGGGGAGAAGGTCTTCCCGGAAGAGGTCGAGGCGGCGCTCATGTCGCACCCGGACGTGTTCGACGTGCTCGTCGTCGGCGTGCCCGATGATCGGCTGGGTCAGCGCGTGGCCGCCGTCATCGAGCCGCGCCCTGGGACGACGCCGACCTTCGAGGACGTGACCGCGTACGTCCGGCACGAGATCGCCGGTTACAAGGTGCCGCGGAGCATCTGGCTGGTCGACAAGATCCAGCGACTCGCCACGGGCAAGGCGGACTACCGCTGGGCCGCGGAGTTCGCCGCCGCGCACGGCGCGAACGAGCTCGTCAACTCCGCAGCGGCTGGGTCGACCGGCGCCGAAGGCGAGTGAGTTGACCTGTGCGCACCGCCATCTGCGATCAGCTGGGCATCGACTATCCGATCTTTGCCTTCACGCCGTCCGAGCATGTGGCCGCGGCGGTCAGCCGCGCCGGTGGGTTGGGCGTGCTGGGCTGCGTCCGCTTCAACGACGGCGACGAGCTCGAGGCCGTACTGACCTGGATGGACGAGAACACCGACGGCAAGCCGTACGGCGTGGACATCGTCATGCCCGCGAAGATCCCCGACGAGGGCTCGGCGGTCGACCTCGGCAAGTACATCCCTGAAGGGCACCGCAAGTTCGTCGACGACACGTTGCGCAAGCTCGGCGTACCGCCGCTGCCCGCCGACGGTGACCCGGCCCGCGACGGGGTACTGGGCTGGCTGCACTCAGTGGCCCGCGCGCATGTGGACGTCGCGCTCAAACACCCGATCAAGCTGATCGCGAACGCGCTCGGCTCGCCGCCGAAGGACGTCATCGACCTCGCGCACGAGCGCGGAGTCCCGGTCGCGGCACTGGCCGGCAAGGCGAAGCACGCACGCTCACACGTGGACAACGGTGTGGACATCGTCGTCGCCCAGGGGACGGAAGCCGGCGGGCACACCGGTGAGATCGCCACGATGGTGCTGGTGCCCGAGATCGTCGACGCAGTGGGAGACGACGCCACCGTGCTCGCGGCCGGTGGGATCGGCTCCGGCCGGCAGATCGCCGCGGCGCTGGCACTCGGTGCCGGTGGCGTCTGGATGGGTTCCTACTGGCTCACGACGACGGAGTACCAGCTCGGCACCGGTGACGCGATGCAGCGCGCCCTCGTCGCGGCCCGGTCGGACCAGACCGTGCGCGCCCGGGTGTACAGCGGCAAGCCGGCCCGTCTGCTGAAGACCAAGTGGACGGAGGCCTGGGCCGAGGAGGGCGCGCCGGATCCGCTGCCCATGCCGCTGCAGAACCTGTTGGTCAGCGAGGCGCACCAGCGCATCGCCGCGGCCGATGACCCGGAGGTCGTCGCCATGCCGGTCGGTCAGATCGTCGGCCGGATGAACGCCGTTCGCCCGGTGGGCGAGCTCGTCGCCGAACTGGTCACGGAGTACGACGAGACCCTGCAGCGCCTCGACAAGACTCGATGACGGCGTTGCCGTCCGCGATTTCCCCGCAGCTGACCGGTTCGCGGCCCGGCAACCGGTCAGCTCCGGGGAAAAGCGGAGATGGCGGGACGCGGTGACGGCACCTGATCCGCTTGCGCCGGCGACGCTCGGACCGGTCCGCCTCCGCAATCGGGTCATCAAGGCGGCCACCTTCGAGGGGATGAGCCGCAACGGCGTGGTGAGCGACGATCTCATCGCGTTCCACCGCCGGGTCGCGGCCGGCGGCGTCGGGATGACGACCGTGGCCTACTGCGCCGTGTCCCCCGAGGGCCGCACCGACCGGCACCAGATCCATTGGCGGGACGAAGCGCTGCCCGGACTGCGCCGGCTCACCGACGCCGTCCACGCCGAAGGCGCCGCGGTCTCGGCCCAGCTCGGGCATGCCGGCCCGGTTGCGGACGGCCGCAGCAACCGGCTTCCTGGGCTGTCCCCGAGCCGCCTCTTCTCGCCGTTGAGCCTGCAGTTCACCCGGCGCGCGACCGCAGCCGATCTCGATCGCGTGGTGCGCGCCCACGGCGCTGCCGCGCGGATGGCGGTCGAGGTCGGCTTCGATGCCGTCGAGATCCATCTCGGCCACAACTACCTCGCGTCGTCCTTCCTCAGCCCCAAGCTGAACCGCCGCCGCGACGAGTACGGCGGCTCCTTGGAGAACCGCGCTCGATTCGCGCGGGCCATCGCCCGGGCGGTGCGCGACGAGGTGGGGGATCGGATCGCGATCCTGGCCAAGCTGAACCTCGACGACGGCGTCCGCCGCGGCCTGCAGATCGAGGAGTCCATCCAGGTTGCGCAGTGGCTCGAGCGCGACGGTTCCCTCGACGCTCTGGAGATGACCGCAGGCAGTTCTCTGCTCAACCCGATGTACCTCTTCAAGGGACCGGCACCGCTGAAGGAGTTCGCCGCGGCGATGCGCGAGCCGGTGCGCACCGGCGTCCGCGTCTTCGGCCGCACCCGGCTGCACAACTACCCGTATCAGGACGCGTACCTGCTCAAGGACGCAAAGCGGGTGCGGGCGTCGGTGGCGCTGCCGATGGTCCTGCTCGGCGGCGTGACGAACCTCGCCGTCATGAACCACGCGATGGAGGCCGGTTTCCAGTACGTGGCGATGGGACGGGCGCTGCTGCGCGAACCGGACCTGATCAACACGCTGCGCGCCGACCCGTCCGCGACCTCGTTGTGCATCCACTGCAACCGCTGCATGCCGACCATCTACAGCGGAACACGCTGCGTCGAGATCGCTTGAGGCTCAGCCGGTCAGGTTCAGCCGGGACACCTCGATCAGTGCCTCCGGCGCGTCCATCGGCGCGGACCGGCGCAACCGGGTCTCGGCCTGTCGCCCGTCCAACACCAGCGTCGCCACCTCGTTGCCGAAGTAGGGCCCGGACAGCCGCCGCCACGAGACCGACGGCGGCGGCACCCGGTGCACGAGCCCCAGCAGGCCACGCACGAGCCGCTCGGTGAGCCGGCTCCAGGTGATCCGGAACGTCACCTTCATCGCCGCCGGGACGTAGTTGTGCAGCGGCGAGCAGGTCAACTGGTAGACCCGTGAGTCGACCGGGTCGGCGAAATCGGCCTCGGCGACGTAGGCGTGGTGGACGTCGCCGGACAGTACGCAGACCGTCGCCGGCGCCCGACCGCCTTCGGCGTGTTCGCCCCGG
>JAVHVD010000253.1:0-20771 GCA_032160745.1 Pseudonocardiales bacterium
CCGACGACACCACCCGCCGCCGGGCGCGGCGCACCCTGGTGTCCTACGTGCCCCAGGATCCGTCGACGGCACTGAACCCCGCGATGCGGATCGGCGCCCAGCTCGCCGAAACTGCCGGCCGTGGGCGCCGGCGCACCTCGCCGGGGGTCCGCGCTCGGATCGACGAGCTGCTCGGCAAGGTGCGACTGCCCGCCACGGACGAGTTCCTCCGGCGCTACCCGCATCAGCTCTCCGGCGGTCAGCTGCAGCGCGTCAGCATCGCCATGGCGCTCGTCAACCGGCCCAAGGTGATCGTTTTCGACGAACCCACGACCGGGTTGGACGTGACGACGCAGAGCCATGTCCTCGAGACGATCCGCGAGGTGATCGCGTCCGAGCAGACAGCCGCGGTCTACGTCACCCATGACCTCACTGTCATCGGCGAGATCGCCGACCGCGTCGGCGTCATGTACTCCGGGCTGCTGGTCGAGCACGCGGCGACCGCGGCCGTGCTGCATCAGCCGGCCCACCCGTACTCGCGCCGGCTGGTGCTGGCTACGCCGAGCGCCACCGAACGCCGCGAGCTCGTCGGGATCGCGGGCGCGCCGATGGCGCCGAAGGACCGCGGCGTCGGATGCCCGTTCGCGCCGCGCTGCGAGCACGCCGAAACCGCCTGCGTGGACGAGCCGCCGACAATGGTCGCCGTCGGAGCACAGCACTCGGCGCGCTGTCGCCGGGCGCACGACGTCCAGGTGCGCGCGGCGGACCGGCACGCGGCCGGGGCGCCGGTGTGGCACGAGCGGGCGCGCCAGCTCGCCGAGCCCGACGGCCTGCTCGTCGCCCGCGGCGTCACCGCCTGGTACGGGCGCAGCGAGGTGCTGCACGACGTCACGGTGGCCGTCCGCGCGGGCGAATGCGCGGCGCTGGTGGGGGAGTCCGGCAGCGGCAAGACGACGTTGGCCCGCTGTATCAGTGGCCTGCACCCGGACGCAGTCAACGGCGAGCTGCGCTTCGCCGACGCCACCGTGCCGTGGACGGCGCGGGGGCGCGACGTGTCGGTACGCCGCGAGGTGCAGTACATCTTCCAGAACCCGCACGCGTCCCTGAATCCCCGGCACACCATCGGCCGCAGCATCGCCGCGCCGTTGATCACCTTCAACCTCGCCGGCAGCGCGTCCGCCCGGCGCGCCCGCGTCCGCGAGCTGCTCGGCCGGGTTGCCCTGCCCCCGGACTACGAGAACCGCTATCCCAGCCAGCTCAGCGGCGGCGAACGTCAGCGGGTGGCGATCGCCCGGGCGCTGGCGGCCGAGCCGCGGTTGCTCATCTGCGACGAGATCACGTCCTCGCTGGACGTGTCGATCCAGGCCTCCATCCTGCAGTTGCTCGGCCGCCTGCGTCGGGATTCCGAGCTCACGCTGCTGTTCATCACTCACCATCTCGGGCTGGTGCGGGCCGTGGCCGACCAGGTCGTGATCCTCAACGGTGGGCACGTCGTCGAGCAGGGCGCGGCCAACGCCGTTCTCGACTCACCGACGGACCCGTACACCATCGAGCTCCTGGCCAACACGCCGTCGCGGGTCGAGTTGGACGCCGTCGTCTGACGCGGCCCGGCTCAGCTCCAGGTAGTCGTCGGCTCGTGTCGACCGGATTTCCGCTTGCGACGACACGCGAAACGCGACGTTTACCGGAGCGCACCGTTGGTGAAACGGACGCGCCCGCTAATGGACCACGACCCGCACCGAGCGGGGCGCGTCTAGGGTTCCGCCGCCGGCTCCGGCCGGCGGGCCTGGTCCGAGAGATGCAGGCGACACCGCGCAGCGCGGCCCGGTGACGTTCCACGGCGGGGGAAAAGCCCGGGAGGCCATGTGGCCCGGGCGTGTGCCGTTCGGGCCTCCAGCGGAGGTGCCGATGACCACGATCGAGAGACCACCAGCCGAAGTAGACGCCGCCGATTCGGCCGACCTGAGCACGTTCGGTTACGGGCAGCAGCTGCACCGGAGTGTCGGGAGCTACGGCTCGTTCGCGGCCGGCTTCTCCTTCGTCTCTATCCTCACGACCGTCTTCCAGCTGTTCAGCTTCGGCTTCGGTTTCGGCGGCCCGTCCTTCTTCTGGACGTGGCCGATCGTGTTCGTCGGCCAGATCCTGGTCGCACTCTGCTTCGCCGAGCTCGCCGCGCGCTATCCGATCTCGGGCTGCATCTACCAGTGGGCGACGCGGCTGGGCGGCCGGCTGTGGGGCTGGACCGCCGGCTGGCTGATGCTCGTCGCGCAAATCGTCACCGTGGCCGCGGCCGCGATCGCGCTGGAGATCGTGCTGCCGGCGATCTGGTCGGGCTTCGACATCGTCGACAACCCGACCGAGAATGCCGTCATCCTCGGCAGCATCCTGTTGGTCGTCACCACCGTGATCAACGCCGTGGGCGTCCGCGTGATGTCGATGATCAACAGCATCGGGGTCACCTGCGAGATCGTCGGCGTGGTGCTGCTGTGCATCGCCCTGTTCTCGCACGCCAAGCGCGGGCCGGGGATCGTCCTGCACACCGGTGCCGGTGTCGGACACGGCAGCGCCTACCTGTGGTCGTTCATCATCTCCGGGTTGATGGCGGCCTACGTGATGGTCGGCTTCGACAGCGCCGGTGAGCTGTCCGAGGAGACGAAGAATCCGCGCCGCACCGCGCCGCGCACGATCATCCGCGCGCTCGTCGTGTCCGGGATCGGTGGCGCGTTCATGCTGATGGCCACCCTGATGGCGGCCCCGAGTGTCACCGACGGATCGCTGGGTGACCCCGCCCGCGGCCTGCCGTACGTGCTGACGAGCCGGCTGGGCGACACCCTTGGCCGGGTCTTCCTCATCGACGTCGCCATCGCCGTCTCGGTATGCACGCTCGCGATCCAGACGGCGACCACCCGGATGATGTTCTCGATGGCCCGCGACCGTGTGCTGCCGTTCTCGGCCGCGCTGGGCAAGGTCAACCCGCGCACCGGAACGCCGATCCGGCCGGCGATCGTCGTCGGCGTGCTCACCGTCGGGCTGCTGTACGTGAACGTGAAGAACGGCGCGGTTTTCCTCGCCCTGTCGAGCGTCTGCATCATGCTGCTCTACATCGCCTACCTGATGGTGACCACGCCGCTCCTGGTGCGCCGGCTCAAGGGCTGGCCGCAGGACAACCAACCGGGGTTGTTCTCCTTGGGTCGCTGGGGCGTCGTCGTCAATGTGGTCGCCATCGTGTGGGGCGCGTTCATGGCGGTGAACCTGGGCTGGCCGCGGCAGAAGGTCTTCGGGACGAGCTGGTACCTGCAGTATTTCCCGGAGCTGTTCCTCGGCGGCGCGGTTGTCGTCGGGGCGGTCGCCTACTTCTGGCAGCGCTACGAGAACCGGCGGGAGGCTGCCGCGCTCGATCCGGCCCCGGGTTCGGACACCATCGCCGGGGCCGCCGTATGAGTCCGCTGCTCACCCACGATGTCCCGTCCGGCGTGGCCTACTCGGTGCTCGTCCGCGCCGGACGCGACATCCGGCTCACCGCCCTCGAGGACGGCGCGAACTGCTCCACGCTGATCTTCGCCGCGCACGACCGGGTCGATCGCCTCAACCTGCCCGACACGTTGAAGGCACAGATGAGCGCGTGCATCCGGGCGCCGATGGTGCTGATGTCCGATCGCGGGCTCGGGCTGGCGTCGGTGACCGGCTCGTCGCTCGACTGGCACGACGCCCTCAGCGGGCACTCGCTCGACGCGCACGCCGAACGGTTCGGCCCGTCGTCCTACGGTGCCGACCGCAACGACTGGCGCCGGTCGGCCCGGCACGGGCTGCTGTCCGAGCTGCGCAAGCACGGACTGGGGCCGCTCGACCTGCACGCGTGCGTCAACTTCTTCAGCAAGGTGGCGACGTCGGATACCGACGCTGGCACGTTGAGCTGGGTCGGTGGGCACGCCTCGGCCGGCGACTGGGTGACGTTGCGGGCCGAGGTCGACCTGCTGCTCGTGCTCTCGACCGCACCCCATCCGCTCGAGCCGTCCTGGCAGTCCGGTGGGGTGCGCGTCGAGATCGAGCCCGGAATCCCTTACGGCGCCGACGATCCGTCGATGACGTTCCGCGCCGAGTCGGCCCGCGCGCTGCTCGCCGCCAAGGAGGTGTTCGCATGAGGGCGGCGCTCGACACACCGGCCGTCGAGGCCGCGGTGCTCGACGTGGTCGTGCAGGCGGGGGACGGTTTCGTCGGCCGGATCCCGGCCGGCGGCTTGTTCCGAATCGTCGACCTGCACGGTAACCAGGCCGCGGACACGCTGTTCTTCGACGCGCACGATCCCACGAACCGGTACAGCGCGATGGACACGATCCGCGAGCAGGGTGCGGTGTACCTCACGACCGGATCGAGGCTGCTGTCGGCGAACCTGGACCTGCTGGCCACGATCACCGCGGACACCTGCGGCCGGCACGACACAGTGGGCGGAGCCTGCGGGCAGGAGTCGAACGTCATCCGCTACGGCATGCACACCCGCCACCAGCATGCCTGTCGCGAGACGTTCGTGAAGTACGCGGCGTCGATCGGTATGGCGGCGCGCGGCCTGCCGCACAACATCAACTTCTTCATGAACGTGCCGCTGACGTCCGCCGGCGGGCTCACCTTCGCCGACGGGGTGTCGGCACCGGGCAAGTACGTCGAGGTGCGGGCCGAGCGCGACATCGTCGTGCTGATCAGCAACTGCCCACAGCTCAACAACCCCTGCAACGGATGGAATCCCACCCCGATCCGGCTGCTCGGCTGGTGGCCGCAGTGACCGGGACGGTGCTGCGTCCGACCAAGCTCGCCGCCGAGGTGATCGCGGCCGGCGTGCAGACCACCGTGCAGGACCTCGACGGCCGGGGCGGCATGTGGGACGTCGGCGTGCCGCCGTCCGGAGCTTGGGACGATCTCGGGTTCGCACTGGCCAACATCGCGGTGGGCAACGAGCCGAACGCGGCCGGGCTGGAGGCGGTGGTCGTCGGCCCGGTACTGAGGTTCTCGGCCCGCACGCTGGTCTGTGTCACCGGTGCCGCCGAGTCGGCGACGCTGGACGGACGGACGCTGCGCCCCGGGGTGGTGGCCGTGGCCGAGGCGGGCTCGGTGCTCGACGTCGGGCCGTGCGGGGCGCCGGGCATGCGGGCCCACCTCGCCGTCGCCGGCGGCATCGTCGTCCCGCCCGCTCTCGGCAGTCGCTCCACTTTCCTGCTCGGCGGCTTCGGCGGGCACCAGGGCCGTGCGCTGACCGCCGGTGACGAGCTGACGTTCGGACGGGCGGAGAACCTGCAGGCGCCGATCGACGTGGCCCCGCTGCTGCCCCGGCTGTCCGGCACGTGGACGGTGCGCGTGCTGCCCGGACCGCACGGCGCTCCCGAACACCTGACCGCCGACGGGTTCGGCGCCCTGTTCGACGTCGCCTGGCAGGTCGATCACCGCGCCGACCGCACCGGTGTGCGGCTGGTCGGTCCGGCGCCGCAGTGGGCGCGGACCGACGGCGGCGAGGCCGGGCTGCACCCGTCCAACATCCACGACAGTGCCTACCCGGTCGGCGGCATCATGCTGTCCGGCGACACTCCGGTGATCGTCGGCCCCGACGGGCCCAGCCTCGGCGGCTTCGTCGTCCCGTGCGTGGTCGTCCGGGCCGATCGATGGATGCTCGCGCAGCTGCGCCCGGGCGACACCGTGCGACTGGAACCGGTCAGCCCTGAGGACGCCGTCGCCGCTAACGCCGAGCGGGCCGCGCTGCTGGCCGAACCGCGCGCAGCGGTGGCGGCGCTGCTCGAGTCGGCCGTGGCCCGCCGGTCGGCCGAGCCGATCACGACGCGGCCGAAGCCGGCCGATCCGGTGCTCGCCCGCCGCCCCGCGGGCGGCCATGCGCCTGCTCTCGTCGTGCGCCGGGCCGGCGACCATCACCTGCTCGTCGAGGCCGGCCCACCGGTGCTCGACCTGGGCGTGCGGGTCTGGGTGCATCTGCTTGCCGAGCGGCTGCGTGCCGCCGCCGCCGCCGCCGGCCTGCTCGAGGTGGTCGAGGGGGTGCGATCGATGCTCGTCAAGGTCGACGTCGACGCGCTGCCGCAGGCCGACCTCGCCGCGATGGTCATCGACCTCGCGGCCGACGTCCCCGATCCCGAGACCGTCACCCTGCCGGCCCGGGAGGTCACCCTGCCGCTGGCCTTCGACCACCCACTCGCGCACGAGGCGATGGCACGCTATGCCCGCTCGGTCCGGCCGGACGCCCCGTGGTGCCCGGACAACGTCGAGTTCATCCGCCGGATCAACGACCTCGACGAGCGGAGTGACGTATTCGAGGTCGTCGAGTCCGCGACCTACCTCGTCGTCGGCCTCGGCGATGTCTATCTCGGCGCGCCGGTGGCCGTGCCGATCGATCCCCGCCATCGGCTGGTGACCACGAAGTACGACCCGGCCCGGACCTGGACCCCGCAGAACGCCGTCGGCATCGGGGGCGTGTACCTGTGCGTCTACGGCATGGAGGGCCCGGGCGGTTACCAACTGGTCGGGCGCACGGTGCCGATCTGGCGCCTCGATCCGTCCGGGAGCACACCGCCGTGGCTGCTGCGGCCGTTCGACCGACTGCGCTTCGTCCCGGTGCTAGCCGAGGAACTCGATGAGCGCCGGGCCGCCATCGCCGCCGGGCGTGAGGACCTGCTCACTGCGCCGTCCACCTTCTCCTTGGCCGAGGTGCGCGCGCTCGAGCACGCCCACGCCGACGAGATCGCGGCCTTCCGGCGCCGCCGACAGGACGCGTTCGACGCCGAACGGCAGCGTTGGGCCGAGGCGGCGCGATGACCCCCGCCGCTTCCTCGTCCATGCTGCGGGGCCTCGATCAGCCCGCCTTCATTTCGCTCGTGCCGGAGCCGGTCGGTTCGGCCGACGGTCCGCTCGGCGGTGTGCAGATCGCAGTGAAGGACAACATCGACGTGGCCGGCCTGCCGACGACCGCTGCGTGCCCGGCGCGCGACCAGCCCGCAGCGGCGACGGCACCTGCAGTCCAACGACTGGTCGGCGCCGGAGCGGTCGTGATCGGCAAGACCAACATGGATCAGTTCGCCACCGGTCTGGTCGGCACCCGTACGCCGTACGGCGCCTGCCACAGTGTCGCGTCGACCGCGCACATCAGCGGCGGCAGCAGCTCGGGCAGCGCCGTCGCGGTGGCGGCCGGCATCGTCCCGCTCGCGCTCGGCACCGACACCGCGGGCAGCGGCCGGGTGCCGGCCGCGTTCAACGGGCTGGTCGGCTTCAAGCCGACGCGCGGGCTCGTGCCCACCACCGGCGTACTGCCGGCCTGCCCGTCACTCGACTGCGTCACGACCCTCACCCGCGACGTCGCCCTCGCCCGCACCGCATTCGAGGTGATGATCGGTGTCGACGCGGGCGACCCGTACTCCCGCCCCATGCCGGTCGCCTTGCCGAGCGGTGTGGCCCAGCGGATGCAGGTTCTCGCCGTGCCCGACGGCGACCTCGATCTCGACGATGCGCACCGCGTCGCCTGGGACGCGGCGCTGGAGCACGCCGCGAAGGTGGCCCACCTCGTGCCGGTGCCGATCGGGTCGTTCCTCGAGGCGGCGAAGCTGCTGTACACGAGCGCCCTCGTCGCCGAGCGGTTCGACGCGTTCGGCGCGCAGCTCGAGACCGACGGCCCGCACCTCGATCCGACGGTGCGCCGGATCGTGCTGGCCGGCCGCGAGCACCCGGCCGCTGCGGTGTTCGCCGCGCAGCGCCGCCTGGCCGCCCTGCGGGCCGAGGCGATGCAGGCGTTCGTCGGAGCCGACGCGCTGTTGCTCCCGGTGACGCCCGGTCATCCTCGATTGGCCGAGGTGGCGGACGACCCGATCGGCGTCAACACCCGGCTCGGCACCTACACGAACATGGTCAACCTGTTCGACCTGTGTGCAGTGGCGGTGCCCGCCGGGCAGCGGCCGGACGGACTGCCGTTCGGCGTCCAGCTCATCGCCCCGGCCTTCGCCGACCGGCCGCTGCTCGATCTCGCCGAACGCTGGACCGGCGGCGACGGTGCGCCGGTGCGGACGGATGGTGCCCTGCTCGCGGTCGCCGGAGCGCACCTGTCGGGCCAGCCGGCCAACGGTCAGCTCGTGGCGCTCGGCGGACGCCTGCACAGCCGCACCCGCACCGCCGGCGGATATCGGATGTACCGCGTGCCCGGCCCGTTCCCGCGTCCCGGGCTCGTCGCCGACACCACGGGTCCGGCCGCGGGTCTCGAGGTCGAGGTCTGGGAGCTGCCGCAGCACGGCGTCGGGCAGCTGCTGGAATCGATCGCTCCGCCGCTCGGGCTCGGGCAGGTGCAGCTGGCCGACGGCGGCCGCGTCACCGGCTTCGTCGCGGCCGGTCCGCCCGACGCCACTGCCGAGATCACCGGGTACGGCGGGTGGCGTGGCTACCTGGCGAGCATCGAAGGCTGATCCGCCTCGACCGGCCGGCTCGGGCCTAGCGGGTGAGGTCCTTCAACATCATGACTCCGCCGACGATCGCGGCGAGGAATGCGACCGCGACGATCACCACCCGAGCGGTCGTACCGGGGTGCGCCCACACGATGACGGCAGTCGCGCTCAGCAACGCACCGACGGACAGAATGGCGCCCAGCGCCACCGTCGCGCCCGGTGACGTCTTCCGCACTGAGCAAGCCTCCCATTCGATCAAATGCTTCCCGCGACCGCATCGGCCCGAACGTCGGTCGCCGGCGCAGACCCCATTGCACGGAGCAACACCCACCGTCGGCATACCCGTTCGCCGTGAGAAGTGAGACCGTCTGCCGGACAGTACGGGGTATGAGCACCCCGATCCGCGAGGCGAAGTTGCGTGCGCTGTTCGAAGAGAACTCGATGCGGGTGCTCGCCTACGCGTACCGGCACATCGGTCCAAGTGCGGCCCAGGACGTCGTGTCGGAGGTGTTCCTGGTGGCGTGGCGGCGAATCGATGAGGTCCCTGCAGATGCGTTGCCGTGGCTGCTGGTGGTTGCGCGCAACACGATCGGCAACCGTCGTCGGGGAATTGCTCGCCAGCAACGGCTCACCGACGAGCTGGCCAGTCTCGAGCGATCGAGCACCGCGTCCTCCGGTGCCGAGGAGATCGCGCTCGAGCGGCGGGCGATGCTCGGCGCCCTCGCTGACCTGTCGTCCCTGGAACGCGAGGCGCTGCTACTCACCGGGTGGGACGGATTGTCTGTGGTCCAGGCATGTGAAGTCGCGGGCTGCTCGCGCAGAGCCTTCGAACTGCGCCTGCATCGCGCGCGCAACCGCCTACGGCGCGTACTCGCAGCCGAAGAGGAACCGCACTCGCCGCAACGTGTGTCCGCACGTCTTGAGATCACCAAGGAGACAGCGTCATGACGACCGACCTCGACGGGCGTCTCGCCGACCTGCGGCTCGCGCCGCATTGGCCGGCCGCCGATCGCGCCATCATGTTGGACCAGGTACTCAGCACCGATCCGGTTCCGCACCGCGCGGATCTCCGGCTCATCACCTGTCGTACGCGCCGAGGCCGCCGCACGGCCGTTCTCGCCACCGCCGGACTGGCCGCCGCGGCCTGCATCGCGGTGCCCGCGGTCCTGCCGGCGGGATCACCCGGGTCCGCGGATCAGGCCGCCGCTGTGCAGGCGCTGCATCACCTGGCACACGTCGCTGCGGTCAGCCCGAGCGATCATCTCGGGCCCAACCGATACCTGCATCTGGTCGACGTCGAACACCAGGAAGCGCTGGCCGGCCAGCCCGCTGGTGAGAGCCGTTTCGAGGACTGGATCCGTGCCGACGGGCAAACCTGGCAGCGACGAAGTGAGCGCTCCGGCGCCGCCCCGGTGCATGAGGAGGTGTGGCTGCTGCCGCCTGGCCCGCAAGTCATCGATGGAATGACCTCACCGCAGTTCCTCGATCGGTTGCCTACCGATCCGGCGGCGCTCGAGTCGTACGTGCGGGCACACTCCGTCGGTTCCACCTCGTCGGACGAACGGGTCTTCGTCGCGGTCGCCGACATAGTGCGACGTGGATTGGCCAAGCCGAACCTTCGCTCGGCCGCGATCGAGGTCCTCGCTCAACTCGGGCACGTGCGACTCGGCGATGACACGCGTGACTCGCTCGGCAACCCGGTCCAGACGTTCGAGTTCGTTGATCCCAACGGCCGCCCGGGCGACATCCAGACCGTCATGTTCGACACCCGCACGGCCCAGATCACCGAGGAGCGCGACTACTTCCGCGGCAAGCTTCACTTCAGCAGGACGGTGCCGGTCCTCGAAGTGGTCGACACCGTGCCGGCGAACATCCGCGAGAGGGCCATCGCCCAGAAGTGACGCCGCCGGCCGGGCACTGGCGCCCGACCGGTTCCCTAGCCGTGCAGCGTTGCCGGGTCGGAGTACGCAGTTCCGGCCAGGTTGGCGAATCCGGCGCGGAACTGGGTGCCGTCGGCCTGGCCTTGCGGATCGGTCAACGTCATCGTGGCACCCGTCGCCCCGGTGACGTCAGTCCAGTCGCCTCCGGGTGTCTTGGCCTGCCACTGCACCACCGGCTGGGGATCACCCGTCGCGGCCGCGGTGAACGACACCGACGCACCGCTCGCTGTCGCGTCCTGCGGCTGCGTGGTGACCACCGGCCCGACCGGTTGTGGCGATGCGAGGTGCATCGCGAGCACGTTGTCCCCGGTCACCGTGAACGCGACCCGCCCTATCGTTTGAACGCCAGTGCCGATGTTGAGCCGTAGGTCGGTGCCACCGTTCTCACGGTTGCTGAACGCGGCCCCCGCCAGCGGGATCACCGCCGTCTTCCACGTGTCGGTGTTCGTGTCCGTGATCCGTGGCGAGTTCTGGTACGCGCTGTTCGGTGCGGCCGAGTCGTACTGGATGTTCCAGTTGCCGGTGCCGTGATCGAAGTAGCTCACGTATGCCGTCGCCTGATAGTTCCCGCCGGGCACCAAGGTGTTGTCCACATCCATGTACATGTACGAGGACCCGGAGCCGGTGGTGGTCCGGCCCGGCAGGCCACCGGCCGTTGTCGCGGCAGTGTGGCCGTCGCCCTCCTCGACCACCCTGAGGCCGTGGGTGACATCCGGATTGCCGAGATCATCGGCCACGATCGCGGTGTGGTCGTCGGCCTGGACGGTCATCACCAGCACGCCGCCCGGAAGTTTCTGCCCGTCGCTGGTGGTGAAGTCGAACGTGACGGGGTAGTAGCCGGACGCTATGGAGCCGGCGACCGACACCGTCGCGTCTGTACTCGTGCGCCCGTCGGCGGATACCGCGAGCGTGCCCGAAGCCGGGCTGACGGTGACCCCGTCACTGGCCCGGGCGGTCCAGCGCACCGTCGTTGCCTCGAGGCCGGTGCCCTGGGCGCCGACGGTGACCTTGGCGGTGTCGCCGGCCGTGACCGTTATCGGGCCGGACGGATCGGTGAACCCGATCGCCCGGTCCTGTCCGGTTTGGTAGGACGGCGGCGCGTCATGCGCGCCGGTCGCCCAATGGGTGTCCGGCGAGGTGGCGAGGCTGAAGTCCAGGCGGCCGCCGTGGGTCGCGAACGACGCGGGCAGCCCGGTGCTGGTGAACGAGTGCCCGTTGAGCTGCACGCCGGTGACGTAGGGCGCATTGTCCGCGGCCGCAGGGGCGTTGACCTCGACCGTCCGGCCGTTGCCGAGCCGCAGCTCAGCGCGTTTGAACAGCGGGCTGCCCAGCGCGAGGTCGGCCTTGCCCGGGGTCACCGGGAACATCCCCAACGCCGACCAGACATACCAGGACGACATCGCACCGAGGTCGTCGTTGCCCGGCAACCCGTTCGGCGTCGGTGGGTAGAGCTCCTGCTCCTGCTTGCGCACCTGCGCCTGCGTCTTCCACGGCTGCCCGACATAGTCATAGACGTACGGCGCGGACAGGTCGACCTCGTTGCCGGCCCACATGTAGGGCGCGTTCGGGCCGGCGTTGTCCTGGCTGAAGAACGTGTCCAGGCGCGGGATCGCGACGCTGCTGCCGCCCATGGCGCCGATCAGCCCGGCCATGTTCTGCGGCACCTCCCAGCCGTAGTCGGCCGCGTTCCCCTCGTCGTACCCGTCCTGTCCGAACGAGTTGGGCGGTGGGGTGACGAAGGCGGGCCCGTTCGGGAAGGCGCCGCTGTCGTCGCGCGGCTGCAGGTAACCCGTCGTGGGATTGAAGGTGTTCTGCCAGTTCTGGCTGCGCAGTTGGTACTGCGCCGCGGTGTCCTTCTTCCCGACCGCGGCGGCCAACTGCGAGATGGCGAAATCGTCGATCGACCACTCCAGCGTCTCTGAAACGCCCTGCCGCCCGTGGGAGCCCTGGGAGCAGGCGTCGTTCGGGGCGTAGCCGAGCTGGACGTACTCCTCCACGCACTGCCGCTCCTGCCAGCCCCAGCCCAGCTTCTGCGACTGGGTCGCCCCCTTGAGCATGATCGGGAGGACGTCGGCGATCTGGACGTTCCGGCCGCCGAAGGCCACAGTGTTCGCGATCAGCGGCACGGCATTGTCGCCATTCATGGTTCCGGTCGTGCTCACGTTCGCCAGTGGCCAACGCGGCATCCAGTCGCCCTGCTGCTGGGCATCGCGAATCAGCGAGTTCGCCATGTCGCCGGCCTGTTTCGGGAACAGCATCGTCTGCAGCGGTGCCAGCGCGCGGTAGGTGTCCCAGTCGGAGAACGTCGCGTACTGCGTCTGTCCCGAGGGCACCTGGTGCACCGTGTTGTCGAAGCCCATGTACCGGCCGTCGACGTCGTTGAAGACGCTGGGGAACTGCAACGAGTGGTAGAGCGCGGTGTAGAAGGTCGTCAGGTCGGCGTCGGTGCCCCCGCCGACCTTGATCGTGCTCAGCGCCTGCTTCCACGCGTTGCGCGTCTGCTGCTCGACGGGCTTGGGGTTCCAGCCCTGGATCTCGTGCGTCATGTTGGAGCGGGCGCCGTCGATGCTCACGTAAGACATCGACACCTTCGCCTGCACGGTGGTCGAGGCGCTGGTGTCGAAGGTGAGGTAGGCCCCGGATCCGGAGCCGCTCGCGCTGGACCCTCCGGCGGAAACGGTCTGGCCCTGCCAGGTGCCGTGCGCGGAGAACGGCTGCGAGAACTGGACGTCGAAGAAGACGGTGTAGCTGCCTTCGCCGCACAGCCCCTTCGCCGTCGCCGACCCGGACACCTCGTGGTCACCGTTGACATCGACGGAGGCCGCGCTGTTGCCGGCCAGGCTCGCCCCGGACTTGACCAGCACCTGCGCCGCGCTGCCCGCGGGGTAGTCGAAGGACAGCAGGCCGGTTCGGGTGGTCGCGGTCAGCCCCACGTTGATGCCGGAGTCGGTCAGCAGCACGTGGTACGAGCCCAGGGTGGCGTGTTCGTTGTCGTGCGAGAACGTCGCCGTCGCGCCGCCGGGGTTCGTGCCGATGGCGCCGGTCGTGGGCAGGATCGGGACGTCGCCGAAGACACCGCAACCCGCCGACGCGTGGTCGAGGCTGAACCCGCGGATCGAGGACTTGTCGTACGAGTAACCCTCGCCCGAACCCTGCGTGTCGGGGCTCAGCTGCATCATCCCGAAGGGCGCGTCGACGCCGGGGAAGTCGTTGATGTCGCCGACGACGTTGCCGCCGTTCCCGGTGCCGATCATGGGGTCGACGTACTGGGTGGGGTCCGACACCAGCGCGGCCGGCGACGGCGCCTTCGCGGGAGCGGGCCCGGCCTGGACGATGCCGCCCACCAGCGCCGCGCCGGCGAGCACGGCAATTACGGCCGCGCGCCTTCCGTGCAGATCAGTCAGCCGACGGGACATTTGTCGCTCCTTCGAACGGTGATCACTCGAGCCGGCAGGACCTAGTGGACGTGCAGGGTGGCCGGGTCGGTGGTGTTGCTACCTGCCGCATTCACGAAGACGGCCCGGTACTGGTTTCCGTCGTCCCCGGCTACTGCGGCCTTGACCGTGAACGTGGTCGACGTGGCCCCCGGCACGTCGGCCCAGTCGCCACTGCCGGCCTTGGACTGCCACTGCACGCGCGGCGTGGGGTCACCAATGGCCTGCGCGCTGAAGGTGGCGTCGCTGCCGGTCGACACGGTCGCGTCCTGCGGCTGGCGCGTCACTCCCGGCGCGGTGGGCTGCGCCGAGCACATGTGCACGGGCACCACGTTGCTACCGGTCACCGCGAACGCGACCCGGCCGATCTCCTGGCTGCCGGCACCGATGTTCAGTCGCAGATCGGTCGAGCCGTTCTCCCGATTGCGCAGCGCCGCGTCCGGTAGCGGAACCACCGCCGTCTTCCAGGTGTCGGTGCCGGTGTCCTGGACCCGGACCGAGTCGCGGAACGCGTTGTTCGGGACGTTCGCGAAGGAGTCGTACTGGATGTCCCAGCTGCCGGTGCCATGGTCGTAGTAAGTGACGTAGGCATTGGCCTGATAGGTACCGCCCGGCACGACGGTGTCGTCCAGGTTGAAATACATGTACAGCGACCCGGTGCCGGTGGTCGTACGGGCCGGCAGCCCGCCGGCCGTGGTTGCCGTCGTGTGCCCGTCGCCCTCATCCAGGACGTTCACACCGTTCGCGACGTCCGGGTTGCCGAGGTCATCGCACACGACCGCGGTCTGATCGTCGGCCTTCGCGATGCCCAGAGCGAATACGTGCATCGCCGGCTGTCCCGCGGCCTGACCGTTCTCGGCCACGGTCGGCAGGATCACGTAGCTGACCGTCTTGCTCGGGTCGAGCGACACCCACGACTCGTACAAGTGGACCGTCTGGTTCTGCCTGGCGCTGTTCGGCCCGGTGTTGATGTAGGGGGTGGTGGCCGCGACCGACGTACCCGCGCTCGGGCTGCCGGCCCACCAGTCGGCGAAGCCCAGCGTGTACGACTGGGTCGAGCCGTCGGCGTACACGATCGTGCCGATTCCCGACGTGGCCCCGAAAGCGCTGGACCCGAGGAACCCGAGCAGGTGTCCCGAACCGCTGACCGGCAGCACCTGGCCGGCGGCCACGATGTTGTCCGGGACGTTCGGCTTCGGCCAGTCGAAGCCGACGCCGCCGACCGTGACCTGCTGACCGGCGGGCAGCCCGGCGTCGGCCAAGGCCTGGGCGGAGTAGTTCGCCCCGCTGCCGTCGAACGCGCCCGTCACCGGGCTGTTGTCGTTGCTGATGCCCGTGTTGTCGTACGCAGCCGCGACGGAGGCGTAGGGCACCTTCACCTGACCGGTCGAACTGAACGTACCGGCGCTCGAGGCGGCGGTGAAGGTGACTGGATACGTACCGGGCGCGACGGCGGATCCGGGCGAGATCGTCCACTTCGCCGTCACCGACGAACCGGCGGCGACCTGGGGGTAGGTCGTCGCAGTGATCGGAGTTGCCGTCCAACCGGCCGGAACGGTGACGGCCATCGTCAGGTTGTCGACCGGGCGGACGTCACCGTTGGTGAAGGTCGCCGATGCGGTGCCGGACGAGCCGGCGTCCATGATCGCCGGGACGGTGTTGGTCAACGTCCCCTGCACGACGATGGGCGCGCTGCCCGAGACGCCGTTCACGGTCACCGTGATCGTCGCGACGCCGTCCTTGATCGCGTGCACCAGCCCGTTGCGATCGACGCTCGCGACGGACGGATCGCTACTCTTGTACCCGACCCGCGCGGACGTCAGGTCGACGAACGACTGGTTGTTGTCGACGGCCTCGACGACCTTGTCGGCGACGATGCCGAGGTTGCGGTCGGGCTCCTCGGCGGCGTTCGTGTCGTCGGCGAGCCACTTGTTGGTACCGGTCAGGTCGATGGTCTGGCCGGCCTGGTAGTCCACTGCCGCGGGCTGCACGGTGACCGTCTGCACGCGCGGCGTGAGCGCGCCGGTGACCCGGACGTTCTTGGTGGCGACGATGTTGGACGCGTCGGAGCCGACCATGAACCGGTACTGCCCGTCGGTGACGGCTTCGCGGGAGTGGGCGGTGTCCCACAGGGCCAGGTCGCTGATCTTCACCGTGAGCGTCACGTCTTGCGACTGGCCCGGGCGCAGCATCTCGGTCTTCTGGAACGCGCCGAGCTGCTTGAGCGGAGCGTCGCCGTGTCCGGCATCCGGCGGCGACACGTACAGCTGGGCAACCGTCGTGCCGGCCCGACGGCCGGTGTTGGTAACGGTCATCCCGATCCGCACCGTTCCATCGGCGGAGGCCTGCTGCGTGCTGGCCGTGACGTTCGAGGTGCGGAAGCTCGAGTAGCTGAGCCCGTACCCGAACGGGTAGGTGGGCGTGCCGGTGAAGTACTGGTAGGTGCGGCCCAGGCCTCCGGTGCTCGATGCGTCCAGCCCGTAGTTCTGCATCGCCGGAAGCTGGGAGTCGTCCTGGTACCACGTGAAGTCGAGGTGTCCGTCGGGATTCTGCTTGCCGAAGAGGACGTCGGCGAGCGCCGTGCCCTGGCTCTGCCCGTTGTACCCGCTGAAGACGATGGCGGGGACCTTGGACTGGACGTCGGCGAGGGCGACCGGTCCGTCGGTCTGCAGTACGAGCGCGGTGTTCGGGTTGCCGACAGCGCTGACCTGGTCGACGAGTGAGTTGTAGTTGCCGGGCATCGCGAGCGTCGAGCGGTCCTTGCCCTCACTGGCGTTCGAGCCGTCCGTCCCGGCGAAGACGACGACGAGGTCGGCGCCCTTGATCGCGGACTTGGTGGCATCGCTCAGGACCGCGGGACCGGTGGCCGTGGTCGACGTGCCGGCCGCGTCGAACGTCACCGTCGCGTTCGGGTTCGCCGCCTTGACCGCGGCGGTGATGCCCTGGACCGCGGTGACCTGGTGGGTCGGCTGGCCGCTGTAGCCGCCGAGGGTCACGTGGTCGGCGAGGTTGCCGAGGACGACGACATTCGACAGGGCGGCCGGGTCGGCGGGCAGCAGTGGCGTGTTACCACCGGCGGTGTTCGCGTTCTTGAGCAGGACGAGCGAGTTGTCGGCGACCTTCTGCGCCAGCGCCTGATGCGCCGGGCTCTCGATGACCGACTTGCTGATGGAGGTGTACTTGTTCTGCGCCGGTGGGTCGAACTCGCCGGTCGCCATGCGCACCGTGAACAGCTTCACGAGGTCGGTGTCGATGACGCCTTCGGACAGGATGCCGGCGTCGATGGCGTCCTGGATGTTCGGCATCGTCGCCTGGTCGCCCGTGCAGTTCAGCGCGGTTCCGGCTCGCAGCCCGTACGCCTCCGCACCCGCAGCGGCGGAGAGGGTCGCACCGCTGGTCGTGTTGGTCCAGATGACCTGACCGTTCACCGTGGACGACTTCCAGCCGGGCGCCGCCCAGGCGTGACCTCCCGGCGGGTTCTGCCAGGCCGTGGCGATGGCGTCGCAGTCGGAGGTGATGTATCCGTCGAATCCGAAGGTGCGCTGCGCGAGCTGGTTGACGGTGTAGGTGTTCACCGCCCCGGGCGTGCCGTTGATCGCGTTGTACGAGGTCATCAGCCCGGCGACGTGGTCGTCCTCGATCAGGCTCTGGAACTGCTTGAGGTAGTACTGATGCAGGTCGGCTTCGGTCGTGACCGAGTCACCCGAGAGGCGGTTGTTCTCGACGTTGTTCAGGGCGTAGTGCTTGGCGGTCGCAGCGACCTTGAGGTAGGGCGTCATCGGGTCGCCGCTCATGGTGTTGCCCTGGTAGCCGTTGACGAACGCGCCGGCCATCTGCGAGACGAGGTAGGGGTCTTCGCCGAAGGCCTCATCGGTTCGTCCCCACCGCGGGTCGCGGTCGAGGTTGACGGTGGGCGCCCAGTAGGTCAGGTCACCGTAATCGTTCACGCTCGGGCCGATGTTGTTCTGGCCGTTGCCGAACAGGGACTTGTCGAGGAACCCGCGAGCCTCGTCGGAGATCGCGGTCGTCTCGTTGTAGGTCAGCTGCGGGTCCCAGCTCATGGACGAGGCGAAGTTGACCGGGAAGCTGGTGGCGTGCACGTCGTCGACGGCGCCCTGGCCGCCCTCTGCGGCGTCGGCGCCGAGGCGGTTGAGACCGTGCTGCCCCTCGCTCCAGTAGGTGTACTGCTCGACGCCCAGCCGCGGGATCGCCGGCGCGTTGTTCGTGTGCAGCTGCTGGACCTTCTCGCTCAGCGTCATCCGCGAGACCAGGTCGGCCGCCCGCTCGGCGAAGCTGTAGTGGGTGTTGAGGTAGATCGGCGTGGCGCTCTGCGGCGGTTTGGCGGCGGACGGGGACGCCCCGACTGCCCCCACCGCCACTATCCAGCCGAGGCTGCTCAGCGCGACCGCGGCCAGGGCCACCCGCCGTCGGTGGTTGCGTCGTGGGTCAGCCATGCGAAGCCTCCGCGAGTCCGGAACCAGGGTCGACCCGGGCCGCGAAACCGACTATGCCGGGCGAATGGGTCAACTGATGCAGACGTCACACTTCCGTCAGGGATCGGCAAAAGTCAACCCTCTTGCCCATTTTGCGTTGCCTTCTTAGTTTCAAAGTCAGACGATGTACTTGCTATCGTTCGGACGTGTCCGGACCCGATGGGCGGCGTGAGGCCGAGGCGCCGGTCAACCTGCGCCGGCTCGGGCGCTTGCGGACGCTCCAGGCGTTGACCGAGGCCGGCGAGCTGTCGCGCACCGACCTCATGCATCGGACCGGGCTGTCGCGAGCGACCGTGAGCTCGGTGGTCTACGACCTGATCGGCGAAGGCTTGGTGTGCGAGCACGCTGCGCCCAACGGCGGGGTGAAGCTCGGTCGACCGCCCGTGACGCTGTCCCTCGAGCCCGGGGCCGGATACGCCTTCGGCGTCGACATCGGCCACGACCACGTCCGCACGATCCTGAGCGACCTCGTCGGCGCCGTCATCTGGGACAGGAGCATCGACATCGACGTCGACGACTCCGCCGCCGACACGATCACGGCGGCAGTCAGCTCGATCGGTGATGCGCTGCGCGACACCGACACCCCGCGGTCGGGCGTGCTCGGCATAGGGGTGGGCATCGCCTGCCCGGTCGAGCGGCGCACCGGACAGTTGCGTGCCGAAGGCATCATGCCGAGCTGGGTCGGGCGCAAGCCCGGTGACGAATTCGCCAGCCGGACCGAGCTGCGCGTTCAGGTGATCAATGACGCGAATGCGTGCGTGCTGGCCGAGCGGCGCTACGGGGCGGCGCAGATCTGGGACGACGTGGTCTACGTACGGCTGTCCGCGGGCATCGGCGCCGGCATCGTCTGCGACGGGCAGATGCTGCTCGGCCACGACGGGCTGGCCGGCGAACTCGGCCACGTGACGGTCGAACCCAACGGGACGGTGTGCCGATGCGGCAACCGTGGCTGCCTGGAGACCGTCGCCAGCCCGACGGCCGTCGCCGCCCTGCTGTCGCGCAGCTGGGGACGAAAGGTGACGAGCGCCGAGCTCGCTGTCCTGATCAAGCAGGGAGACCGAGGGGCGGTACGGGCGGTCGAGGACGCGGGCGAGGCGGTGGGGCGCGCGCTGGCCTCGACGGTGATGACCCTCAATCCGCGGCTCATCCTGGTCGGTGGCGAACTCGCCGCGGCGGGAGAGCTGCTCCTCGATCCGATGCGGCGCGCGCTGCGCCGAAACACCGTCGGTTCCCACAACCGTCAACTCGAGATCGGCACCAGCGCCCTGGACGACACGGCGGCAGTGCGTGGCGCCGCGGCACTCGTCCTCGCCGACGCGCCGCAGCAGCTCAGCGGACCCAACGCGAGTCGCGGCGACTCCGTCTGAGGCCGGCCTGAGCCACGGCCGAACCCTGACATCGGCGTGGCACGCTGGGTGGCGCGGGGTTCACCTTCGAGTCGAGGGGGTGCGTCATCACGCCACCGGAAGCAGTAGCAGCAGCAACGCAACCGCGGAGCAGGCCGGGCCTCAAACGGGAGATCGGCTTCATCGGGTTGATCTGGGCCTCGGAAGGGTCGATCATCGGCTCGGGTTGGCTGTTCGGGGCGCAGAAGGCGCTGGCCGCGGCGGGGCCGGCGGCGATCATCTCGTGGGGGATCGGCGGTGTCGCGATCCTGATCCTCGCGCTGGTGCACGCGGAACTCGGCGCCATGTATCCGGTGTCCGGTGGCACGGCGCGATTCCCGCATTATGCATTCGGTGGGGCCGCGGGAGCGTCGTTCGGGTGGTTTTCGTGGTTGCAGGCGGCCACGGTCGCGCCGATCGAGGTGCTCGCGATGATCACCTACGCTCAGCATTACTCGTTCGCCACCGGATGGTTGAAGGTGAAGGGTGGCGCCGACGTCCTGACGGGCTCGGGCATCACCGTCGCCGTCCTCCTGATGGCCGCCATCACTGCGATCAACTTCCTCAGTATCCGGCTGCTGGCGCGCACCAACAGCACGGCAACCTGGTGGAAGGTCGGCGTGCCGCTGCTGACGATCTTCGTGTTGGCGATCGCGCAGTTCCACACCGGCAACTTCACCGCGGCCGACGGGTTCAACCCGTACGGCGCGAAGGGCATCCTGACCGCGGTCTCCTCGAGCGGGATCATCTTCGCGTTGCTCGGCTTCGAGCAGGCCGACCAACTCGCCGGGGAGAGCGCCAACCCGAAGCGGGACATCCCGCGAGCGGTGATCGGTTCCATCGTGATCGGTGCGATCATCTACATCGCGCTGCAGGTCGTGTTCCTCGCCGCGCTGCCCGCCTCGCAGATCCACGGCACGTGGGCCGGGGCCGCGTTCAACACCCTGACCGGCCCATTCGCCCAGCTCGCCACCCTTGTCAGCCTGGGCTGGCTGGCCGCGATCCTCTACCTGGACGCTGTGGTGTCACCTGCCGGCACCGGCCTGATCTACGTCACCGGGTCGTCGCGGGTGTCCTACGGGCTCAGCCGCAACGGCTACGTGCCGACGGCCTTCGAGACGAC
>JAVHVD010000254.1:0-3183 GCA_032160745.1 Pseudonocardiales bacterium
GGCCACTGTCCTTGGGCCGCTGCGCGCCGAACTGGAGGGTTCGGACGCGCCGGACGCCGAGGTCGGCGGCACCGGGCTGGAACTCGATCCGACGCCGCCGCCGGTGCGCTACGACCTCGACCCGGCCGACTTCTCGACGGGATGGTCGGAGCCGACCGAGAACGGACCTGGCGTCGGTGCCACGCCGGATCCGGCGGCCGCGCCGAGCGACCTCGCAGAGGGTGGCGACCGCACCGACGATGGCGACCTCGCCGAGCGCGGCGACCTCGCCGAGCGCCCGGGTGATCCGGCCGACCCTGCCGCCGACCACGACGACCTCGCTCAGCTGGCCGACCTGGCCGATGTCGCCGAGCTGACCGACTCGACGACTGAGCAGCCCGAGCCCATCTACTGGGCCGAGCCGCCCGAGCTGACCGAACCGACGGAGATGCCGCAGCCCACCGAGTTGACCGAGCCGGCAGAACCGTCGCCGGCGGAACGGGCGGCTGCCGAGCAGCTCGCCGAGGAGCGGCGCGCCGTCGAGCGGGCGGCAGCGGAAGAGGCCGTGCACCGGCGGCGCGGCGGACGCCGCGGCGCTCGCCGACGTGCTGCAGCCGAGGCGCAGGTCGCCGAAGCCGCCGCCGCGGAGGCCGAGGCGCAGGACCGCACAGCCGCTGCGGCGGACGCCGAGGCGCGGGCGGCCCGCCTCGCCGCCGACATCGCCGCCGAGCCGGACGACCCGAGCCTGGGGCCGGGACTCCACCAGCGGCTCGCGGATGCGCTCGACGAGCTCGCCGCCGTGCGAGAGGCGGCCGCGGCGGAGCGCGAGACCGCGGCCGCGGAATACCGACGGCTCGAGTCGCGGGTCGCCGAACTGCGCACCCGCACCGAGGCCGAGCTCGCCGCCGAGGGCGAGTACCGGTTCGAGGCGGAGCGCCGTGCCGCGGAGCTGGCCGAGGAGGTCGCCGCGGCCCGGGCCGAGCTGGAGGCCGAGCTCGAACGCGAGCGGGCGCGCTCGGCCGAGGCCGTTCGCCAGTTGGACACTCCGCTCGCCGAGTCGCAGCGCCGGCTGTCCGAACTCTCCGCCGAGCTCGACAGCGTCCGGGCCGAGCTCGGGCAGACCGAGGACCGGTTGCTCGCCGAGAACGCCCGGGCCGAGGTGGCCGAGACCCAGCTCGCCGAGACGCTGCAGACCCTCGAGGCGCTCCAGGTCCAGTTCTGGGAGGCAGAGGATCGCCGCGCCGCAGCCGAGCAGCGGGCGGAGGCCGCGGAGGCCCAGGTCGCGCACACGACGCACGCACTCGAGGAGGAGCAGCGCACGCTCGACGCGGCGCGCGCCGACCTCGAGGCCTACGAGGACCGGCTCGGCATCGAGCTCGAGGCTCACGAGGACCGGCTCCGCACCGAGCTTCAGGCTCATGAGGAACGCCTGGGCACCGAGCGGGAGCGGGCCGAGACCGCCGAAACGCGCCTCGCCGACACCACTCAGGCCCTCGACGCCGTTCGCGCGGAGGTCCAGGAGATCGAAGCGCGGCGGGCTGCCGAAACGCAGCGGGTCGAGGCGGCCGAGCAGCGGCTGGCCGAGACCGAGCGCGACCTGCACGCCGTGCAACTGGAACTGCGCGCGGCAGAGGACCGGGCGGACTCCGAGACCTGGCGCGCCCATGTCGTCGAGCAGCAGCTCACCGACCTGCAGCGCCATGTCCAACAGGAGCAGGTGGCCCAGGCCCACGAGCGGGCGGAGCTGGAGCGCGCGATCGCGGTCGGCGAGGCCAGGCTGGAGGCCGAGGCGGCTCGCGTCGCCGACCTCGAGCGGCGAGTCGCCGACGCCGAGCACCTGAGCGATCTCCAGCGTCAGGCCTACCTGCGCAACCAAGAGGCCGAGCGCGAGTTCTACCTGCAGGAACGCGCGGGTGTGGAGATCCGGCTGATCGAGATCGAGCGGCGGCTGTCCGAAGCGCAAGCTCGAGCCGCGGCGCCGGCCCTGTCGCGGCGACCGGGACCTGCGCCGGCGCCGGCCCATCCGGCCCGGAACCGGCCGCGCCCGGTGTCCGGTGCCCATCGCGGAACCGAGTAGCCGGTCAGCCTTCGCATATGACTCAGGTCACACCGCATTCGGGAAGTTGAGTCCCTTCGACTCAGTTCTTTTGACAGTGGCCCGCGCCGCGGAGCACTATCGCAAGCGAGCCAACCACTGACATCGAACGCACGAAGGAGTTCTATCCATGGCACGAGCGGTCGGCATCGACCTCGGTACCACCAACTCCGTAGTCGCCGTACTTTCCGGCGGCGAGCCGGAGGTCATCGCGAACTCGGAGGGCTCGCGCACCACGCCCAGCGTCGTCGCCTTCGCCAAGAACGGCGAGGTGCTCGTCGGCGAGGTCGCGAAGCGCCAGGCAGTCACCAACGTCGACCGCACCATCCGCTCGGTCAAGCGCCACATGGGCGACTCGACCTGGAAGGTCGACATCGACGGCAAGACCTACAACCCCCAGGAGATCAGCGCGCGCGTGCTGCAGAAGCTCAAGCGCGACGCGGAGTCCTACCTCGGCGAGACGATCACCGACGCGGTCATCACCGTGCCGGCGTACTTCAGTGACGCCGAGCGGCAGGCGACCAAGGAGGCCGGCACGATCGCCGGCCTGAACGTCCTGCGCATCGTCAACGAGCCCACCGCGGCCGCGCTGGCCTACGGGCTCGACAAGGGCGAGAAGGAGCAGACGATCCTGGTCTTCGACCTCGGCGGCGGCACCTTCGACGTGTCCCTGCTCGAGATCGGTGACGGCGTCATCGAGGTCAAGGCGACCAGCGGTGACAACCACCTCGGTGGCGACGACTGGGACCAGCGGATCATCGACTGGCTGGCCGACAAGTTCAAGGCCGCCAACGGCATCGACCTGACCAAGGACAAGATGGCGATGCAGCGGCTGCGCGAGGCCGCCGAGAAGGCGAAGATCGAACTGTCGTCCTCGCAGCAGACGAGCATCAACCTGCCCTACATCACGCAGGACGCGGAGAAGAACCCGCTCTTCCTCGACGAATCGCTGTCGCGGGCGGAGTTCCAGAAGATCACCGGCGACCTGCTCGAGCGCACCAAGGCGCCGTTCCAGAACGTCATCAAGGACGCCGGAATCAGCCTGAGCGAGATCGACCATGTCGTCCTCGTCGGTGGCTCGACCCGCATGCCGGCCGTCACCGATCTGG
>JAVHVD010000255.1:0-2529 GCA_032160745.1 Pseudonocardiales bacterium
TCGGGCGCGGACGTCGTCGTGACCGGTCGGGTGACCGACGCGTCTCTGGTGGTCGGTCCGGCGGCCGCGCACTTCGGTTGGACGCCGACGTCCTACGACGAGCTGGCCGGTGCCGTCGTCGCCGGGCACGTCATCGAATGCGGACCGCAAGCCACCGGCGGAAACTACGCGTTCTTCCGCGACCTGCCGGCCATGGACAAGCCGCTCGGCTTCCCGATCGCCGAGATCCACGCCGACGGCTCGTCGGTGATCACCAAGCATCCGGGGACGGGCGGCGCGGTCAGCGTCGGCACGGTAACCGCGCAGCTGCTCTACGAGATCGGCGGCGCGCGCTACGCCGGGCCGGACGTCACTGCCCGCTTCGACACGGTCGCGCTGTCCGAGGACGGCCCCGACCGGGTGCGGATCAGCGGCGTCCGCGGCGAGGCGCCGCCGGCCACGCTCAAGGTCGGGCTGAACACGCTCGGCGGGTTCCGCAACGAGGTGACCTTCGTCCTCACCGGTCTGGACATCGAGGCGAAGGCATCGTGGCTGAAGTCCCAGCTGGCCGGGCTCGACGCGACGTGGACGCTGGCGCGCACCGATCATCCCGACGCGGACGTGCAGGAAGAAGCCGCCGCGCTGCTGCACTGCGTCGTGCGCGGCACCGACCCCAAGGCGCTCGGCCGGGCGTTCTCCGGCGCGGCGATCGAGCTGGCGCTCGCGTCCTACCCCGGCTTCCACGTCACCGCCCCGCCGGGCGACGCGTCCCCGTACGGCGTGTTCAGCGCCGCCTACGTGCCCGCGAGCGAGGTGCCGCACGTGGCGATGCACGCCGACGGGACGCGCGTCGACATCGCGCCGGCGCGGCCGGACGAGACGCGCGCTCTCGAGGCGGTCGAGGAACCGGCGTCGGCGACGCCGCCGTCGGCCGGACCGACGCGATCGGTGCCGCTGGGCACGATCGCCGGTGCCCGCAGCGGCGACAAGGGCGGGTCGGCGAACGTGGGTGTGTGGGCGCGGACGGACGCGGCGTTCGAGTGGCTGGCGTCGTTCCTGACCGTGGCGCAGTTCCAGCGGCTGCTGCCCGAGACCGCTGCGCTGCCGGTGGTGCGGCACGTCCTGCCCAACCTGCGCGCGCTCAACTTCGTGGTCGAGGACCTGCTCGGGCAGGGCGTCGCGTCGAACGCGCGACACGATCCTCAGGCCAAAGCGATCGGCGAGTGGCTGCGCTCGCGGGTAGTGGAGATCCCCGAGTCGGTCTTGGCCGCGGAGCGGCGCGACCCGCCGCGCGCCGCGCCGCTGGGGGGCCACGAATGACCGGGTTCGCGACGCCGGAGCGGGAGGCGCTGCGCGAGACGGTGCGCCGCTTCGTCCGCTCCGACGTGCTGCCGTTGCAGGACGACTGGGAGCGCGCCGGCGAGCTGCCCCGCTCGCTGCACAAGCGGGCCGCCGCGCTCGGGTTGATCGGCCTGTCCTACCCGTCCTCGGTCGGTGGCGGCGACGGGGACGCGATCGACGCGCTGGTCATGGCCGAGGAGATCCACTACGCAGGCGCGGCCAGCGGCGTGTTCGCGTCCCTGTTCACGTCCGGCATCTCGCTACCGCATCTGGTGGCGGCTGGAAACCGCGAACAGGTCGAGCGGTGGGTCCGCCCCACGATCGAGGGCGACAAGATCGGGTCGCTGGCGATCACCGAGCCGGACGGCGGGTCGGACGTCGCGAACCTGCGCACCACCGCCAAGCGTGACGGCGACGAGTACGTGGTCAACGGCGCGAAGACCTACATCACGTCCGGTGTGCGGGCCGACTTCGTGGTGACCGCGGTGCGCACGGGCGACGCCGGTTCGCACGGCATCTCGCTGCTGGTGGTGGAGAAGGGCACGCCCGGGTTCACCGTCTCGCGCAAGCTCGAGAAGATGGGCTGGCTGTGTTCGGACACCGCGGAGCTCTCCTATGTGGATGTGCGGGTGCCGGCGGCGAACCTGGTCGGCGAGGAGAACACCGGGTTCGTCCAGATCGCGCAGAATTTCGTGTCCGAGCGGATCGGGCTGGCCGTGCAGTCCTACGCGTGCGCGCAGCGCTGCCTCGACATCACCGTCGAGTGGTGCCGGCTGCGCGAAACATTCGGCCGTCCGCTCATCTCCCGTCAGCCGGTGCAGAACACGCTGGCCGAGATGGCCCGGCGGACCGAGGTCGCGCGCGTGTACACGCGCTCGGTCGCGGCGCGCGCCGCGGCGGGTGAGACCAACCTGATCCGCGAAGCCTGCTTCGCGAAGAACACCGCGGTGGAGGCCGGCATGTGGGTGGTCGACCAGGCGGTGCAACTACACGGCGGGATGGGGTACATGCGCGAGTCCGAGGTCGAGCGGCAGTACCGCGACATGCGGATCATGGGCATCGGCGGCGGGACGAACGAGATCCTGACCGGCCTCGCCGCCAAGACGCTGGGCTACACGTCATGACCGCGCCCTTCTCCCCCGACTTTGACCCCGCCGCGCACAAAAAGCCGGCCCGTTTGGGTGCGCCGCGGGGTCAAAGTGGCGAGAT
>JAVHVD010000256.1:0-4437 GCA_032160745.1 Pseudonocardiales bacterium
AGGTGAACCGGCCCCACACGGGCACACACGCAGGCGGCGCGGGAAGACAGACGCCGGAGCGGGCCGCGTCGAGGGCCGCAGCGGCAACGACAAGATCCGCGCGCGACGATGAGCGCGACCGAATCAACTGAGGCTACGGTCGCTAGTGGGAGCGCGAGCGGGGGTGCATGGTGTCCATGCCAGTGCGAAGGGCTCGACGCGCCAACCGGCCCGGCATCACCGGGAACGCCCTGTACGAGATCAGCGACGGGAAGTGCAGCGCGAAGGCGGGTTCGCCGGCTGCCGTCGTCTCCTCGACGAGGTCGGTGCCGCCCCACGATATGACCCAATGTCCCCCGGGCAGCTTGCGTGCGCTGCCGCAGCACGGCGAGTCGGTCACATTGGCGTCGCTTACGCGTTCGAGCAGAGTCGCCGTCATGGCCTGCGCATCGACGCGGAAGCGCAGCGCCCGCGGCCCCCGGGCGAGGCCGGTGCCGTTGTCGTGCACCGTGATCGTGCCGTCCGGCAGGACTCGGACGTCATGTTGGCCGCCGAAGTCGCTTACGTCGTCGCCGAGGATCTTCAGGCTGCGCGAGGTCTGTGTACCCCCGAGCTTCCACAGGATGTTGCCGGTCGACTTGTCGATGGCGTAGACGGCGTCTGTATGCCGCAGCGACACGAGGAAGCGGTGCGGCCCATACGGCTCAACCGCGTTGAGGTGAACGATGTCGTACGCCATCCTCCCGTCGGGTAGCGGCACGGGACTACCGATTACATGCTGCTGGTACCACCGGCCCGTGTCGTCGAGACCGATGTGGTCCGCCGAGTTCCACGACCACGCGACCTTGCGGTGCGGTGTGACCTCCTCAATCAGGGCGTCCAGCACGGTCGCGTCCGGCGGTCCGCCGTAGGGGCTCAGGTCGACGCCGTCGCGCGGCTTGTATCCGACCACCACGTAATCCCCGTTCGGCAGCAGCTGCATCTCGTGGCGGTCGGTCGGGGTGCCGTCCGGGATCGAGAACGTACGGACTAGGGTGCCGTCAAGTCGATGTTCCTCGTAGGTTCCCGAGCTCACCCCGGGTGCGGGGTCGACACCGTGCCGCTGTGCCCACACCACGTTGCCGTCGGGCAGCAGCGACGCGTCGAGGGGCGGCCTGTGGGTGTTGATCCACCAGACCGGCACTCCATTGGTGTCGAAGATGGCGGCATAGGTCGACGCAGTGCAGCATGGAGCGACGACGTACCAGGCCGCCTGCGGCCGGCCGGGCTTTTCCGCCGTCCACGCCGGGAAGTCGGGCGGCAGGCACCGGACGAAGTAGCGCTGGTGCCGATAACGCGTGGCCACTACAAAGCGCAACGACTGTCCGCTCCCGACCCGCAGGGACGTTACGAACGAGCCCTTGCGGGCTGCCTTTCGATCGACGGCGACGGTCACCCCCGCTGGGGCGGTGATCGACAGCTTTAACCGCTTCTTGGGAACGCAACGGGCGACGTAGTCTGCGACGTGACGGTCGAAGCGCGGGAACAGGTGCGGGCTTCCGACCACTCGCACCGCCGCTGCGGCCGCCGTTCGCTCGCGCGCATCGGAGGAGCGCGCCGACACGGCGCTGAGCAGCAGCACCATCACGAGGGCCACCGCCGCCCGCGAGCCAACAGCCGACCCTCCACTACCGATCACACCAAGCCCCCTCCTCTCCACCGATCAACGCACCGCGCCGCACGATCCTATTCGTCGTCCCATACGGATGCGGTCTGGTCAAAAGCCCGCTCCACCGACTTGATCTTCCCGCACGCTTGTCCCTCGCTTGCCGCGGGACCGGCGTCGGGTGGCTCTCCTCGGGTGGCGCTCGGACGGCCGCTTGATTAGGGTTTTGCAGCGATGGCACTGCGCGACAAGATCCGCCAGAACTCGCAGCCGTTCTTGGAGCCGGGCGAAGCGGTCCAGGCCGTCTTCAGCGCGCAAACCGGCCCGAACCCATACCTGTCGATAATCACGTACCTCTTCCTGTTCTGGGTGCGCCTGTACGCCGTGGTTGTGACCGATCGCCGGATATTGATGATCCGATCGAGCTTCTGGCGGCCGTCCGTGGCCGTGGCAGTGGAGGCGGTGTTGCCGCGCGCCACCCGGCTCGGACCGGTGTCGGGATTGTGGGCAAAGCTCGGCCCGAACCTCAACGGGAAGGACATCTGGGTCCACAGGCGCTTTCACAAGGACGTCGACGCGGCCGACGCGCAGTCCGGCGGTGGGAGCCAACTGCCGGCGCCAGCGCCCGCCGCGGCCTCGCAGGCTCCGCCGCCGGCCGCGCAGCCCGCGGCAGCGGCCGCGTCCTTCCCGGCCGACTGGTACGCCGACCCGCAGGGCGAGGCGCGCCTGCGCTACTGGGACGGCAGCGTCTGGACCAGCGACACGAGCAACTGAGCCGACGGCACTAGGCCACACGATCCAGCATCGGGGCCGCTGGGGCTGATGCCGAGCGACGTGCTGTTCACGGAGTCGCAGTGAGGCGCGTGGCGCCTACTTGCCGACGAAGGCGGACTCGCCCGTGATCGACAGCCCGACGATAAGCGAGTTGATCTCGCGCGTGCCCTCGTAGGAGTAGATCGCTTCGGAGTCGGCCACGAAGCGGGCCACGTCGTACTCGAGCAGGATGCCGTTGCCGGCTAGGAGCTCGCGCGCCCACCCAGTCGTTTCACGCATCCGTGCGGTGCAGAACGCCTTCGCCAGCGATGCGTGGTGGACGCCGGACTCGCCGGCGTCTGCCATTTGGCTCAGTCGAAGTGCCATGCATTGCGACGCGACGATATTCCCGAGCATGCGCGAGAGCAGGTCCTGCACGAGCTGGAATTTGGCGATCGGCCGCCCGAACTGCGTGCGCTCCTTGGCGTAGCGGAGAGCGACCTCGTAGGCGCCGCGCGCGCAGCCTGTCGCCTCCCAGGCGACGGCGATCCGCGACTGGGTCAGCACGTTGGCCGCGTCCATGAACTCGTTCGCGGCCTGGAGCCGATTGCTCTCCAAAACCTCGACGTTCTCGAGCGTGATGTCTGCATTCTGAACCGCACGCAGTGCGATCTTGTGCTCCATCTTCGTCGCGGTAAACCCCGGCATGCCCTTCTCGACCAGGAAGCCCTTGACTTGCTCGTCGGCCTCGTCTTTGGCCCAAATCACGATGACGTCGGCGAAGGTGGCGTTGCCGATCCAGCGCTTGGCGCCGTTGAGCACCCAGGTGTCGCCGTCGCGACGGGCGGTCGTCTGCATTCCGCGCGCTACGCCCGAGCCCACCTCTGGTTCGGTCATTCCGAACGCGCCGATCTGCTCGAAGCGCGCCATCTGGGGAAGCCAGTGCTCCTTCTGCTCCTCCGACCCGCACATCAGAATCGACCCCATGGCAAGGTGGCTGTGCACACCGAGTCCGGTTGCCACCGAGCAGTCCACCGCCGCGAGCTCCATTGCCAAGAAGCCGTCCACGACCGTTCCGCGGCCGGGGCAGCCATAACCGTGATGGGCCACGCCCCCGATACCGAGCTCGGCGAACCTCGGCCAGAGCTCGTGCGGGAACTCCTCCTTCGACCAGTACTCGTTGATGGTCGGCGCGACCTCGTCGCGCATGAACTTGCGAACCGATGCGAGCAGGTCACGGTCGCGTTTTTCGAGCACCGCCTCGATGTCATAGAAGTCGCTCGTGAAGTCGAGGTCCGTCTCCATATCCTGCAACATATCGTACCGGTGTTGCATCTGCGGCGCCAACAGGGGCTGAAGTGGACCCGACGGTTCGGTTCGTGCTAGCCTCCGGACCGCCCGGTCCACTTCGATGCATCCCGACTCGCACACCCGGCCGCACCCGATGCGGAGCCTGCTCATTCTCGGCACGGCCGCGATCTCGTTCGCGCTGGCTCAGACCTCCCTGATCCCGGCCATCGGCGATCTGATCAAGACCTTCCACACCGATGCGGCCGGCGTCGCCTGGACCCTGACCGGCTACCTGCTGTCGGCGGCGGTGTGCACGCCGCTGCTCGGCCGGCTGGGCGACATGTTCGGCAAGCGCCGGATGCTCGTGGTCGCGCTGGCGCTGTTCGCCGCGGGCAACGTCGTGGCGGCGCTCGGCAACTCGCTCGAGGTGGTCGTCGCGGGGCGGGTTCTCCAGGGCGCCGGCGGCGGCATCTTCCCGCTCTGCTTCGGCATCGTGCGCGACGAGTTCCCGGCCGACCGGGTGCGCAGCAGCATCGGGCTGATCTCGGCCATCGCGGGGATAGGCGGCGGCCTCGGCCTGGTGATGGGCGGGCTGCTCGTGGACCACCTGAGCTACCACTGGATCTTCTGGGTCGGTGGCGCGGTGGCCGCCCTCGCCGCGTGCGCCGCTCAGCTCCTGATCCCGGAGTCGCCGGTCCGCACGCCCGGCCGCGTGGACATTCGCGGCGCGCTGATCCTGGGCGTGGGCCTCGCGCTGCCCCTCTACGCGA
>JAVHVD010000257.1:0-7419 GCA_032160745.1 Pseudonocardiales bacterium
TGACTTCACGAGGGCCTAGGGATTGGTCACCAGGCTGATCCGCGTCGACCAGTTCGCGAGCGCGGTGCGGGTGCCACCACACTCCCCGAAGCCGACCGGCGTGTAGTACTGCGCGAACGTGCAACTCTGCGCGATCCACTCGCTGGCCAGCCAGACGTTGCCCTGGGCATCAACGGCAGCGGCGCCGTAGTCACCCCATCGCGGGCGTCCGCCGAAGATCCGGTAGCCCGAGAACCCGTCCTCCGGTCCGACGCCTTCGGCGAGCACCTTGACGGGGCCGGTCACTCCGGCCGCCGACAGCGGTACGTACGCCGCACTGGGGTAGTGGGCGTCGCCGACGAGCGTCACCGCGATCACGGCCGAACCGTCCGGCCGCACACCGAGCGCGGGGTAGATCACGTTGTTGCCCCGCACGCCGACCCGACCCTGCTGGACCACCGCGGTCGAGAGGTTGCCGTTGGCCGCGGTGCTCGGAGTCGTCACGTACCAGGCGAAGCCGGCCCGCTGGACCGTGTCGCCAGCCGGGTCGAGCGCGGTGCCGTGACTTCCGTAGAGGCGCCCGCCGGCCAGCGTCACCTGCTGCATGCGCGAGTCGGACGAGTCGAGCGGCCGCTCGGACTCCTTGAACTTGTCCGGCTTGCCGGAGACGAGCTTCGCGCACGCCGTGAGGTTCAGGCAGTCGGCGAGCGGAACCGGTCCGACCTTCTGGTTGGCCGGCGGTGGCACCGTGTACGTGCCGACCGTCGATGCGACGACGTGCACGCCGAGCTGCGGCGCGGCGTTCAGGCTGCTGGTATTGGTCAGCGACCAGGTGAGCAGCTGCGACGAGCTGCCGGTGCCGTTGGCCTCTTCGGCCGCGTTGGTGCTCAGGAAGTACTCGGTGCCCCCTGCGGCGGTCGAGTAGTCAGCCGTGGTGGGCGACTGCGCCGGCCAGACGGTGAAGCCGGGCTGGCCGCCGGGAGCACCGCGCCCGGTGTCGACCTGCGCGACCGTGACCGACTCCGCGCCAGACGCCAGAGCGGTCTTCGACATGGCGTAGATCTGCGAGCCATTGAAGCCGTCGGTGAACCACGGGTATTCGTTGGTCGTGATGTAGTACCCGGTCGCGTCCACCCCGATGTGCGGGTAGTCACCGATGCACGGGCAGTTCGCGTGCTGCGGCGTGTTGTTGGATCCGTCGTCCGTCGCGTCGATGTGCGTGATCGTCCACGTGCCGAGCGGGTCGTTCGAGCTGCTCACCGCGGTGTCGAGGGTATTTGGCCCCGTGGGGTTCCCGGCCGCGTCCGCGTCGTAGGTCAGGATCGTCAGGTAGAACCGCTGCGTCGTCGGGTCGAACAGACAGGTGGGGTCGGTCGTCTGCTTCGGTCCGGACAGCCCGGTCGTCCGGTCGATCTCGACCGGGTACTGGAAGAAGTGGTTGAGCGAGTCGAGGCCGAGCTGGTTGCCGCCCGCGTCATAGACGGCGACGGCGTTGTTGACGGCCTCGAACACGAAGCCGTTGCCCACGCAGAGTCCCTGGTCCGGCGGTTCGAGCGACCACTGGTTACCGCCCGCGACCTCGAGCCGCTGCTGGTGGTGGTCGATGCCGCTGAAGGACGTGCCACCCGATGCGCTCTGCACGGGACTGTTGGCCGCCGGAATCCCCGACAGGCCGAGACCGGCCCGATCAACTTTCGCCCTCGAGGACTGACTGCGATTGGCGACCGGGGTCTTCACGGTCGCCCCTTCCGGCCCGTCGGCGGGCGCCAACTCGCTGCCCGAACCGGTGCGATTGAGCCGGGTCGTCTGCGTCCCGTGGATCACCCGCGTGCTGATTCCTGCCTTGGATGAAGTAGCGGCAACGGCGCTGAGTGGTGCGGCGACGGCTAGTGAACCCCCGACCAGCGCTGCTGTTGCGAGCAGGGCTCGCGTGCGTGCTTTCAACAATGGACTCTCCCGTCGGCGGTGCCGATTACCCGCTCTGGCTCGATCTGGGGGATTCCAGCCGAATCGGGCGGGCGCACTTGTGCAGCGCTGCGGAGCCGGCCGGTGTTACTACCCGTCCGGCGAACCTTGATCGTCTGCGGTAGCCTGCGCGAGCGCCTCGCTCGTCGGAGGGCTTCCTCAGAGATGGGCCGGGTCAGGAAATGAAGCAAAGAACATCTCGCCGCGCTGTCGTGATCGGCTTCGCGGCGATGCTGTCGGTGGGTGCGTTCTGGGGTGGAACCAGCCAGGCGGACGCGGCGGTGACTCCCGTCGCCGTCGATGACGATTACAGCGTTGCCATGAACGACGTCCTCACTGTGGCCGCGCCTGGCCTGCTCGGCAACGACACGGACCGGCCTGTCGGCAGCAGTTACAAGCGCATCCAGGACGCCGGTCACAACGCGGCCAACAGCTTCTCGTTCGACGGCGCGTTCTCGTACACGCCGGACACCGACTTCGCCGGCGACGACAGCTACACCTACTGCATTACCGCTTCCCCATTCACCGGCGAATGTTTGTCCAACGTCGCCACGATCAACATCCACGTGCTGGCTCCGCCCGTAGCCGTCGACGACGAGTACTCCACTGAGGCCGGGACAGCGCTGAGCGAGCCGGCACCAGGATTCCTGGGCAACGACACCAACCTGCCGTCGTCACCGACGTTCAACACGCTGACGAGCTTCCTGCACAGTGCCGATTTCGACCTGAACGGCGACGGGTCGGTCGCCTACACCCCCGCCGCCGGGTTCACCGGCGACGACACCGCGACCTACTGCATCACCGCGTCGGCGAACGATCAGACGTGCGTGTCGAACACGGCCACGGTGACGGTCCACGTCCTCGCCGCCCCGCCGGACAGCAGCGGACCGTCGACCTCGGCGCCGCCGTCGAGCGGCTCCATCACAGCCGGCACAAACCCCACGGCGATCGAGACGACGGATGAGCAGTTGCCCGTCGACCCGTCGCCGAGCAGCACGGGGCTGGCCGCGACCGGCTTCCCCGCCGGCGCCGTGACGCTGACCGGAATCCTGATCGTGCTCACCGGAAGCTTGCTCCTGGCGGCGAGCCGGCGACGCCGGGGCCGTCACGCCTGACGGCTGACGCCTGACGCCTGACCGCTCGGGCCTCGGCGGGCCCGCCCTAGACTTAGCGTCCGTGGCTGACCCCAACGACGAGAAAGCCGATCAGCAGGTCGGACCGGACAAGCCTCCGCGCGACGGCGGCGACCGCGACTCCGCGGACACCGAGCCGAATCGGACCGACGAGCTGCCGGTGGAGCCGTCCGACCAATACGGCCCGACGACCGAGTACGGCGGCAAGTAGCACCGATCGGATCAGGTGGCAGATCCACCCCGCCGCGGTACGCGCAGGGCCTGGCGGCAGCGGTGCAGGAGGACGGGTCGCAGGCGTTCGAGCGATCCCGATCCGCCGAATCCACCGCTCGTCAGCGACGCGGCGGCTGGATCCGGACGGGCCGGTCCCGGGCCACGCTCCGTGCGCGCGACCGAAGCCGTTCAGCCGCCTGCGCGGCCGGCCGCCGACGTGCCTCCGCCGCGTCGCGTCGACGCTGCCGTTCCCGCGTGCGGTGTTCGACATCGAGCTCGGCGAGAACGCGCTGCATCCCGGCCAGCAGCGCCCCGTTCGACTGCCACTGGCCGGGAGCGTCTCGCGCATCCACCATCAGCAGTTCGGTCAGCCGGGCCCGGGCCTCCCCGACGGCGCGCAGCGCTTCGGCGAGGTCCGCCGTGTGCGGCTCCTCGGCCCGGTCGACCTCGGCGCGCACCAGCGTGCCGAAGCCGCGCACCGCGGCGGCCAGGTCACTCATCATCGTGGCCAGCGCAGCCCGCAGATCCTCGTCGTCGAACTCGGCCGGCACGCCGTCCTGATCGGCCGCGTCGGAAGCGTCGCCCGCCACGTCGGCGATGGACCGGAACACCGCCCGCAGCGCGACCGCAGCGTGCTCGAGCGAGTCCAGACCACTGCGCAGATCGGGGGTCGTGTCGACCGTCCCGACCGCGCGCGGATTCAGCCGGCGACTCTGTCCGGCTTGGGTCAGGACGGCGTCCACGCCGACGATGTCGTGGGCGATGGTTCGCGCGTCGTCGAGCCAGTGACGCACCTCGTTGCGGGTGGCCTGCCCGGTGGCCAGCGACTCGGCGGCGCGATCGAGCAACTGCCCCATGCGGTGCGCGAACTGCTCCACCGCGGCTCCGGCAGTTCGGGTCTGCACCGCCGGGGGAAACGCGAGGTTGAGCAGCAGCCCGGCACCGGCGCCGATCAGCGTCTCGATGATCCGGTCCCACGCCAGCGCCTCCTGCCCGCCGACGGCCAGAATCAGCATCGCGCTGATCGGGACCTCGAGCAGATGCGGCCCCAGCCGCAGCGCTTGCCCGAGCAGGATCGAGGCGGCGATGACGGCACCCAGACTCCACCAGGTGAACCCGACGAAAAGGGAAACCCCGATGGCCAGTACGACGCCGGCGAACACGCTGACCACCCGGCGGAGCGTGTCCGTGAACGTCCCGACCAGCGTGACCTGCACGACCAGCAGCGCGGTCAGCGCCGCGGTCACCGGGCGTGGATCATCCACTACCCGCCCGGCGACGAGGTAGGAGAGCAACGCGGCACCGGTCAACCGCAGCAGCCGCGTCAGCACGGCCGGCCCGCGTTCGCGAAGACGGGCCACCGCTGTCCGGGCGACTCGCAACGACCTGGTCATCCGGGGTGCACCATGTCCGGGGGCGGTGGCGTGCCCGGGTCGTACACGGCGGGGACATCGCCATCGGCCACCGCCGCGTCGGCATCGGCGAGATGGAACCGGCTGCGCACCCGGCCCAGGAAGTCGGTGTCCAGCAGCCGCACGAGTCGAGGGCGGTACTCGCTCGCAAAGACGCTCACCCAGTCGCCGGGTTGCAGCACTCCGCGCAGCTGCCCGTCGACGCTCACGGTGACCGGGCCGGAACGCTCGAGCACGATGAACCCGATCCGTTCCGCGCTGCTGAGGACGAGGCTCCGGTCGAACACCATGTGCGGCGCCACCGGCGTGAACACGAGCGCGTCCATTCGCGGCGAGAGGATCGGGCCGCCGGCGGCGAAGTTGTACGCGGTCGAGCCGGTCGGAGTGCTGACGATCAGCGCGTCCGACGAGTAGGACGCGAAGTGCCGGCTCATCACGTAGACGGCCAGGCTCGCCTGCCGGTCCCGCACGAGCTTCTCGAAGACCACGTCGTTCAACGCGGCGACATTGATGCGGACGCCCCACCCGACCTCGCGCGGGTCGACTTTGCCCACTGCCGGCGGGGGCAGCGCCGGGCCTCGTCCGTACTGCAGGAAAGACTTCAGGTTCGGTGGCACCTCGAGTGGTCTGGAGGCGCGCATGGTGAGCGTCATCCGCGTCTCCACCAGGGAGCGGCCCTCGTGCACGGCCGCGAGCGCCGAGACGACCTGATCCACCGCGACCTCGGTCAGGAAGCCGATCCGGCCGAGGTCGACGCCCAGGACCAGCGCATCGAGGACGGCCGCGACCCGGATACCCCGCAGGAACGTGCCGTCGCCACCGATCGTCACGATGAGGTCGGGCGACCCGGCGCGCGCGGCCTCGAGCTCATCGTCGAGCCGGTCGACGCCGCTGCTCCACACATCGACGTCCGCGCAGTGCACTCCGTGGCCCGCGGCCCACGAGCGGACGACGTCGGCGACCTGTTGGGCCTCCGGTTTCCCGCCGTGCGTCACCAACCCGATGGCGGTTACTGGCACCGGTTCAGCATGGCACGGGGGCCCGTGCCGCCGGCGCCGGTAAGGCCGGTCGACCGCTAGGACCGGGTCTTCTGCGGCAAGGGTGGCAATTCGAGCGTCCCGCTCTCGACGACGCCCGCCGCGAGATCGGCCACCTTGCGATGGGTGCTCTGGCTGGCGATCCGCAGCAGCCCGAACGCCTGTTCCTCGGTGACCTTGTGGGTGGCCATCAGGATCCCCATGGCCATTCCGATCTGCCTGCTGGTCGCCAGCGCCCGCTCCAGATTGCCGACCTTGTCGCGGTGCCGCGCCGCCTCTACCGCAAGGGCTCCGTGGGTCGCGAGCAGGGTGGCGTTGGTCTGGTCGGGTGAGCCGAAGGCGTGGCTTTTGCTCGAGTACAGGTTGAGACCGGCGATCAGGTCGTCGTCCTCCAGGAAGAGACGAACGGACAGCATGCTGTGGATGTTCTCCTGCTCGGCCGCCCGGCGGCCGAACTCCGGCCACCGACGGTCGATGCTGAGCTCGTCCAGTCGGTACACGGCGTCATCGAGAGCGGCGTCAACGCATGGACCGCCCTTGAGGCGGTACTGGATGGCATCGACGCGAGGTGGCAGGTCGCTCGTGCTGGCGACGGTCTCGAAGCCGCCGTCCTTCTTGGTACGGCTCACCGCCGCGTGTTCGGCGTTGGGCACCACCTCGACCGCGCGCCGGGTGATCACCAGCAGAACGTCATCGAGGCGGCGCTGGGTGAAGAGTTCCCGGCCCAGCCGAGTGAACAGCTCCGCCAACTCATGCTGCTCCCCGAACGAGGCGGGCTCGTCAGTGTCAGGCACAGAACCTCCGAAAGCGGGGCGGATCAGCCGGCACGTCGTCGAATCCGGTTTCGCCAGTTGCCATCTCGCCCTCCTCAGATGTGGGTTCCGGGATGCCCCTCGTGTACCCCAACGCTTGCGCCCATAACCGGCGCTTGATCGTCCGAACGGAAAGGGCTGCGGCGTGGTTTCCGATCGGCTGCGGACGGGTACCGGGGTGACGTAGGCGCTCTCGCCCAACAACGGCGATGAGGCGGTATCCCGCTGGGCGCAGCAGCTGACGTGACAAGAAGTTGCGAAGTTCTACAAAACGTTCCGTGCCGGAGCACTCACACCAGCTGGAGGACCCATGAGTGACTACTACCCGCCGCCGTCACCGACGCGGCCGACGTATGAGGAGACGCGGGCGATGCCCGCGTCGGAGGAATCGACGATGACTGACAAGGCCACCGAGGCGGCGAGCGAAGGCAAGCAGGCCGCCGGCCAGGTTGCGCAGACCGCCGTCGAGCAGGCACACGAGGTCAAGGACGAGGCGGTTCGCCAGGCGCGAGACCTCGCCGGCGAAGCGCGGCAGCAGCTGTCGTCGCAGGTCGGCGAGCAGCACAAGGCGCTGGTGACCAACCTCCGGTCGCTGAGCACGGAACTCGGCTCGATGACCCAGAGCACCGACGAGCAGTCCGGCGTGGCCACCGAACTGGTCGGGCAGGCCAAGCACCGCGTCGACGGCCTCGCCGATTGGCTGGACGGCCGCGAGCCGGGACAGTTGCTCGACGAAGCACGCCGCTTCGCCCGGCAGCGCCCGGGGATGTTCCTGCTGGGCGCTCTCACGGCCGGCGTGGTCGCGGGCCGCCTGACCCGCGGTGTGGTGGCATCGCACTCCTCCGACGACGCGTCGGCGCAGGGCGAC
>JAVHVD010000258.1:0-4288 GCA_032160745.1 Pseudonocardiales bacterium
GTGCGCGGGATCGTCGACCACCCGGAGGACGTGCGGGTGGACATGATCGACAATCGGCGCGGCCAGCGGCTCGAGATCCGGGTGCACCCTGAGGACCTCGGCCGGGTGATCGGTCGCAACGGGCGCACCGCGAAGGCGCTGCGTCAGGTGATCAAAGGCGTCGGCGACGGTGTCGGTGCCCGCGGCATCCGCGTAGACGTCGTCGACGTCGACCGTCGCTGAGCCGATCGTGTCCGTGGACCCGGACGATCTCGTCGTCGTCGGGCGGATCGGTCCGGTCCGGGGCGTTCACGGGGACGTGTTCGTCGCACCGTTCACCGACGCGCCCGACGAGCGCTTCGCGCCGGGAACCGTTCTGCGGACGGATCCGGCCTCGGCCGGCCCGCTGACCGTGGCGACCTCGACCTCGGCCAGCGGCAAGCTCGTCGTCCATTTCGAAGGTGTGGACGGGCGCCCGGAGGCCGAGGCCCTGCGCGGCGTCCAGCTCGTCGTGCCCGCGGGCGAGCGTCCTCGGCTCGAGGACCCGGACGAGTTCTACGACACCGATCTCATCGGGCTGACCGCCCGCGCGGTGGGCGGCGACGAGCTGGGCCCGGTGTCCGACGTCATCCACGTCGGTGGCGCCCACTACCTCGTGCTCCAGATGGCCGGCCGCGAGCAGTTGATCCCGTTCGTCGCCGCCATCGTCCCCACCGTCGATCTCGCGACCGGGACGGTGCTCATCGATCCGCCCGAGGGGCTGTTCGACGTATGAGCCGACGCCCGGCATGAGCGCCGAACCGCAGCTGCGGCTGGACATCGTCACGATCTTCCCCGACTACCTCGCGCCGCTGCGGCAGTCACTGCTCGGCCGGGCCATCGAGCGCGGGCGAGTCGCCGTCGGCGTGCACGACCTGCGTCGGTGGACCGACGACGTGCACCGCACCGTCGATGACACGCCCTACGGTGGCGGCCCGGGGATGGTCATGCTGCCCGAGCCATGGGGCCGGGCATTGGACGAGCTGGCCCCGGCGGACGGTCCACAGCCCCGGCTGATCGTGCCGTCGCCGGCCGGTCGCCGCTTCACCCAGGCCACGGCGGCCCGCCTGGCCGACGAGCCGTGGCTGCTGTTCGCCTGCGGGCGCTACGAAGGCATCGACGCGCGGGTCGTGGACTACGCCGCGCAGCGCATGGAGGTCGAGGAGATCTCGCTCGGCGACTACGTGCTCTCCGGCGGCGAGGTGGCCGTGCTCGTGATCGCCGAGGCCGTCTCGCGGCTGTTGCCAGGAGTGCTGGGCAACGAGCGCTCCGCGGTCGAGGACTCCTTCGCCGCCGGGGCCGAGGGCCTGCTCGAGGCGCCCGCCTACACCAAACCGGCGACCTGGCGTGGTCTCGACGTCCCAGAGGTCCTGCTGTCGGGCAACCACGCCGCCATCGCACGCTGGCAGGCGGAGCGCAGCCGGGAACGCACGGCGCATCGGCGCCCCGATCTGCTGGGGTAGGCGTCCGGCCCTGCAGTCGATTACGGACCGCCCGGGCAGATGTGGCATCATCGTGGGGTTGCCCGCTGCGCTCGAGTGCGCGGGACCACGCCCGCAATCCGGGCACCGGGCGAACGGTCCGGTCACCGTACGAGCCGACGAGAACGAGAGCGAAACCGCATGAACACCCTCGATGCCCTCGATGCCGCATCACTGCGCAGCGACGTCCCCGATTTCCGGCCGGGCGACACCCTGAAGGTGCACGTGCGGGTGATCGAGGGCACCCGCTCCCGCGTCCAGGTCTTCCAGGGCGCGGTCATCCGGCGCCAGGGCGGCGGCGCCCGCGAGACGTTCACCGTCCGCAAGGTGAGTTTCGGTGTCGGCGTCGAGCGCACCTTCCCGGTTCACACCCCGGTCATCGAGAAGATCGAGGTCGTCACCCGCGGCGACGTCCGGCGCGCCAAGCTGTACTACCTGCGTGATCTGCGCGGCAAGGCTGCGAAGATCAAGGAGAAGCGCGAGACCGTCACGCGCTAGGCGCGGGTAGCGGGCGAGGCGCATGACAGATCACGGCGGGTCCGGCGGCTCAGTGCCGTCCGGCGACGGGCCGCCCCCGACTGCGCCACCGCCTCCCGTCCCACCGACTGCCGTCCCACCGCCTCCGGCCGCAATGCCGCCGGACTCGGCACCGCCTGCTACCGCCCCGCCGCCGGACTCGGCACCGCTCTTTTCGCCGGCGTCGTACTCGCCCCCGCCCTTCTCACCGCCCCCGTTCCCGGCGGACGAGCCACCCACCGACCCGGCGTCGACCGGGCCGCCGCCGGCGGCGGAGCCCGCAGCCACGCAGGCGATGGACTCGCTGTCTCCCGCTGCGTCCGGAGCGGCTCCTGCTGACGCCGGACCGGGTGGATCGCACGCGGTACCTGGCCAGCAGGTCGGCCCCCGGTCGGGGCGGTACACCGGCCGGCGGCGGGCCAAGAAGGCCGGTAAGAAGCAGAAGCCACGCCGCAAGGCACCGTGGTGGGAGCTGCCCGCACTCGTCCTGCTCGCGATCCTCATCGCCATCCTGGTGAAGACCTTCGTCGTCCAGCCCTTCTACATCCCGTCCGAGTCGATGGAGAAGACGCTGCACGGGTGCCAGGGCTGTCGCGGGGACCGGATCCTGGTCAACAAGCTCATCTACGACTTCCGGGACCCGCATCCTGGCGACATCGTCGTGTTCCATGCGCCTCCGGGGTGGGACGACGAAGTCACGAGCAAGCCCCCCAGCAATCCGATCGTGAAGACCGTCCGCGGCTTCGGCCAGCTGATCGGCTTCGTGCCGCCCGACGGCCAAGTGCTCGTGAAGCGGGTGATCGCCACCGCAGGCCAGACGGTCAAGGGCGACGCGCAGGGCCACGTGATGGTGAGCGACAACGGCCCCGACGGACCGTTCCGCACGCTGAACGAGCCGTACACGTACACGCCGGGACCCGCCCCGTCGCGCGCGTTCGGGGCGGTGACCGTCCCGAAGGGCCGGCTGTGGGTGATGGGCGATCACCGCAACGACTCAGCCGATTCGCGCTACCACTGCGGGACGAACGCCACCGACGCGTCAGACGACAGCAGCTGCGACCCGACGACCAGCACGGTGCCGGTCGACGACGTCATCGGGAAGGCGTTCGTCATCGCCTGGCCGCCGTCTCGCTGGCGCACGCTCGGCACTCCGTCGACGTTCAAGAGCGCCGCGCTCGCCGGGGCCTCCGACGTTCCGGCCTTTGTGTCCGGCGCCGTGGTGCTGCCGCTGCTCGGCGTGCGCCGCCGCCGTCGCCGGCGCTGAACCCGGCAGGTAGCCTCGGCCAGGTCATGAAGGCGTCGATCCAGCAGGCGGAATCGAGTTTTCGGCCGCCCCGCTTCGTGGTCCGACGCGACGGCCCGCTGGGCGGGTACGAGTCGGCGCTGGCCCGGGCCGGATTCGAGCATGTGGCCGGGGCCGACGAGGCCGGCCGCGGCGCCTGCGCCGGGCCGCTGGTCGTCGCCGCCTGCATCCTGCCGTCCGGACGCCGTGGACGCATCGACGGGTTGGACGACTCGAAGCTGCTCACCGCCGCTACCCGGGAGCGGCTCTACGGGCAGGTGACCCGCCGAGCGCTGGCGTACTCGATCGTGGTCATCCCGGCTGGCGAGATCGACGCGTACGGCCTGCATGTCGCGAATCTGGCCGGCATGCGCCGCGCGCTGGGCACGCTCGCCCCGGCGGCCGACTACGCGTTGACCGACGGCTTCCCGGTGCGCGGCCTCGGCGTGCCGTCTACGGCAGTCTGGAAGGGCGACGCGACGGTCGCGTGCATCGCGGCCGCCTCGATCCTGGCCAAGGTCACGCGCGACGCGATCATGACGGATATGCACGACGAGTGGCCGCAGTACGACTTCGCGCAGCACAAGGGCTACATCACCCCGTCCCACGCCGCGGCGCTGTCCAGTCACGGCCCGTGCCCTCAGCACCGCCGGCGCTACGTCAATGTCCGGCGCGCTCTGCGCGGACTCGACCCGGTGAGTGAGAATGAGTGGATCGACCTCGAGGTACCCGAGTCGGCCGGTGTGATCGCATGATCGGCGGCGCACGGGAGCCGGGGCTGGGGAGAGGATTGAGGATGAGCGACGCTTGCGGAGCGAACAGGGGCACAGCGCGTGCGAGGCCGTACTCCGAGCGAAGCGAGGGCGCGCGATGAGCGACGCTTGCGGAGCGACCAGAGGCACAGCGCATGCGAGGCCGTACTCCGAGCGAAGCGAGGGCGCGCGATGAGCGACGCTTGCGGAGCGACCAGAGGCACAGCGCATGCGAGGCC